>JBBSBZ010000237.1:0-5427 GCA_038250795.1 Burkholderiales bacterium | reverse complement strand
GGAAAGATCAGGCGCGTGCAGTTGCGCGCCCAGGAAGCGGCACAGCGGGCCGGCGGTGCGCGCGGCGCGCACGAATACTTCGAGGAAGACTTCGCCGGGTGAGGTGGGACGCGCCGGGCGCTATTCCCGTTCTTTCGAATGGAAGAGCCGACCCCGCGCGGCCTGCGTGATCGCTTCCACGCACGGGTGCGTGATCCGGCGCTCGACCGAGATGGCGAAGAATTCCTCGGCGAGATCTTCGGTGCGTCCGAGGACGACCACGCCGTTCTGGGCGCAGATGTCGCGCTCGAGGACGGTCGGCGCCATGAAGACGCCCCGGCCTTCGCGACCGAAGGCAGTGAGCAATGCACTGTCGCCGAGTTCGGCCACGACGTTGACCTGAATGCCTTCGAGCGAGCACCAGCGTTCGAAGCGCCCGCGGATGCCGGCGTAGGTCGGCACGAGCATCGGCGCACCGTCGAGGTTGCCCGGGAAGCGCCGCGGTAGCGAGGCCTTCAACCCCGGCGTCGCGAAGAACGTCAGCGCGCTGACGCCGAGCGCGTGATTGAACGCGCGCACGCTCATCTCCCGCCCCATCGGCTCGTCGGCCAGCACCAGGTCCAGCTTGTGCACGGCCAGGCGGCCGAGGAGGTCGTCGAACCGGCCCTCGTGGCAGGTCAGCCGCACCGACCCTTCGATGTCCAGCGCGGGCTCGAGCAGGCGATAGGCGATGGCCTTGGGCACGGAATCGGAAATGCCGACCCGAAAGTCGAGGCGGTCGGCGACGCCGGAGGCGGCGTTCATGGCCGCCTCGAGCTCGTCGCCGAGCGCGAAGATCTGGTCGGCGTAGCGCAGGGCGGTCCGGCCTGCGCCGGTGAGCTCGAGTCGCCGCCCGCTCTTGGCGAAGAGCTCGCAGCCGAGCCGTCCCTCGAGCAGCTTGATCTGCCCCGACAGGGTCTGGGGCGTGAGATGGAGCTGCTCGCCGGCGCGCATCACGCCACCCGCCTTTGCAGTGGCCCAGAAGTAGTAGAGGTGCTTGAAGTTCATGACCAACCCCGATGACACTTCGCACAAATCGAAGTGAGATGACCGAAGATTCGAATTTACGCGAAGGGTGGGCCTGCCTAGACTGCGCCGAAACGTAGCCACTCAAGGAGACCTGGACATGGCCACACCCCTTCCATACGTCGAGCGCGTCGACGAACAGTCGCTCGCCTCGAGCCCCGCCAGCGCAAGCCAGCGCGTACTGCGCAACACCTACTGGCTGCTTGCGCTTTCGATGGTGCCGACCGTTCTCGGCGCATGGGTGGGGATCGCGTCCGGACTGGCGACGGCCATGTCGCCGGTCGCCAGCCTTGTCGTCTTCCTGGGCGGCGCGTTCGGCTTCATGTATGCCATCGAGAAGACCAAGGACTCCGCGGCCGGCGTCCCCGTCCTGCTCGCGTTCACCTTCTTCATGGGCCTGATGCTGTCCCGGCTGGTCGGAACCGTCGTCGGCATGGCGAACGGCGCGGGGCTCGTCATGACGGCGTTCGCCGGAACCGGGGTCGTGTTCCTCGGCATGGCCTCGCTCGCGTCCTTGATCCGCCGCGACCTGAGCGCGATGGGCAAGTGGCTGTTCATCGGCGCCGTCATGCTCCTCGTGGCGGGGATCGCCAACGTCTTCATGCAGTCGGGCGCTTTGATGATCACGATCGCCGTGCTGGCGATCGGCATCTTCTCGGCCTTCATCCTGTACGACCTGAAGCGGGTGCGCGACGGCCTGGAGACGAACTACATCACCGCCACTCTCGGCGTCTACCTGAGCATCTACAACGTCTTCCAGTCGCTGCTGCTGCTGTTCGGGCTGGGCGGTCGCGAGGAGTGACGGGTCGGGCCGGGCGCGATGACGGCTCTGCTCGCCGACCCGAACGTCTGGGTCGCGTTCGCGACGCTGACGGTGCTCGAGATCGTTCTCGGCATCGACAACATCATCTTCATCTCCATCCTCGTCGGCCGTCTGCCCGAGGCGCAGCGGAACAGGGCTCGTCGTCTCGGCCTGGGCTTCGCCATGGTCTCGCGACTGGCGTTGCTCTTCTCGCTGACCTGGGTGATGGGGCTCACGGAGAACCTGTTCACGGCATTCGGCCAGGGCATCAGCGGGCGCGACATCGTTCTCCTCGGTGGCGGTGCGTTCCTTCTGTACAAGGCCACGCAGGAGATCTTCACCGAAGTGGAGGGGAGTGCGCCGCACGAGGCGCCGACCGCCCGGGGCCTGAGTGCCGGCGCGAACGCCTTCTGGGCGACGATCGCGCAGATCGCGGTGGTCGACATCGTGTTCTCGCTCGACTCGGTGATCACCGCCGTCGGCATGGTCGATCAGCTGCCGGTCATGGTGGCGGCAGTCGTCGCGTCGGTCGGCGTCATGCTGTTCGCCGCTGCGCCCATCGGCCACTTCGTGGACCGGCACCCCTCGGTGAAGGTGCTCGCACTGGCGTTCCTGGTGATGGTGGGCATGGCGCTGACGGCCGAAGCCTTCGACGTCCACATCCCGAAGGGCTACCTCTACGCGGCGATGGCCTTCTCGCTGGGCGTGGAGATGCTCAACATCCGCTCGCGCGGACGGCGTCTGCGGGCCGTTTGAGCCTGTCGCCTGCGCTGGCGCCATTCGAGCCGGATCGAAGTTCGCCGTAGAGCGGCTGCGCGCATCTCAACAGGCGAGGTGGGCCGACGCCATCGACGCGATACGTGGCCGCGACCGGTGCCGGCCGAGCTTCACGACGATGGCGGTTTCGACGCGCCCTTTCGCCTCGCGACATGCCGCGCGCCGATCCATGCCGCCGCCAGGCCGGCCGCGGCCGCCACCGCCAGCGCCCAGCGCGGCCCGAATGCGTCGGCCACCCAGCCGACGATCGGCGCTCCGAGCGGCGTGCTGCCCAGTGCGATGGCCAGGTAGATCGCCATCACGCGTCCGCGCATCGCCGGCTCGCTGGCGAGCTGCACCGTGCTGTTCGCGCCGATCATGAACGTCTGCGAGGCCAGGCCCACCATGACGAGCACGACGGCGAAGGATCCATAGCCGGGCATCACGGCGGCAAGCGCACAGCCCGCGCCGAACAGCGCCGCGCCGCCCGCCAGCAGCGGCATGCTCGGCTGGCCGCGCCGCGCCGAGAGCAGCGCGCCCAGCACCGAGCCCGCGGCCAGCGTCGAGCTGAGCAGGCCGTACGCGTGGGCGCCGACGTGGAACACGCTGACGGCCATCGTCGCGATGAAGATCGGAAAGTTGAGGCCGAAGGTGGCCACCAGGAAAAGCATCGTCAGCACGGTCTTCAGGTCGTCGTGCCGTGCCACGTAGCGCAGGCCCTCGCCGAGGCTGCCGCGCGCGAGCGGCGGCCGCGCGGTGCGGTGCAGCTCGCTCACCCGCAGGCACGCCAGCGAGACGAGCACGGGCGCGAACGAAGCGGCATTGCAGAGGAACGACCAGCCGGTGCCGAACGCGGCGATGAGCACGCCCGCCACCGCCGGGCCGATCATGCGTGCGGCCTGGAACGACATCGAGTTCAGGGCCACGGCGTTGGTCAGGTCGCTCCCGCCCACCAGCTCGGAGACGAAGCTCTGCCGCGCCGGCGCATCGAAGGCGGTGACGCAGCCGAGCAGCAGCGCGAAGACGTAGACGTGCCAGAGCTGCACGGCGCCGAGCACGGTCAGCAGCCCGAGCGCCAGGGCCAGCGTGCCGAGCGCGCTCTGGGTCACGAGCAGCAGCTTTCTTCGATCGAAATGGTCGGCCGCCAGCCCGGTGAGCGGCAGCAGCACGAGCGACGGCCCGAACTGCAGCGCCATGACGATGCCCACCGAGGTGGCGTTGTGCGGCGTGAGCTCGACGAGCACCAGCCAGTCCTGCGCGGTGCGCTGCATCCAGGTGCCGACGTTGGAGACCAGCGCGCCCGCGGCCCAGAGCCGGTAGTTGCGGATGCGCAGCGACCGGAATGCGCCGCCCGCAGCCGGGGCCGCTGGCGGCCGGACGCGCCGTGCAGGCCGAAGTCGGGTCAGCAGCCGGCGCAACATGGCTCGATCATCGCCTTGCGAACGGCTCGCCGCGACCGATCCGGCCTCGCCCCGGCGGGCTGAAGCGCGGGTGTCGTCGCTTCGACTGTCGCAAGGACAGCGAACGCTCTCAGCCGGTCAGCTCCAGCACCACGACCTGGTCGTCGGCCGCAGGCCAGGTCCGGCCGACGATGCGTTCGCCGTTGAACTCGCCCACCACCGGCCGCGCTGCGGCGTCGGCGAGCTTCAGTCGTGCCGTCGCCACGCCGGCGACGCCGCTCGGGATGCCGGCCGGCGGGCTGGTGCCGTCGAGCACGATGCGGTCGCGTGGCACGCCGAAGTAGCCGCGCGGGCGGACGAAGACGACGATCGAACCCGCGCTGCGCTCCGCTTCCACGAAGCGCTCGGGGTGCAGGCTGACCACGCTCGAAGAGCGCGGGAAGGGCGAGCGGTAGACGTGCGTCGTCGCGTAGCCGGGCGCCGCGATCACGAACTCGTGACGCGCTCTCGGGCCGGTGGTGAACGGGCCCCAGCGGCCGTCGGCGCCGATGGTCTTCGTGTACAGCGGGCCGCCGAGGCGCTCGCCGCTGGCGGCGTCGGTCGCGTAGACCTCGAGCGTCGCGCCCACCAGCGGCAGGTTGGTGGGGTAGTTGCCGCTTCGGTTCTCGAAGCCGAGGCCGCTCAGCGTGCCGTCGAGCACCACGACGGCCTCGGGCTGGATCTCGAGCGTGGCGGCGGGACGGCCGGCGATGAAGCGGAACATCGGCGCGAAGGCCTTGGCGCTGAAGCCGGTCTCGCGGTGGTCGATGCCGGCGATGACGACGTTCTCGGCGCCGCGCAGGGCCGGCCCGTCGAAGCTCACGTGGGTCGGCTTGCCCTTGGCGCCGATCCACGCTCCGTCGGGCTGGGCGTACTTGTCGTTGGCATCGGATCGGATCGTCATCCAGGCCACGCCCGCCGTGACCTCGCTGCCGCTCGCGTCGCGCGGCGCATTCAGGCCGGCGAGGAAGGGCCCGGCGCCGTTGAATTCGCTGCCGAGTCGGCCGCCGGCATCCGCGTACACCCCGTGGTTCGGCACGCCGCAGAGCACGGCGTGCGAGACCAGGGCCGCGCCGCCGCCGTTGGCGATGAAGTTGCGGATCGGGTAGCCGCCGCGCGAGTTGCCGACCAGCGCCACCTTGGATGCGCCGGTGCGGGCCAGCACCTTCCTGACCTCGGCGGCGAGGTAGGCGGTGTGCTCGGCGGTCGACGTCCGGCCGGCTTGCGGCTGGGTGTCGTCGTCGCGGGCGAGCGGATAGGGCAGGTCGATCGCGTGCAGGCGCTCGCGCGGCCAGCCGTTCGATTCGAAGCGCCACATCGTCGTCATCCACAGGGCGGCGGTGTCGCCGTTGCCGGGGACGAAGACGATTGGCGGCAGGTCGACGG
>JBBSBZ010000236.1:0-5453 GCA_038250795.1 Burkholderiales bacterium | reverse complement strand
TGGCTGTTCGCCATTTAAAGAGGTACGTGAGCTGGGTTTAAAACGTCGTGAGACAGTTTGGTCCCTATCTTCCGTGGGCGCTGCAAGATTGAGAGAGCCTGCTCCTAGTACGAGAGGACCGGAGTGGACGCACCTCTGGTGTATCGGTTGTCACGCCAGTGGCATTGCCGAGTAGCTATGTGCGGAAGAGATAACCGCTGAAAGCATCTAAGCGGGAAACTCGTCTCAAGATGAGTCTTGCCGGGGCCTTGAGCCCCCTGAAGAGTCGTTCTAGACCAGGACGTTGATAGGATGGGTGTGGAAGCTGGGTAACCAGTTAAGCTAACCATTACTAATTGCTCGTGCGGCTTGACCCTATAACCTTGACCAAAGTCGAGGAAGTGTCTTGCGTTTGCCGTTCTTCGAACGCGTAGGACGCATCAAGTATCTGATTCCCGCGAAAGCGGTCGACTCTGCGAATTGGCTTACCGGCCGAAGTGCCGGGAGCGCTCGGTTATGCCTGATGACCATAGCGAGGTGGTACCACTCCTTCCCATCCCGAACAGGACAGTGAAACGCCTCAGCGCCGATGATATTGCGGGTTCCCGTGTGAAAGTAGGACATCGTCAGGCTATTAATACCTTGAAGGCCTCCGTCGAATAGACGGAGGCCTTTTTCTTTGTCGCCTTGAATCAATCTCGAGCGGATGCTGGCACGCATTCAACGGCTGATCGCTTTTTCGTTGCTCGCAGCTCTGTGCATGGGAGCGGCGCTCGCGGCGACGTGCTCGCGGCCGTGGCTGGCTGCCATCGTGCCCATCGCCGTGTTCTGCGGCTACGCGGCAGTCCTTGCATTCGAGTTCTGGATCGTTCGCCGAAGCTACGCGAGGACCGATCCGGTTCGACCGAGCGTGGTCGATCTCCTGGTGGCCTGGGTTGGCGAAACTTTCGCGGCACCGCGTGCCTTCCTCTGGCGTCAACCGTTTCTCGAGCGAGCGATCCCGGACAGCCCGAGCGGCTCCGAGCGGGGTCGCCGTGGCGTGGTTCTTGTCCATGGATTCTTCTGCAACCGCGCGATCTGGAATCCATGGCTGCGCGAGCTCCAGCGATCCGGGATCCCATTCATCGCCGTCAACCTCGAGCCGGTCTTCGGCTCGATCGACGACTACCGCGCCACGATCGGTTCGGCGGTCGACCGGCTTCGCGAGGAGACGTCGCTGGCGCCCGTGGTGGTTGCGCACAGCATGGGCGGGTTGGCCGCCCGTGCCTGGCTGGCGACCCAGGCGGACGCAGACGCCGTGCATCGCGTCGTCACCATTGCGACGCCGCACGCCGGCACGCGCATGGCGCGTCGCAACTGGGCTTCCAACATCGGCGAGATGCGGATTGGAAGCCCTTGGCTCCAGACCCTCATGTCACGCGAGAGGCCCGCGATCCGTGCGCGCTTCGTCTGCTTCTGGAGCCATTGCGACAACATCGTCTTTCCGGCTCGCACTGCGACGCTGGAAGGGGCGGACAACCGGCATCTGCGCAGAACCGCCCACGTGCAGATGGTCCTGCATCCGGACGCGATCGCCGCCGTGCTCGAGCTGGTGTCGTGAGCGCTTAGTCGCTGTCGCTGCTTCTCGCGAGCTGCAGCGTCGCGGCGACCGACAGATTGAGCAGTTCGGAAATTTCGGTGATGTCGTCCGGCACGGCGGCGTTCTCCCATCCGTTCGCGGTGTGGCGCGCGAGGCGAGCCGCCAGCGAGACCGTGCGCGCGCCGGCAGTGCTGGTCTGCGCTTCACGGCCGGTTTCGGACAGGAGCCGAGGCAATCGCCACGCGCCGATGAGCGCCTCCTGAAGGGCGGCGAGGTCGATGTTGAGCACCTGCAGCTGCGCGGCGCTCGACCTCATCGCGACGTCATCGCGCTGGATCTTCTCGATGGCCAGTGCGAGCCCGGGCGCATGGCACCAGAGCAGCAGTTCCGCGAACTCGTGCAGCAGCGCGGCGGCGTGGATGGTGGCTGCGTTCGGGTCGGTGCGATGGATGGCGAACGCGAGCGCGAAGCGCGCGCCGCGATGCGCGCGCCGCAATACGCGTCCGATGCCGGCCAGCGCCTGCGCGTCGCCGCCCAACCTTTCCTCGATGGCAGGCTGCTCCGCGAAAGCCCGAAAGAAAGGCGGGATGCCCATCATGACAAGTGCCGCGATGATCGTTTCTGCCCCTGTCTCGACGCGTCGCCCGCGATGCGCCGATGCGTGGATCAGGATCTTGAGCGTCATCAGCGGGTCCCCGCCGATCACTTCGCCGATGCTGTTCGCATCGGTCGCGTCCTCGTTCGCGCGCAGGGCCGCGATCGAGTCGACAGTCTCGCGAAGCACGGGAATCTCCGCCTCGAGGAAGCGATGGATCCAGGCGGGCAGATCGGGGAGCGGCCGGACGATTTCGGCGGGCGCAGGCATCGAGCTCGTCATATGACCTCCTGACGCATGGCTGCTGCTGCGACGATATCGGCACCCTGGCGCGGCGATTGAGCGCAGACGACCGCAGACGGCGCGAACCGCGTCACACCCGCAACACCCAGCCGACATCGGCCGGCACCTGGCCTTCGAGCAGCGCGAGGTAGCTGGCCCGAACAGCGTCGCGCCCTTGGCCGCTCGACACGCGCAGCCAGGGATGCTCGGGGTCGTCGACGCGGGCGACGAACCCGCCCCACGCATTGGCCAGGCGGGCGTGAAACTCCCTGGCACCCCACTGGGCGACGCGCTTTTGCGCCTGGGAAGGTGCGAAGAACAGCACCGGCTTCGGCCCCGGCAGGCCCCTGGCGTTGCCGCGTCGCTGCCAGTGCGTCGCCCCGACCGAGCAGCTGTAGGCGAGTCGACCCTCCCAGCGGCGATGCACGGTCTCGCGCAACGCGACGTCGCCGCTCATGTCGACGTAGACGACCGGCTCGTCCACCGGCGCCGCGGCGACCTCGTCGTATTCGATCACGTCGTCGTAGCAGCCCAGGCTGTGCGTGAAGGAGATGTTCCTTGCCGACGTCAGCCCTACCACCCGCGGCCGGGGCGCAGGCCCGCCGTGCCGGGACAGGCAGAAGGCGAGACCGTAGGCGGTCTTGCTCGATGCGCTCGAAATCACGATGCTGCGCGCGCCGAAGAACGCGTTGTCGGCGAGAAAGTCGTCGATCAGGAAGGACGTCGTGAAGAGCGGCCGCAGCAGGGCGATCAAGGGCTCGTCTTCGCTGCGGTAGCCAGGGTCGTCGGCGCAGAAACGGTAGTGGTTGTAGATGGCGGGCAGGTCACGCCGGTGGGCGGCACCGTCCTCGAAGCCGTGGCTTGACACGGCGGCCGGCTCGAGGTCGATCTCGTCGGCCATGGGAAAGTAGCCGTACAGCCGTGCGCCCACGGGCACGCCGTCGTGGCGGGATTCGCTCACGGTCCCGAAGCCCCAGACCGGCACGCACCCCGTGCCCGCGTCACCGCTCGGGAAGAAGTCCCAGTAGTGCATCGCCTCGCCGAAGGCCGCGTAGGTGATGTTGTTGGACGTGAGGGCGAAAACGTCGATCCGGACGCGGACCTGCGCTGCCGGCAACGGGGCCGGCGCGCCCTCGAGCCAGTGCGTGCGGCGAAGGTCATTGCGGTCGACGGCGAAGGTGGTGCTCATATCATCTCTTCTCGAAGGATCCAACCCGATGGTGACACTTCCCGGCGATCGCCAGCTCCCGTCGCTCGGCCTGGGCACGTGGAGGATGGGCGAGTCCCCGGCGCGGCGCAAGAGCGAGATCGCAGCCGTGCGGCTCGCGCTCGACACCGGCTGGCGCGTCGTCGACACGGCCGAGATGTACGGCGACGGCGGCGCCGAGGAAATCGTCGGCGTCGCGGTGGACGAGGCTTTGCGCGCCGGCGCGCTCTCGCGCGACGAGCTTTTCGTCGTCAGCAAGGTCTATCCGCACAACGCCGGCGCACGCAACATGGGGCAGGCCTGCGAACGCAGTCTGGGTCGGCTCGGCCTCGACCATCTCGATCTCTACCTCCTGCACTGGCGCGGCAACGTGCCGCTCGAGGAAACCGCCGAGGCGCTTTCGGCCTTGCAGCAGCGCGGTCGCATTCGCGCCTGGGGCGTGAGCAACTTCGACGTCGCCGACATGGAAGAGCTTCTGCGTATTCCCGGCGGCGGGCGTTGCGCGACCAACCAGATCTACTACTCGCTCGGTTCGCGCGGCCCCGGGTTCGAACTGGTGCCCTGGCTGCAGCAGCACGGGATCATGACGATGGCCTATTCGCCGATCGACCAGGGCGCGCTCGCCCGCACCGCGAAGCTGCGCGACATCGCGGCGCGACGCCGGCGCAGATCGCGCTGGCCTGGCTGATGGCGCAGGAGGGCGTGATGGCGATCCCGAAGGCAGCGAGCGACGCGCATCTACGCGAGAACTTCGCGGCGCAGGATCTCGTTCTGACCGCCGCGGACCGCGCTGACCTCGACGCGGCCTTCCCGCCACCGAAGGGCGCGTCGCCGCTGGCCATGATCTGACGAGCTACTGGAACGCGACTTCCGCGAAGCTGCGCAGCTTGCGGCTGTGGAGCTGGTCGACGCCGCCGTCGCGCAGCCGCTCGATCGCGCGCATGCCGATGCGCAGATGCTGGTCGACGCGCTCGCGGTAGAAATGGTTCGCCATGCCCGGCAGCTTGATCTCGCCATGGAGCGGCTTGTCGCTGACGCAAAGCAGCGTCCCGTAAGGCACGCGGAAGCGAAATCCGTTGGCGGCGATGGTCGCGCTCTCCATGTCGAGCGCGATCGCGCGGCTCTGGCTGAAACGGCGCTCGGGGGTGCTGAGCGCATGGCGCGAAGGCAGCAGCTCCCAGTTGCGGTTGTCGGTGCTCGCGACGGTGCCGGTGCGCATGATTCGCTTCAGCTCGTGGCCCTTCAGCTGGGTCACGTCGGCGACGGCCTCCTCGAGTGCGACCTGCACCTCGGCCAGCGCCGGGATCGGCACCCAGAGGGGCAGGTCCTCGTCGAGGACGTGGTCCTCCCGCACGTAGCCGTGTGCCAGCACGTAGTCGCCGAGCCGCTGCGTGGTGCGCAGCCCCGCGCAGTGGCCGAGCATCACCCAGGCATGCGGACGCAGCACGGCGATATGGTCGGTGATGGTCTTGGCGTTGGCCGGGCCGACGCCGATGTTGACCATCGTGATGCCGCTGCCGTCGTCGCGCACGAGGTGGTACGCCGGCATCTGCGGCAGGCGCGGCGGCGGCGAGCCGAGGTCGTCGCCGAGCCGAGCTGCGGCGCCCCTGGGGCGCTCGATGACGTTGCCCGGCTGGACGAACGCGTCGTAGTGCGCGCTGCCCGGCGCTCCGGCCATCGCCTCGTGGCCCAGGCGCACGAACTCGTCGATGTAGAACTGGTAGTTGGTGAAGAGCACGAAGTTCTGGAAGTGCTCGGGGTCGGTGCCCGTGTAGTGACGCAGGCGATGCAGCGAGTAGTCGACGCGCGGC
>JBBSBZ010000235.1:0-5462 GCA_038250795.1 Burkholderiales bacterium | reverse complement strand
GCGCGAGCCTCGTCGATCGCCTGCGAGCGCGGCTGGACCGTGCCGTCCGAGCCGACGAGCGTGAAGTCGGGCGCGAGCAGACGCTCGAGGGCCGGCAGGTCGCGCAGGCGGAAAGCGTCGCAGACCGCCTGGGTCACCGCCATCGCCTGCGCTTCGGCGCTGTGCAGGTACGAGCGAGTCTCGAGCAGGTCTCCGGTCGAGACGATGAAGGGAGGTCGCGATGTCATGGCGCTTCTCCGTTTGCCGATTCCTCTGCCTTGCAAGGCGATGGTCAAGAGCCGGCGTAGTGCGCTGCGGCGAGCACGAACGGGAGGACCAGCTCCGGCACGAGATAGCTCAGCCAGACCGCCGGCGGGGACGGCATTCCGACCTTGGCGATGGACACGAGCCGGCCGACGCCGGCCAGCAGCACGCCGAGCGCCAGCAGGTAGATCAGGAAGCCCTGCTGGCGCACGGTGATCGCCGCCCACAGGCTGATGAGTCCGGTCGACAGGTAGACGCCGGCCATGAAGCGGTGCACGTTGTCCAGGCGCGGTGAGGTGTCAGGCTGCCCGAGATAGAACTGCAGCGAGCCGCCGAGGATGGCGATGGCGGCGACCAGGAACAGGCAGACCTGGACGACGATCTGGCTCGTGCCGAGGGGGACGTCTGGCGACATGCTGGGATCCTTCTCGAACGATGGGCACGCTGGCCAGCGCTGCCGTCGCAATAGGCGATGGTAGGGTGGAACGAACGGATGGACGCGACGTCAACGAGGACCGGCGAGCGGCAAGTAGACGTCGGTCTGCATCTCGTGCTCGCGAACGTCCGGGCCCACGTTGATGTAGTGGAAGAAGATCGGAAAGACGCCCGCGGTTTCACCGCTTTGCGGCACCAGACTCGCGCCAGGGACTCGGCGGCGCCGTTGAAGCTTCGTGAGCCCAGGTGTCTGGCGAAGGCGCAGCGCAGGCGCGGAGTGGCCTGGGTCGGGTTTCCGACCGGGTTGTCGAGAGCTGTTCGACTTCTTGCGTGCAGCGCCCGCCAGTGTGCGATCCCCGTGTCCGACGCAAGTGCTCGACTCGCCGCGGGCCGGCGGCGCGGACAACTCGCCCGGGAACGAGCCGCTGTTCGCCCGACCGCTTCGCCGGTCCTCGGCGAGGATGCTCGCGTGTACACCGTGATCACGCTTCGCGTGGAAGCACCCGACCAGCCCGAGGTCGGCGCGCCGTGCAACGGGTGCGGCGTGTGCTGCGCCGTCGCGCCGTGCCCGCTCGGCGTGCTGGCGAGCCGGCGCACGAAGGGGCCGTGCGCAGCGCTGGTCTGGATGCCGGATCCGGGCCGTTATCGATGCGGGCTGATCGAGGCGCCGGAGCAGCATCTGCCCCGAGGGCTGGGTCGCTTGGCGCCGGCCCTGGCCAGGCTCGCGCGCCGCTACGTTTCGGCCGGCTCGGGATGCGATTGCGATGACCGGGTGGAGCGCCACGAATAGACTGGGCACTGCTCCGCCCGCATCTCCCCTCGGTGCCACGGGGTCGCACCCGCCGTGATCAAGCCCTCCGCCTCTCGCCCAGCAACGGCCATCCCCCGGGGCTCGGTCGAGCAGGACCCCGAGCTCCTGCGCCGGCTGCTGCGCGCCCGGGACCGCATCGACGCCCGCTCGCACGAGGACTGGTCGATCCGGCGGCTGGCATCGGTCAGCCATGTCTCGCAGGCGCACTTCGCGCGTTCGTTCAAGCAGGCCTTCGGCGTCCCGCCGCACCGCTATCTTCTGACCCGTCGCATCGAGCGGGCGACGGCGCTGCTCCGCGACTCGGACCGGTCGATCACCGAGATCGCGTTCGACACCGGGTGGAAAAGCCTGGGCACCTTCGGACGCACGTTTCGCGACATCACGGGCGAGAGCCCCGGAGCGGTCCGCACGAGCGCGCGTGCCGCGTCCCGGGCGCTCGGCAGCGTGCCGGCCTGCTTCGTCAGCGCTGCGCAGCGACCGGGGCTCACGATCGCAGTTTCGGAGAAGCGGCGCCGCTCCGCAGCCGATACAAAGGAGCCTTCATCCAAGGAGGTCGCATGAGTCAAGGTGTTCAAAGGTCGGTCTGTACGTGCGCGATCAGGACGAGGCGCTCTCGTTCTATGTCGACAAGCTCGGGTTTCGGGTCCACACGGACGTCCGCAACGGCGACTACCGCTGGCTGACCGTCCAGCATCCCGACCAGCCGTCCCTTCAGCTCGGCCTGTTCGAGCCCGGCCCGCCGGTGGTCGACGAGGCGACCGCGCAGGCCCTTCGGGCGATCGTCGCCAAGGGTGCGATGCCGCCGCTCGTTCTCGCGGTGGACGACTGCCGCGCCGCCTACCACCGCATGCATGCCCTCGGCGTCGAGTTCACGCAGGAGCCGGTGAGCCGCTACGGCAACGTCGACGCCGGCTTTCGCGATCCGTCGGGCAACGGCTGGAAGATGCTCGAGGTGCGCCGCGACGGCAAGGAGCGCGCATGACGGTCGTGTGAACCTCGGGCCGTCAGGCCCCGGCTCAAGTGTCGGGCGCGCGATATTCGAACGCCCAGAAGTAATCCCAGGCCGTGTACCTGGCGTCCGACCCGATGCCGCCGGCCACCAGCGAGTGCAGTTGTGCCTCGGACGGAAAGTTCTTCAGGACGAGGTGCGCCGAGCCGTCGCCGAGCGTGCGGGCCTGGTACGAGTTGCCCGCCGCGTCGCGCTGCGCGAGCGGCGTGGAACTGCCCGCGACGAAGAGGTTGTCGAGGAGGACGACCCGGGCGCCGGGAGCGATCGAGGCGTTCAGCCCGAGGAGAAACTCGCTCCGGCGCTCGATCGGGACGTGAGAGAACCAGAAGCCCGCGAACGCGGCCGTGAACGCGTCGGCCCGGTGGGGAAGCGCATAGGCGTCTGCGATCCGGAACTCCACATTGCCGGCCGGGACGCGGTCGGCGGCGATGCGAAGCGTCTCCGGCGAGCTGTCGATCGCGAGAACGGACGAGGCCGTCGATGCGAAGAATTGGGTCCAGTAACCCGTGCCGCATGCCACCTCCAGCACGTCCTCCCCGCGCAGTGTCGAGGCGACCCAGCGCTCGATCCTTCGCAGGTCGCGCTGGCGCTCCGGCTTGGCGTAGACGCCGTCGTACTCGCCGGCCCGGGCGGCGTAGTACGACTGCAGCGGCGAAAGAGACTGCGGCATCGAGGGATCCTTCCGGTCGCCCTAGGCGCGCTGGAACAGGAACTCGCATTGGCGCTTGCCGATCCGCCGTCCGACCCCGGAGGAGCCCTCGAATCTGGCCCTGACGCGATAGACGTAGGGCTTGCCGCGCTGGGCATGGTGGATAGCGTACTCGGGGTTGTTGACGAGGCCGTGCAACGTGAGCTCGGCGGTGCCGTCGCCGCCGATGGGGCCGCTCAGGAAGTGCCAGCCGGGCTCCCCTTCCTTGCCGTGCGTGGCGCTCAGGACCCCCGACCTGATCTCTCCAGGGAAACGATGGACGTAGCCCTTGGCGTCCTCGTCGTCGTGAAGAGGCGGGCAGGTGAGCGTGACGTTCCACTTCCCGTCGTACGGCGATGCGTCGCCGTCGGCGGCCGAAGCAAGACCGTGCGATGCGGCAAATAGGACGATGGCGGCGGCGACTCTGAGCATGGTGCGTACTTCCGGATTCAGGATGAAGGGTTCGCAAGTGTCGTCAAGGGTGAGTCACGTACGCGCGAGCGCCTCGGCGACGAACTCCCCCTTGGCCCGGGTGTAGGCCTCCCGGTCGTGCCGGAAGCGAACCGCCAGTCGCGCCTTGAGACGGGAGTACGACCGCGCCAGGCCGGCGTCGGCCCGCAGGAGATCACGGAAGAGAATCCGCTCCGCCCAGACCGGGCCGAGATGGACGACCACATGAAGATGGTGCGTTCGCGTGCCATTGGCGCAGCGCATGAACCAACGTCGATCCGTGAGCTGGCTGTTGAAGGCGCGCGAGGTCGTGTAGCCGCCCGTCAGGAGAGGCTCGAACAGGGCGTCTGCGGCCGCCATGTCGGTCACCCCCGCGAGGATGTCGATGACAGGCTTGGCCTCCATGCCGGCAACGGCAGTGCTGCCGATGTGCTCGACGGCGAGCACCTGCGGAAACAGGGCGAGCAGGCGGTCGCGCTCCAGCGAGAAACGCAGCGGCCAGGAGGGGTCGCAGGGCGCGATCCGGACCTCTTCGTGGATGGCCTGCGCTTGCGGCGACGGTTCCGCCGAGGCACGGGGCGTCCTGGTGCTCGACCTCACCGCGACCTGGCGAACGTGGCCGTGCACGGCCGGAGTTCTCTGCGGCTCGCCTGGCCGCTGGCCTTCTCGAGCCGGCCCTGCATCGTGTAAGCATAGGGCGTTCCCTGCCTGACCCGGCCCACCGTGTACTCGGACTGGCGCGTGGTTCCCGTGGCTGCGATCTCCAGGATGCCATCGTCTGTGACGCTTCCCGTGTAGACGACCGAAGCGGGATGTCCGGGCGCGCCGTACGCTCCGTTGAGAGCGCCGTCGCGAATCACGACGGCGAAGTCGTATTCGTAGCCCTTGACGAGTCCGCTCCGGTCGGTGGTGTCGGGGCATACGAGAACCACGGACCATCGACCGTCGAAGGGATGATCTGCCGCCGAGACACCCTGCGCCAGACAGGCGGCGACACAGAGCACGAGGGCGGCCGGTGGCCTGACACGAGATTTCATGTGCGAAGGGCACGACCCCGTGGTTGTTCCGCGCTCCGACCGGCAGCGCCCATGGGTGCTTCGGCTTGCGCACTGCGACGCACCCGGAAATCACCGACCCCTGCGGAAGTCATGCCGGTGAATGACGACGGCGCGATGGCGAGGTCAGGCGCCGGGGTCTCGAAGCGCAAAGTCATAGCGGATGAAGCCCACGTGCCTGGCCACCTTGTCGTACAGAACGCGAGCGACCGCGTTGTCCTGCTGCGTGTGCCAATAGTAGCGGGACGCTCCCTGTGATCGCGCCTGCTGCGCGACCGCTTCGATGAGCGAGCGTGCGACGCCGTGTCCGCGGGCGCGCGGCAAGGTGAAGAGGTCCTGCAGATAGCAGGTCGACCGAGCCCAGACGCTCGTGTGGAAGAGGTAATGCGCCAGCCCCACGAGCTCGCCGTCGACGAAGCCGCCCAGGCCGTGGACGCCGTCGCGGGCGAGAAGGCGCTCCCAGGCCGTCGCGAACTCGGCATCGGTCGTGGGCGTCGCATAGAACTCCTTGTAGCCGCGCGCAAGCAGCTCCCACGCTTTGCGATCGGCGGCTGCCAGGGGGATGATCTTCACGCTCGACGAGAAACCCATGCCGGTCTCCTCCGACACGAGCGGTCAGGCATCACGCGATACGACCGCGCCGGGACGAAGCTGCAGTTTCATGCCCTCGTGCGACGCCACGAAGCCAAGGCTCTCGTAGAAGCGGATGGCATCCGGGCGAGCCTTGTCCGAGGTGAGCTGCAGGATGTGGCAGCCGCGCTCTTTGGCGCG
>JBBSBZ010000234.1:0-5529 GCA_038250795.1 Burkholderiales bacterium | reverse complement strand
GCGCGGTGGCGTCGCGTTCGAGAGGTCCATGACGGTCGAGTTGATCAGCTCCGGGGTGCCAGCGGTGATGCCGGCGCTGACGATGCTCCTGCTCGCCGTGGCGATCGGCAGCCTCGCGGCCTACGTCTCCTTCGACCTGGCGCGCCGGGTGCGCGTCCTGCGAACGCGCAGCGGCGTCCTGTGGCTGGTCGGCGCCGCCGCGGCGCTCGCGATCGGCGTCTGGTCCTGTCAGATCATCGGCGTCGCGGCCGAGCCGCTCCCGTTCACGATCGGCTACGACGCGCTCGGCGTCGCGGGCGCCTGGTTCGCCGCCCTGGTGGCCGGCATCGCCGGCCTCGGCGCCGTCGCCGGCCGCGTCGCCACGCCGGGTCGCGTCGGCTTCGGCGCCTTCGCCCTCGGCATCGGCACCGTCGGCGCCCACGCGCTGGCGCTGGCGCCGCTCGGTCTGGTGCCGGGCATCGAATGGCAGCCGCTGCCGCTCGTCGGCGCCTTCGCCGGGGCGGCGGGCGGCTGCATGATCGCCCTCGGTGCCTTTTTCCGCGGCGGCGAACGGACGCGCCCGATCAGCTGGCGCTGGCAGGCCGCGGCGGCCTTCGCCTTCGGCGCCAGCCTGGTGGTCAGCCAGCAGCTCGTCATCGGCGCGGCCAGCCTCGGCCAGCAGGTCGCTTCCGCCCACGCTGACCGGCTGACGTCGACCACGCTCACCCTGCTCGCGTCGGTCGGGTCGGTCGCGATTCTCCTCGTCGGCCTGCTGTTCTCTGTACTCGAAGCGAACCTGCGCCGATCGCTGCGCCGCGCCGAGAGCCAGCTCGAGCGGTCCACCTTCCGCGACGGCCTCACCGGGCTGCCGAACCGGCTGATGTTCGACGGCCTGCTCGCCCAGGCCGTGCAGGGCGCCGACCGCGACAAGCGACGGCTCGCGATCCTCTTCATCGACCTCGATGGCTTCAAGCCCGTCAACGAGTCGCTCGGCCACCTCACCGGCGACCTCCTGCTGCGCGAGACCGCGGCCCGCCTCAGGCGCTTCGCCCGTGCCGAAGACCGCGTCGCCCATCTCGGCGGCGACGAGTACGTCATGCTCGTCGGTGCCGATCCGAGCGGGGAGGACGCGGCCATCTTCGCCGAGCGACTGCAGACCGCGATCGGCGAGCCCTGCCGCATGAACGGGCATGAGGCGACGGTGTCGAGCTCGATCGGCATCGCCCTGTATCCGGAGCACGGGCCGGCGGCGGAGATCATCGCCAACGCCGAGGCGGCAATGCGCTCGGCCAAGGGCGGCGGCGGCGGCAGCTACGCCTTCTTCGAGCAGCGCATGATGACCGGTGCGCGCGACCAGCTCGACCTCCTGCGCGATCTGCGTCGCGCCCTGGCCGATGGCCAGCTCCACCTCGTCTACCAGCCCAAGATCCACGCGCCGAGCGGCGAGATCACGGGCGCCGAGGCGCTGATGCGCTGGGAGCATCCGCAGCGCGGCATGATCGGGCCCGACCAGTTCATCCCGATCGCCGAGCGCTTCGGCCTGATCGGCGCGATCGGCAACTGGCTGATCGAGGAAGCCTGCCGCCAGGCCGGCGAGTGGCGCGACGCCGGCCTGCAGATGCGCGTGGCCATCAACCTGTCGGCCCACCAGCTGCGCCATTTCGACCTCGCCGACCGCATCGACATGGCGCTGCGCCGCAACCACATCCGCCCGCAGCTCCTCACCTGCGAGATCACCGAGTCGGTGGCGATGGAAGACGCCTCGAACGCGATCCGGATGGTCGAGCGGCTGAGCGTGCTCGGCGTCAACATCTCGATCGACGACTTCGGCACCGGCTACTCGAGCCTGTCGTACCTGAGGAAGCTGCGCGCCGGCGAGCTGAAGATCGACCGCAGCTTCGTCCTCGACCTGGAGACCAGCGCCGACGCGCGCGCCGTCGTCGACGGCATCGTCAAGCTTGCCCAGGCGCTCGGACTGAAGGTCGTCGCCGAGGGCGTGGAGTCGGAAGCGCAACACCAGATCCTGCGCTCCTTCGGCTGCCACGAGCTGCAGGGCTTCCTGTTCGCGCGGCCGATGACGGCGCGGGCGCTGTCGGCCTGGGCGATGGAGGACGTCGGCCCGCGCGCCCTCGAGTTTCGCGATTCGCTCTACAGCCCGACGGCGGCGGGTGCCTTGCACTGACAGCCTTTCGTCGGCGGGGCCGACCACGCCTTTCTACAATCGGGGCATGCAGCCCCAGCCCTATACCCGCGGCGGCGCGCTCGCCGAGATCCTGAAGCAGCGCATCGTGATCCTCGACGGCGCCATGGGCACCATGATCCAGCGCTTCAGGCTGACCGAGGCCGACTACCGAGGCGAGCGCTTCAAGGATCACGCCAAGAGCCTGAAGGGCAACGGCGACCTGCTGCAGATCACCCGGCCCGACGTCATCGAGGCGATCCACGAGCAGTACCTGCAGGCCGGTGCCGACATCGTCGAGACCAACACCTTCGGCGCCACCTCGGTCGCCCAGGCCGACTACGACCTCGGCGCGGTGGCGCGCGAGATGAACGTCGCCGGCGCGCGACTGGCGCGCCAGGCCTGCGACAAGTTCACCAGCGCCGAGAAGCCCCGCTTCGTCGCCGGAGCGCTCGGGCCGACGCCGAAGACGGCGAGCATCAGTCCCGACGTCAACGACCCGGCGGCCCGCAACATCACCTTCGCCGAACTGCGCGACGCCTACCGCGAGCAGGCCGAGGGGCTGCTCGAAGGCGGCTGCGACCTCTTCCTGGTCGAGACCGTCTTCGACACGCTCAACGCCAAGGCGGCGATCTTCGCCCTGGATGCGTTGATGGAGGAGACCGGCGAGCGCCTGCCCGTGATCGTCTCGGGCACCGTCACCGACGCCTCGGGCCGGATCCTCTCGGGCCAGACCGTGAGCGCGTTCTGGCACAGCGTGCGCCACGCCCGGCCGATCGCGGTCGGCCTCAACTGCGCGCTCGGTGCGGCGCTGATGCGGCCCTACATCGAGGAGCTCGCGCGCGTCGCCGGCGACACCTTCGTGAGCTGCTATCCGAACGCGGGCCTGCCCAACCCGATGAGCGAGACCGGCTTCGACGAGACGCCGGAGATCACCGCCGGCCTGCTCGAGGAGTTCGCGAAGTCGGGCTTCCTCAACATCGCCGGCGGCTGCTGCGGCACGACGCCCGAGCACATCGCGCGGATCGCCGATCGCGTCGGCCGCTACAAGCCGCGCACCGGCAGGAAGGGCGAGCTCTTCGGCGAGCTCCTGGCGGCGTGATGGTCACCGTGCCTCCCCTCAAGCTCTCGGGCCTCGAGCCGGTGCTGATCGGCACGGGCTCGCTCTTCGTCAACATCGGCGAGCGCACCAACGTCACCGGCTCGAAGGCGTTCGCGCGGCTGATCCTGAACGGCCAGTTCGAGGAGGCGCTGAGCGTCGCGCGCCAGCAGGTCGAGAACGGCGCCCAGATCATCGACGTCAACATGGACGAGGCGATGCTCGACTCGAAGGCGGCGATGGTCCGCTTCCTGAATCTGGTCGCCGGCGAGCCCGAGATCGCGCGCGTGCCGATCATGATCGACAGCTCCAAGTGGGAGGTGATCGAGGCCGGCCTGCAGTGCGTGCAGGGCAAGGGCATCGTCAACTCGATCTCCATGAAGGAAGGGGAGGCGGCGTTTCGGCACCAGGCCAACCTGGTCCGTCGCTACGGGGCGGCGGCCGTCGTGATGGCGTTCGACGAGAAGGGGCAGGCCGACACCTACGAGCGCAAGACCGAGATCTGCGCGCGCGCCTACAAGATCCTCGTCGACGAGGTCGGCTTCGAGCCCGAGGACATCATCTTCGACCCGAACATCTTCGCGATCGCCACCGGCATCGAGGAGCACGACAACTACGCCGTCGACTTCATCGAGGCGACGCGCTGGATCAAGCAGAACCTGCCCGGCGCCAAGGTCTCGGGCGGCGTCTCCAACGTGAGCTTCTCGTTTCGCGGCAACGACCCGGTGAGGGAGGCCATCCACACCGTGTTCCTGTACCACGCGATCAAGGCCGGCATGGACATGGGCATCGTCAACGCCGGCATGGTCGGCGTCTACGACGACCTCGACCCGGAGCTGCGCGAGCGCGTCGAGGACGTCGTCCTCAACCGCGTGCCGAAGTTGAAGCCCGGCGAGGCGCCCGCGACGCCGGGCGAACGGCTGATCGAGATCGCCGAGCGCGCCAAGGGCATGTCGCGCGACGACTCGACGCGCCTGGCCTGGCGTGGCACGCCGGAGCATCCGAAGACGACCGACGAGAAGCTTTCGCACGCGCTCGTCCACGGCATCACGGAGTTCATCGTCGAGGACACCGAGTCGGCCTGGCAGGCGCTGAAGGCCGAGGGCGGGCGGCCGCTGCACGTGATCGAAGGGCCGCTGATGGCCGGCATGAACATCGTCGGCGACCTGTTCGGCCAGGGCAAGATGTTCCTGCCCCAGGTGGTGAAGTCGGCCCGCGTGATGAAGCAGGCCGTCGCCCACCTGCTGCCCTACATCGAGGCCGAGAAGCAGCTTCTCATCGAAGGCGGCGGCGAGGCCAGGGCCAAGGGCAAGATCGTGATCGCGACGGTGAAGGGCGATGTCCACGACATCGGCAAGAACATCGTCACCGTCGTCCTCCAGTGCAACAACTTCGAGGTCGTCAACATGGGCGTGATGGTCGCGTGCCAGGACATCCTCGCCAAGGCGAAGGTGGAAGGCGCCGACATCATCGGCCTGTCGGGACTGATCACGCCCAGCCTCGAGGAGATGCAGCACGTCGCGGGCGAGATGCAGCGCGACGACTTCTTCCGCATCAGGAAGATTCCGCTCCTGATCGGCGGCGCGACGACGAGCCGTGTCCACACCGCCGTGAAGGTCGCGCCGCACTACGAAGGTCCGGTCGTCTACGTGCCCGACGCGAGCCGCGCCGTCGGGGTATGCAGCGAGTTGCTGTCCGACGAACGTGCCGCCGCCTATGTCGCCGAGGTCGAAGCCGACTACGCGAGGGTGCGCGCCCAGCACGCCAGCAAGAACGCGGTGCCGCTGGTCACGCTCGCCGAGGCACGCGCGAACAAGACGCCGATCGACTGGGCGTCGTACACGCCGCCGGTGCCGAAGTTCATCGGTCGCCGCGTCCTGAAGAACCAGGACCTGGCCGAGATCGCCGAGACCATCGACTGGGGCCCGTTCTTCCAGACCTGGGAGCTCGCCGGCCCCTATCCGGCGATCCTCACCGACGAGATCGTTGGCGAGTCGGCGCGGCGCGTCCTCTCCGACGGCAAGCGCATGCTTCGCCGCATCATCGAAGGCCGGTGGCTGCGCGCCAGCGGCGTCGTCGGCCTCTATCCCGCCGCGACGGTGGGCGACGACGACATCGAGATCTACCGCGACGAGTCGAGAAGCGAGGTGCTCTTCACCTGGCGCGGCCTGCGCGTGCAGAGCGTGCGGCCGGTCGTCGACGGCATCAAGCGGCCGAACCGGTGCCTGGCCGACTTCATCGCGCCCAGGGGCTCGGGCAAGAACGACTACAT
>JBBSBZ010000233.1:0-5590 GCA_038250795.1 Burkholderiales bacterium | reverse complement strand
CCGTCCTTGGCCGAAAGGGTCTGGAACTGGCCGTCGACGGTGTGCGCGAACGCGCGCATCAGCGCATGGCCATGGTCCCTGGCGAAGAGCACGTCCCAGTCGCTCGACCACAGGCACTTGATCACGTGCCAGCCGGCGCCCGCGAACAGCGACTCGAGCTCGTCGACGATGCGGCCGTTGCCGCGCACCGGGCCGTCGAGGCGCTGCAGGTTGCAGTTGATGACGAAGGTGCAGTTGTCGAGCTGCTCGCGGGCGGCGAGCGAGAGCGCGGCGATCGACTCGGGCTCGTCCATCTCGCCGTCGCCGAAGAAGCCCCAGACGCGGCGCTGCGTGGCGCCGGTCTCGGCGGGCAGCAGGCCGCGGTCGCGCAGGTAGCGCATGAAGCGCGCCTGGTAGATGGCGTTGATCGGGCCGATGCCCATCGAGCCGGTGGGGAACTGCCAGAACTCGGGCATCAGCTGCGGATGCGGGTACGAGGTGAGGCCGCGCGTGCCGGTCGATGCGCCGCCGAACTCGCGCCGATAGTGGGCCAGCTCGTCGGCCGTCAGACGGCCTTCGAGGTAGGCGCGGGCATAGACGCCGGGCGCCGAGTGCGGCTGGAAGAAGACGAGGTCGCCGAGGTGGCTGGCGCCGTCGTCGCGCGCGCGGAAGAAGTGGTTGAAGCCGACCTCGAACAGGTCGGCCGCCGATGCGTAGCTGGCGATGTGGCCGCCGAGCTCGGCCGAGCCGCCGCTCTCGGCGCGGTTGGCGCGCATCACCATCGCCAGCGCGTTCCAGCGCATGAGCGCGGCGAGGCGCTGCTCCATCGCGAGGTCGCCGGGGAAGGGCGTCTGCGCTTCGAGCGCGATCGTGTTGACGTACGGCGTGATCAGCGACGGCTGCCAATGCAGGCCGCGCCGCCGCGCGTGCGCGAGCAAGGCGTCGAGCAGGAAGCGGGCGCGCTCGGGTCCGTGCGCCCGCGTCAGCGCATCGAGCGCCTCGCACCACTCGGCGGTCTCGGCCGGATCCACGTCGGCGCCGCTGCGGCCGAGGAGGGCGGCGATGTGGGCGGAAAGCGAGAGATCGGTCATGCGCAGATTCTGACGCGCGCCCGGCGCCGGCTCACGCCCGATCGGCGAAGTGCGTCAGCAGCTCGCCGGCGAGCGGTGTCGGCTCGATCATCCCGACCGCGTCGGCGACCTGCGCGCCGTTGACCCACACGCCGTGCACGCCGACCGCATCGGTCGTGAGGCGCACCGCGCCGGCAGGCAGGTCGTGGACGCGCCGCTTCGGGCCGCGCGCCACCGTCATCGGATCGAACAGCAGCAGGTCGGCGGCGAAGCCGGCGCGGATCGTGCCGCGACCCTGCAGACCCAGCACGCCGGCCGGATGAGAGGTCAATCGGCGCACGGCCTCGGCCAGGCTCATCGCGCCGAGCTCGCGCGACCAGTGGCCGAGCAGGTGCAGGCCGAAGCCGGCGTCGTTGAAGAAGGTGAGGTGCGCGCCCGCGTCGCTCAGGCTGACGATGCTGTGCGGATGGTTGAGCATCCGACCCACCGCGTTCTCGTCGCTGTTGAGCAGCTGCGCGGTGAAGACGGTGCGCAGGTCTTCGTCGATCGCGAGGTCGAGCATCGCATCGAGCGGATCGCGGCCTTCGTCGCGCGCGATCTCGGCGACGCTCTTCTGCTCGTGGCGCGCGTTCCCGGGTCGTGCCACCTCGACGACGTGGACCTTGTCCCACTCGCTGTTGAAGAGGCGAAACGTCGTCGGCGTGCGCAGCTCGGCGCGCACGGCGTCGCGGAACGCCGGATCGGCGAGGACGCGTTTCAGCGCCTCGCCCGCCAGGCTGAGCGCCGGCTTCCAGCTCGCCAGCCCCTCGACCGGATAGGGCGAAGCGAGCGTGAAGTCCATCGTCAGCGGGCAGCACGAGACCTGGCCGAGCAGGCGATGCCCGCGCGCGTTGGCGGCGGCGATCGCATCGAGATCGGCGAACACGGCATCCGGGTTGACGCTGTTGTGGAGCAGCGCCGCGACCATCACCGGCCGGCCGCTCGCCGCGGCGAGCGACTCCAGGAAGGGCATCGGCGTGTGCCCGCCCTTGGTCAGCATGTAGACGCCGCGACCGCCTTCGCCCATTGCGCCGACGAGCGCCGCCATCTCCGCCTCCGACGCGAGCCGCGACGGCATCGGCAGTCCGCCCTCGCCGTTGTGGGCCGGGCTCGTGCTGCTCGCGAAGCCGACCGCGCCATGTGCCATCGCCTCGCGCACGAGCGCCTGCATCTGCCGGATCTCCTCGGGCGTCGCGCCCCGCTTCGCGGCGTCGACGCCCATCACGTAGGTGCGCACCGACGAGTGGCCGACGTAGGCCGCCACGTTGACCGCGCTGCCGCGCGCCTTCAGCTGCGCCATGTATTGCGGGAAGGTCTCGAAGCCCCAGTCGATGCCCGCGCGCAGCGCATCGATCGACATGCCCTCGACCTGCGTGAGGTTGCGCATCGTCAGCTCGCGATCGGCCGGCCGGCAGGGCGCGATCGTGAAGCCGCAGTTGCCGATCACCGCCGTCGTCACGCCGAGGGCGGGCGAGGGCCGCAGCGTCGGATCCCAGGTGATCTGGGCGTCGAAGTGGGTGTGGCTGTCGATGATGCCGGGAATGAGCGCGAGGCCGCTGGCGTCGACCGTGCGCGCCGCCGAGACCTCGAGATGCGGGCCGACGCCGACGATCCGGCCGGCATCCACCGCGACGTCGCCCCGGATCGGCTCGGCGCCGCTGCCGTCGACGATCAGCGCGTCGCGAAAGACCAGCTCGATCACGCGACGCCGATCACGCTGTCTTCAGGACCGGCGCCGCGAACAGCGATTCCATCTCGCGCCGCGTCTTGTAGGCTGAGGTCGACGTGTCCATCGCGACGTCGGACCAGCCCAGGCTCTGTCCCTTCTTCACTGCGCGCACGACCTTGACGTCGTGGGCGAGCCCGAGCGGCAGGCCGCCCTGACGCATCGAGGTCTCGCTCGGCAGCAGTTTGCCCCACACCGTGTAGCCGCCTTCGCCGTCGAGCATCTCGCCCGGCTCGAGGTCGCGCTTGGCAGTGGCGACGACGTCGGCGTTCCAGCAGGTCGCGACGCCGGTCGCCTCGCGCCGAAGTGCGACGCTGGCCACCGACATGCCGACCTCGAGGCCGATCAGGTGCCAGCGCTTGTAGAGCGTGAAGTAGCGCCCGCTCGGGTCGGTGTGGGCGTTGTATTCCTCGAAGCAGTTGCGGATGTACTCGGTCTCGCCCTCGACCGTGACCCACACGCCCATGCGGATGTCGTACGGGATCTTGCGGCCGTTCGCCTCTAGCGAGGAGATCACCTCGACCATGCCCTTGCGTTCGAGCACGCCGCCCTCGTCGATCGGCCGCGTGACGAAGGGGATGTCCTCGACGCTCGCCGGCGGATAGAGCAGGCCGTTGCTCGGCACCGTCAGGCCGGTGGCGTTGGCGACGGCGGTCGATTCGATCGAGGGCTTGGAGCCGTCGAGGAAGCTGTTGAACATCTTCGGGTTGAGGCCGCCGCGCTCGGCCTGCTCGGGCGTCAGGCCGTAGTTGGCCCAGACCGTTTCGGGCGTCGACTCGCTGAAGTGCGGCAGCCACTTGTGACCGCGGCCGGCGGCGGTGACCGGGAAGCCGCAGGTGCGCGCCCAGTCGACGAGGTCGCAGATGAGCGCCGGCTGGTCGCCGAAGGCGAGCGAATAGATGACGCCGGCTTCGGCTGCTTTTCGCGCCAGCAGCGGCCCGCAAAAGGCGTCGGCCTCGACCGTGACGTTGACGACATGCTTGCCGTGCGCGTAGGCCGCCAGGCAGTGCTCGACCGCCGCGATCGGATGGCCGGTGCACTCGACGACGATGTCGATCGCCGGATGCGAGACGAGCGCGCGCCAGTCCTCGCCGATGTGGGTCGCGCCGCTCGCGACGGCAGCGTCGAGACTGGCGGCGCGCGTGCGCTCGTCGCTCCAGCCGACGCGGGCGAGGTTCCTGCGCGCGCCGTCGGGCGAGAGGTCGGCGATGCCGACGAGGTGGACACCCGGCGTGCGCGGGATCTGCGCGAGGTACATCGAGCCGAACTTGCCGGCGCCGATCAGGCCGATGCGGATCGGCTTGCCTTGCGCGGCGAGCGCCTGGAGCTGGGCGTGCAGGCTCATGCCGCGAGCTTCAGTTCGTCGAGCGAGGTCTCGAGCGCGCTCGCCGGCATGCCTTTCTGCCAGGGCAGATCGACCGGATAGTCCTTCGTCAGGCAGTCGTCGGGCAGGCAGTCGATCGGCGTGAAGTCGCGGTGGGCGATGTACTCCGGCCGCTTGAAGCGGCGGATGTGGTTGCTGACGGCGCACAGGCTCAGGTAGACGCTGACGCGGTTCCACGGCGAGAGGTTCGAGCCCGAGGCGTGCACCAGGCAGCCGTGGAAGAGGATCATCGATCCGGCCGGCCCGTGCGGCGAGACGATGCCACCGTGCTTGCCGCCGGCGCGCTCGACGAGCTGCGCGATCAGGCCGTTGTCGATCGTCCAGAGCGGATAGCTCGTCGTCGTCAGGTCGTGCTTCGCATCGACGACGCCGCGCTTGTGGCTGCCGGGAATGAACATCAGCGGGCCGTTGAACTCGTTGACGTCGTCCAGGAAGATGGCGACGTTCATGGCCCGCTCGGCCGGCATCCTGTCGTCGTTGAGCCAGGTCCCGTAGTCCTGGTGCCACTGCCAGACGTCGCCGTCGAAGGCCTGCTTGCCGTTGATCTTGAACTGATGCATGTAGAGCGCTTCGCCGATCAGCTCCTGCACCGGCTCGACCATGCGCGGATGGCGCGCCAGCCGGGCGAAGGGCTCGCTGTAGAGATGCGCGGCGAAGTTCGTGCGCACGGCGTCCTTGCCTTTCTCGCGCACGTTGAACGCCTCGCGCCGGCTGTAGAGCGCGGGCACGGCGTCGTTGAGGGTGCGCGTCTCCTCCTTCGAGAAGAGGCCGGGGAAGAACAGGTAGCCGTCGCGGTCGAACTGTTCGCGTTGCGCTGCGGTGAGTTTCATGAGCGGCCTTTCAGTGAAGCGTGAGGTGGAGCGGTCAGGACGTCGGCTAGACGCGCCTGCAGGTTGGCGCTGGCCTTGCGGCCGTGGTGATCGATGAGGCGGGCGGCGCGCTCGGCGTTGCCCTCGGCGATGGCGCGGGCGATCGCCTCGTGCTCGTCCCAGATCGCTTCGCGCTGGCGCGACTGCTGCAGCACGGCACCCATGACACGGCGCAGGTGCACCCAGTGACTCGCCGCGCTGGCGGCGACGAGCGGGTTGCCGGACGCGTCGTAGACGGCGTTGTGAAAGGCGATGTCGGCTTCGATCATCGCGGCGACGTCGCGGCCGCGCGCGGCCTTGCGGCCGGTCTGCACGAGCTTGGGGTCGAGCACGGCGCGACGCTCGGCCGCCAGACGGGCGGCCAGCGCGTCGAGGGCGCCGCGCACCTCGTAGACCTGCGCGATCCAGGCGGCGTCGAGCGGCGCGACGAGCAGGCCGCGACCGGGCGCGTCGAGAACGAGGCCGTCCTTCTTGAGGAGGCGCAGCGCCTGCAGCACCGGCTGGCGCGAGACGGCGAGTTCGG
>JBBSBZ010000232.1:0-5647 GCA_038250795.1 Burkholderiales bacterium | reverse complement strand
GGTATCGGAGATCGCCGCTCATTGCAAGGAAATCCCGCCCTTGTTGGGATCGAAGTCGACGACGAGTATCTGCGCCGGGGCGAGCGTCACGCTCGCTTCGCGCACGTAGTCGAAGCCGGGGCTGCGCACATCGTCCTTGATGCGCACGACGATACGGTGCGACCCGGCCGGCACTTCGATGCGCCGGTAGTACGCCGACGCGCCGTCGCGCGAGAGGCCGGATGGCTGCGCGACCTGGTGAATTGCCCGGTCGCCGTCGAGATCGAGCTCCACGGTGATCGGCGAGCGCTCGCGCGGGCAGATTCGCGGCGCGCGCATGTTCCGCGGCAGTTTCGCGAGTTCATCGGGGGTAGCCTCGCGGCACTCGGAGACGGGCTTGCCCTGGTGGTTGAAGCTGACCTTGATGAGCGCCTGGCCGACCGCGAGATGCCGATACGCCGGCCAGGCGGAGAAGACGCCGATGACGAGAGCGAACAGACCGTAGAGCACCGCCTGGCCGAGCCAGGCGAGGGGCCGGTTCGAGATGCGTTCAGGCATGACGTGTCGCCATCGTCGCCTTGCGGCTTGCCCGGCGCTGGGTTCGCCATTCGAGCAGAAAGAACCAGGTCATCGCGATCGCGAACGTGACCCCGCCTGCAATCTCGAGAATCAGCCCCCAGTCCGTGCGGTAGGTTCCAGTCTCCGGGTCGTAGACGGTGCACAGGATGCGCACGCGATCGAGCAGGTCGGCCAGAGGGGCACCCCGCGCCACCGGCGCGTCGCGGAGCAGACGGCGCAGGGGCTCGCCGATCTGTTCGGCGGAGAGCTGATCGCCGTAGACCTGTGCGGCGATCCGGCCCCGCGCATCGACCACTGTCACCGCCAGCAGATGGTCGAATCCCGCCGGGGTTGCGACGTAGCCGAAGCCGAAGTTGCGCGTCAGCGAATCGACCGAAGTGGGCGCAGGGCTCAGGAACTCCCAGTTTGTCGCAGCGATGCCGAGTTGCTTCGCGAAGGCCCGCATTGCCGTCGGGGAGTCGCTGGGCTGGTTGAAACCGATGCTGACGACGTTGAACTTGTCGGCGCCGAACGACGCCGAGAGGCGCTCGACGGCACTTGCCAGGGAGCGCGTCGTTGCCGGGCAGATCTGGAAACATCCGGTGTAGACGAAGCTCACCAGGAGCGGCTTGCCGCGATAGTCGGTCAGCCGCACCGGGCGGCTGCGTCGATCGAGCAGTTGCTGATCGCCGACGCCTCGACCGATCGCCGCCTCGCTTTCGACCAGAGCGCTCCTCGCGTCCAATGCACTGCTGGATCCGGAGCCGTCTGGCGAAGTCGCGTATGCGGCGGGAAGCGCCAGCAAGGCGCCGGTCAGGGCCGCCACGAGCCGGGAGTTCATCGCACCAGGCTATCGAGCAAGACAGCGGCGAGGACCAAGCTCAGTTGCACCAACGACGCGAAGAACGCGGCCATCGCCGTCGCGCGGCTTGGCGCTTGCGCGAGTCGCCAGCTGCGGTACAGGAAGTGCGCGCCGCCAGCGATTGCGCCGACCAGATAGACCGGGCCCGCACCGAGGAACCCCGGCAGAAGCGAGGCAGCGACGAGGGCGACCGTGCTGTAGAAGACGATGTGTGCCGCACGCTCGACGCCGACCACGACCGGAAGCATCGGCACGCCGGCAGCGGCGTAGTCGGTCGGATTGGCGATCGCCAAGGCCCAGAAGTGCGGCGGCGTCCATAGGAAGAGCAGCAGGGCGAGCGAAGCGGCGAGTGGCCCGATCGAGGGATCGATCGCCGCCGCGCCGGCAAGCACGGCGAAGCTTCCCGCAAGGCCGCCGATCACGATGTTGTAGCGCGTGCGCCGCTTCAGCCAGAGCGTGTAGACGACGCCGTAGAAGAATGCGCCGAGGAAGGTGTAGAGCGCAGCGATCGGATTGAGCACCAGCCAGGCGGCCCCGACCGAGGCCGCAAGCAACATGGCAATCAGCACGAGCCAGGCGCGTGTGTGCGGCAGGGCGCCGCTGACGAACGCGCGGCTGCGCGTGCGTGCCATCAGCCTGTCGATGTCGACCTCGACATACTGGTTGAAGGCGCCGGCCGCCGCCGAGGCACCGAGGACGGCGAACGCCAGCACGAGCACCTGGAGGAGACTCGGCGAGGGCCCGGGCGCGACGGCCATGCCGACCAGCGCGGTGACCATGATCATGAAGCCGATGCGCAGCTTGAAGAGGCCGAGCACCTGGCGCGCGACGCCGGTCTTGGCGTGGCGCGACAGGTTCCGTGCGACGCCCAGCGTGCTCATGTCAGCTCAGGCCCCAGACCGTCGACAGGTACTTCCAGTTGATGAAGTAGTACAGGACGAAGGCGACCAGGAACACCATTGCCAGCACGAACGTGCCGGGCGCGGCGAAACCGATCGAGCCGTAGCTCTGCACCGCGACGGTCGGTGCGGTCGGCGGGATCGGCGTGAACGTCGGGCTCTTCTCGCCGCTCTCGAGGCGCTTGCCCCAGAGCAGCGAGCCGACAGTGACGTAGATGTAGATCGCGCCGCCGACGATCGCCGAGACGCCGGCGATGCCGACCAATCCCATCATCAGGTAGGCAGCGCCGGGCCATTCATAGGCGAGCGCCGCGCCGCTGAACGCCATGTCCCAGTGCCGGCGCGAGACGCCGAGCGTGCCGGCCCCCATCATCACCAGGCAGAAGAAGTACATCGAAAAGCCGAACAGGTAAGGCTGCCATCTCGCCAGTCCCGGCGCGATCATTTCGCGCTTGAACAGCACCGGGATCAGGAAGTACGTCAGCGCCATGAACGACAGCGTCGTACCGACGACCACGGTCGCGTGGAAGTGGCCCGGCACGTAGATCGTGTTGTGGATGATCATGTTGAGCTGCTCGGTGCCCATCATCACGCCCGAGATCCCGCCCAGGAAGCCGAAGCCGATGATCGAGATGAAGACGCCCGAGAACACCGGATTGCCCCACGGCGCCTTGCGCAGCCATTCGAACAGGCCCTTGTTGAAGCCCTTCTTGCGCTGCGCCACTTCCATCGCGCCGGGGATCGTCAGCCCGTGGATCATGGAGGCGAGCACCGCGAAGTACATGAAGTAGCTGGTGTTGACGACCTTCCAGGCGGTCGACAGGCCCGGGTCGGCGAGCAGGTGGTGCGCGCTGGCGAGCTGCAGGAAGAAGATGTAGAGCAGAAAGGCGCCTCGACTGACGCGCTCGGACATCGGCTTGGCGCCGAAGGCGATCGCGGCGACTGCGTACCAGATCGAGATGTGTGCGGCGACGTTGATCTGCTGCGACGAGTGGCCGAACGCCCACCAGATCATGCGATAGGCGAGCGGGTCGACCGTCTTGACGAGGCCCATCGACAGGAACCACGTCGGGATCAGGATGATCGCGCCGGACGTGATGGTGAAGACGGCGATGATTGCCGCCGTGACCGCGCCGAAGGTGACCAGCGGCACCGATCCCTGGTAGGTCTTGTCGCGCTTGGCAACGACCAGCGTGCCGAAGAAGACGAACAGGGCGATCAGGGTTCCTACCGCGAAAAGTATCAGCCCGAGGTAGAACGCCGGCTCGGCCATCATCGGCACGTACGACGTCATCATCACGCTCGAGCCGCCACGGTAGACGGCGACATTGTTGGTGATCGCGCCGATGACCATCAGCGCGAAGGCCAGCCAAGCGACCCGCGGCGTCGCGATCCGGCAGCGCAGCAGCGTCGACGAGCAGAAGTAGAGCACCGCGATCTCGAAGAAGATGATCCAGAAGATCAGCATGTCGATGCCGTGCGCCGTCAGCACCTGGTAGAAGGTGTCCGCTTCGAGCCAGTGGACGGCAGGCCAGCGCGTCAGCACGACGCCGACGGCGAGGATGCCGCCGATCAGGAGAAACACGACCGCCGCCACGGCGTTGGCGAGCATCAGTCGTTCGGCGTTTTTCTCGAACTGCAGCCCGGAGCGCGGGCAGGTGCGATAGGTGGTCGTGACAGACATGGCTCGCCTTACTTGACGTAGATGCGCCCGACCATCGTGTGATGGTTGATACCGCAGTATTCGTTGCAGACCACCGAGTACTGCCCGGATCGGTTCGGTGTGATCGTCACGACGTGCTCGTAGCCGGGGACGATCTGGATGTTGATGTTCGCCGGCTGGAGCGAGAAGCCGTGGTTGTAGTCCATCGACGAGAGATGCAGCCGGTACGTCTTGTCCTTCTCGAGCTCGAGGATTGGCCAGAAGCTCCAGAGCCGGGCGACGAGATAGATGTCGGTGCCCGGCGGCGGTGCGACCACCGGCGTCTTGTCTGCGGTCTCGGTTCGCACCGTGTACTTGTCGACGAAGGCCTGTGCCTTGGCGGTGTACTTTTCGGGGGTGGTCCGGTACGTCTCGGTCGACAGATTCTGCTTGCCGTAGATGTGCCAGCCGACCATCATGGCGAACATGATGAGGCACCACACGAGCGCAATGACGATCCACGTGCCCTCGACGCGGTCCAGCGGGTGCTTCCACCAGAGCCGCTCTGCGGGAGGAAGGATTGCGCTCATGGGGATGCTCCGGTTGGAAGTCGCTGGCCTACTTGGCGGTGGGCACGAGGAAGATGTCGAGCAGGCCCCACACGATGTAGACGACCATCGGCACCATCACGCCGATGAACAGCAGCAGGAACGGGTTGTCGAGCAGCTGCTGGATCAGCGGCACCTTGCCGGTTGCGTCGTCGTCGCTCATGTCGATCTCCCCGCTGAAAACGAATGGGGTGATTCTTCGCGGCGCGGCACGGTAGCGACTTGATTTGCAATAAGAAACGCACACGTCGTCACTTCGTGAACACACGCGGCGCGCGATGAGGGAGGCAGAGCGCCTGCACAAGCTGCTGCGCCGGCTGGCGATCGGTTGCCTCGTGCTGCTGCTCGTGATCTCGACACTGAGCGCTTTCCTGCGCCTGACGCGCGCCGGCCTCGGCTGCGACGACTGGCCGCGGTGCTATGGGCAAGCACTCGCGGCGCAGCAGCACGGCGAGGTCGATTCGTTCGTCGAGCAGCCGGCGGTGCTCGTGGCTCGCTTCGCGCACCGCATCGCTGCCAGCGCCGCATTGCTGGTGATCGTTCTGATGCTGTGGATCACGTGGTCGATCCGGCCTCGTGTCCGGCTCGACGTCGTTCTGGCGGCCCTTCTGCTTGCACTGGCTCTACTCCTGGCGGTGCTCGGCCGCTGGAGCGGCGCGGCGCGCGTGCCTGCGGTGGCCATCGGCAACCTCACCGGCGGCCTGCTGATGATCGCGCTCTGCTGGCAGCTCGCACGGGCCCCCGTTGGTGCCGATCTCACTCGTCCAGCCGGCGCGCTGCGCGTCGGCTTCGCCGCTGCCGCCTGCATGCTGCTCCTGCAGATCGCGTCCGGGGCGATCCTCAGCGCCGGCTATGGCGGGCTCGCGTGCCCGGATCTTTGGACCTGCGATGCGCGCGGGGTTTCGTGGCGCGCCCTGGATCCGTTCGTTGCGCCTCGACTGCCGGGCGCCGGACGCGGCAATCCGGACGGCGCCCTGCTGCAGCAAGTGCATCGTCTCGGCGCGGTGGCTGTCGCCTTGCTGCTCGTGCCGCTCGCCCTCGCGGCATGGCGCCTGGGTGCGCGTCTCGGGGCACTGCTTGTCCTCGGCCTGCTGATCGC
>JBBSBZ010000231.1:0-5659 GCA_038250795.1 Burkholderiales bacterium | reverse complement strand
GCGCTCGTGAGCACCGGGGCGAGCTTTTCCATTCGCGCCAGCGCCTTGACGCGGCTCTGTGCCTGCTTGGCCTTGCTCGCCTTGGCCTTGAAGCGATCGATGAACTTCTGTAGGTGCGCCATGCGCTCCTTCTGCTTCTCGAAGCTCTGCTGCGCCTGCTCGAGACGGATCGAGCGCATCTCCTCGAACGCGGTGTAGTTGCCGGTGTAGCGGACGAGCTTGGTCTCGTCGAGATGGACCGTGACCTTGGTGACGGCGTCGAGGAACTCGCGGTCGTGGCTGATGACGACCATGGTGCCGCTGTAGCGCTGCAGCCAGGCCTCGAGCCAGACCAGGGCATCGAGGTCGAGGTGGTTGGTGGGCTCGTCGAGAAGCATCAGGTCGGCCGGGCACATCAGCGCGCGGGCGAGCTGCAGGCGCATGCGCCAGCCGCCCGAGAAGCTCGACACCGGCGCGTCGAGCTCGGCGCTCTTGAAGCCCAGGCCGAGCAGCATCGCCTGCGCACGCGGCCGCGCGTCGAAGCCACCAGCCTCGCTGATCGAGGCGTGGGCGTGCGCCATCGCCTCGCCGTCATCGCTCGCTTCGGCGGCAGCGAGCTCGGCTTCGGCTTCGGCCAGGGCGGTGTCGCCGGCGAGGACGAAGTCGGTCGCGCCTTCGTCGGTCTCGGGCATCTCCTGCGCGACCTCGGCGACGCGCCAGCGCGCCGGGATCGAAACGTCGCCCGCGTCGGCCTGCAGCCGCCCGGCGAAGAGCGAGAAGAGCGACGACTTGCCGGCGCCATTGCGGCCGACCAGGCCGACCTTCTCGCCAGGCTGGATGGTGAGGCTGGTGCGATCGAGAACGAGCTTGACGCCGCGGCGCAGTGACAGTTGGGTGAGAACGAGCATGCGCGATTTTCGCTTGCCCGGCGCCGCGGCGCTCGGCGCGCCCGCCGACGCTCAGCCGGCCAGCGCCCGGCGCTCGATCAGGACGACCTGGTCCTCGCCGCCGCTGGTCTCGAGCCAGGCGCATTCGAGGCGCGCGAACGCCTGCTCGAAGTGCGCCCGCTCGTGCCCGACCTCGATCACGAGCACGGCGTCTTCGCTCATGTGCGCCGGAGCGTCGGCGACGATGCGCCGGATCAGGTCCATGCCGTCGGCACCACCGGCCAGCGCCAGCACGGGCTCGGCGCGGTACTCCGCGGGCAGTGCGGCCATGCTGGCGTCGTTGACGTAGGGCGGATTGCAGACGATGAGGTCGAAGCGACCCTTCAGTGCCGCGAACAGATCGGATTCGATCACCTGGACCCGATCGCCGAGCTTGTGTCGAGCGACGTTGATCCGCGCGATCTCGAGTGCGCCGGGCGAGATGTCCGACGCCTCGACGACGACCTCGGCGTAAGCCATCGCCGCCAGGATCGCCAGGCTGCCGTTGCCGGTGCACAGGTCGAGGACGCGGTGGGTGCGGTCGGAGAGCCACGCGTCGAGCGTGCCGGTCTCTTCCGGGTCGACGATCAGCTCGGCGATGTAGGAGCGGGGCACGATCGCGCGCGCATCGATCGTGAACGCAATGTCCTGCAGCCACGCTTCGCCGGTGAGGTAGGCGGCCGGCTGACGCGTCTCGATGCGCTTGACGATGAGCGCCTCGGCCTTGGCCTGCTCGTCGGCGGCGACGGGACGCTGGCCCTTGGTCTCGAGCGCGTCGAGCGGCAGGCCGAGCGACCACGTGACCAGCCACGCGGCTTCGTCGAAGGCGTTGCCGGTACCGTGGCCGAACGACACGCCCGAGCGCTTCAGGAGCGCCGCCTGCGCGACCACGAGCTCGACCAGCGTCATGCCGAGAGCCGCTCGAGGACGCCGCGATAGATGTCCTTCAGGACGTCGAGGCTCGCGATGTCGACGCACTCGTCGATCTTGTGGATGCTCGCGTTGACCGGTCCGAGCTCGATCACCTGGCGGCAGATGCGCGAGATGAAGCGGCCGTCCGACGTGCCGCCCGTGGTCGAGAGCTCGGTCTCGACGCCCGCGCGCTCGCGGATCGACTCGGCCAGCGCCGCGCTCAGCGTGCCCGGCGGCGTGAGGAACGGCTCGCCGCCGAGGGTCCAGGCGATCTCGTGGTCGACGCCGTGGCGCGCGAGGATCGCCTCGAGCCGGGAGCGGAGCGACCCGGGCGTCGATTCGGTGCTGAATCGGAAGTTGAAGTCGATGACGATCTCGCCCGGGATGACGTTGCCCGCGCCCGTGCCGGCGTGGAGGTTCGACATCTGCCACGAGGTGGGCTGGAAATGCGCGTTGCCCGCGTCCCAGACGACGCCGACGAGCTCCGCGAGGATGGGCGCCGCGAGATGGATCGCGTTCTTCGCGAGATGCGGATAGGCGATGTGGCCCTGCACGCCCTTGATCCTGAGCTTGCCCGAGAGCGTGCCTCGCCGCCCGTTCTTCATCATGTCGCCGACCCGGTTCACCGACGTGGGCTCGCCGACGATGCAGTGGTCGAGCGTCGTGCCGCGCTCGGCGAGCCAGTCGCACACGCGCAGCGTGCCGTCGCGCGACGGGCCTTCCTCGTCGCTCGTGATCAGGAACGAGATCGCGCCGGCGGCGTGCGGATGCGCGCCGACGAACTCCTCGGCCGCGACGACCATCGCCGCGATCGAGCTCTTCATGTCGGCGGCGCCGCGTCCGTAGAGCAGACCGTCGCGCCGGGTGGGCGCGAACGGGTCGCTGTGCCAGGCCTCGAGCGGGCCGGTGGGAACGACGTCGGTGTGGCCGGCGAAGACAAGTCGTGTCGCCTGGGCCCGCGATCCGGGCCGGTCGGCCCAGAGGTTCGACACGCGCGCCGATTCGGAGCCGAACGGAAGCGACGTGCAGACGAAGCCGAGCGGCGCGAGGCGCTCGGCGATCAGCGCCTGGCAGCCGCCGTCGTCGGGCGTGACGGAGCGACGCGCGATCAGCGCTTCGGCGAGATGGAGGGTCGCCGACATCGGCGCTGCGGAAGTGGAACCGGCTTAGAACCGGCGCAGGTTCGGCGAGACGCCGACGGTCTCTTCCGGCCGCACGTCGATCGTGATCTCGGTGAAGCTCGGCTGGTCGCTCTCGTCTTCCTTCTTCTGCGCGATCCGCGACACCGGCGACATGTCGTTCGAAAGCCGCCACATCAGGTTGGTCGGCGAGTCGGCGTAGGCCAGGCCCTCGTCGCGCGTGATGATGTTGCCGTTGATCATGCGCGCCAGATCCTGCTCGAAGGTCTGCGAGCCTTCGGCGAGCGACTTCTCCATCGCTTCCTTGACGCCGCTGAAGTCGCCGCGCTCGATCAGCTCGGAGATCAGCTTGGTGTTGAGCATCACCTCGACCGCCGGCATGCGACCGCCGGCGACGCTGCGCACGAGCCGCTGCGAGACGATCGAGCGCAGGCCCGCGGCGAGGTCGGCGAGCAGGGCGGGGCGCGCTTCCGGCGCATAGAAGGAGAGGATCCGGCCGAGCGCGTGGTAGCTGTTGTTCGCATGCAGGGTCGAGAGCACGAGGTGGCCCGAGAGTGCGTACGAGATCGCTGCCGTCATCGTCTCGCGGTCGCGGATCTCGCCGATCATGATCAGGTCGGGCGCCTGGCGCAGCGCCGTCTTCAGGCCGACCTGCAGCGTCTGCGTGTCACGGCCGACCTCGCGCTGGTTGACCACCGACTTCTTGTTGTTGAACAGGAACTCGATCGGATCCTCGATGGTGAGGATGTGACCGGCCATCTGCTGGTTGCGCTGCTCGAGCATCGCCGCGAGCGTCGTGCTCTTGCCCGCGCCGGTCGCGCCCACCATCAGGATCAGGCCGCGCTTTTCCATCACCAGCGTGCTCAGGACCGACGGCACGTTGAGGCTTTCGAGGGTCGGGATCTCGAACGGGATGCAGCGAAACACCGCCGCGATCGTGCCGCGCTGCTTGAAGCCCGAGAGACGGAAGCTGCCGACGCCGGCGAGGCCGACGCCGACGTTGAGCTCGCCCGTGTCCTCGAGCTCCTCGAGCTGGCTTGGCGTGAGCAGCTCGGCGAGAAGCTGGCGCGGCTGAGCGTGGGTGAGCGGCTGGTCGGAAAGCTGGAGCAGCTGGCCGTTGATCTTGATCAGGATCGGCGAGCTGGCCGACAGGTAGACGTCGGAAGCGCCTTTTTCCGACATCAGTCGGAGGACGCGCTCCATGTTGCCTGCGCTCATTCGCTTTTCCTTTTTAGCTTCGAAGCAAGTCGTTGATGCTGGTCTTGGCCCGTGTCTGCGCGTCGACGCGCTTGACGATGACCGCGCAATAGAGGCTGTGGCTGCCGTCGGCCGCGGGGATGCTGCCGCTGACGACGACCGAGCCCGACGGAACCCGACCGTAGGTCACCTGGCCGGTGGCCCGGTCGAGGATCTTGGTGCTCTGGGAGATGAAGGTGCCCATCGCAAGCACCGAGTTCTCCTCCACGATCACGCCCTCGACGACCTCGGAGCGCGCGCCGATGAAGCAGTTGTCCTCGATGATCGTCGGGTTGGCCTGCATCGGCTCGAGCACGCCGCCGATGCCGACGCCCCCCGAGAGATGCACGTTCTTGCCGATCTGCGCGCACGAGCCGACGGTGGCCCAGGTGTCGATCATCGTGCCTTCATCGACGTAGGCGCCGATGTTCACGTAGCTCGGCATCATCACGACGTTCTTCGCGAGGAACGAGCCGCGGCGCGCGACCGCCGGCGGCACGATGCGCACGCCGCTGGCGCGCAGCGCCGTTTCGCTCGAGCCCGAAAACTTGGGCTCGACCTTGTCGAAGAAACCGAGGTCGCCCGCCTGCATCAGATGGTTCTCGGTGAGCCGAAAGCTGAGCAGCACCGCCTTCTTCACCCACTGGTTGACGATCCATTCGCCGACCCCCTTGCGCTCGGCGACGCGAATCTCTCCGGCGTCGAGGGCGGCGATCACCTGGTCGACGGCGCTGCGGATCTCGGGGCTGTTGCCCGGCTCGAGCGAGGCTCGGGCATCCCAGGCGAGTTCGATGGTGCTCTGCAGCGGGTGGGTCATGGGGCGTCCGGGCAAACCGCTCGCATTGTAGGGAGCGGGTTGTGGCAGGAGAGGTTGCGAGCGAGGCGCGCCGCGGCGTGGCACGGCACTTTTGCCCACAAACCGGCGGGGCGCGCCTTCGTCACGACGCTGCAGCGAGAGCGGGCAGCGAGACGGCAGGCGCCGGCTTCCATCCCTTCTTGCGATGCTCTGCGACGACGCTGGTGTAGATGCCGCCGCGCACGTTCCAGTGCGCCGCGATGCGGGCGAAGCGCGGCCGGGTCGCCTTGACGATCTCGTCGAGGATGTCGTTGGTCACCTGCTCGTGGAAGGCGCCGACGTTGCGAAAGCTCCAGAGATAGAGCTTCAGGCTCTTCAGCTCGACGCAGAGCTGGTCGGCGACGACCTCGATCGTGAAGCGCGCGAAGTCGGGCTGGCCGGTCAGCGGGCAGGTGCAGGTGAACTCGGGGATCTCGAAGCGGATCACGTAGTCGCGGTCGGCGCTCGGGTTGGCGAAAACGTCGAGGTGGTCCTGCGGCGCGGTCGGCGCGATCGAGGGCGCGGCGCGGGTCGAGCCGAGGGTGGCGGAACGGGGCTTTCGGGCCATGGCAGCGGTGCGGCGAGCGCTCGGGAGCGGAGGGTCGCGATGCTATCATCCGGCCGCATCTCGC
>JBBSBZ010000230.1:0-5701 GCA_038250795.1 Burkholderiales bacterium | reverse complement strand
CGGCTACGACTCCAAGGCCTACAAGGACCTGCTGACGGCCTACAACTCGACCGCCGACCCCAAGGGCCGGCTCAAGCTGCTCGGCGACATCCAGCGCCAGCTCGCCACCGACAGCGTCAACGTCTACCTGTTCCAGCTGCCGCAGTTCGCGGTCGGCAACAAGCGTTTGAAGGGCCTGTGGAGCAGCTCGCCGATCTTCGCCAACGATCTCGGCGCGCTGACCTGGCAGTGAGCGCCTCGGCGCACTCGACGGCCTGCTCTTCCATCTCTACGGCATCGACGAAGCCGACGCAGCTGCGCCGCATCGGAGGCGGGGTGTTTGCAGGTCGAGACAACTCGTTCCGTCTGACCTATAATTTCTATAGGTCAAGAGAATGTCGCCCGTCGATCGCATGTCTTTGCCGCAGCTGGAGCGGCACATCCGGTCGCTGGCGAAAGACTCGGCCGCCGTGGTCTTCACGACGCACGTCCTCGTTCGGATGAAGCAGCGGCGGATTTTGCAAACGGAGGTGCTCGATGTGCTCAGGCAAGGTCGAATCGTGCGGGCGCCGGAGCCGAACATCGCTTTCGGGTCTCTCGAATGCCGGATGCAGCGGTTCATGGCGGGCCGGGAACTGGCCGTTGTCGCGGCCCTGAGCGACGCCCATCCGGGCGTCGTCGTTGTGACGGTGATGGTGATCGAGAAATGAAGCTGCTTAGATTCGACGATGGCGGGCTGCGCAACGTCTGGCTCGAGAACGGCTTCGAGTTGCATCGCACGCCCTATGGCAAGGCGGTGTCGTATCACGACCTGGACGGCCTGACGCTGGCGATCTGCGCGACGCTGACGCGCAAGCCCGGGCGGCTCACCGGGCCAGAGTTTCGCTACCTGCGGCTGCACCTTGCTCTTTCACAGAAGTCGCTCGGCAGCTTGCTGGGCGTCACCGACCAGAGCGTCGCCGGCTGGGAGAAGCGCGGCCGGATTCCGCTTCTCGCCGACAAGCACTTGCGCTTGTTGTGGCAGGAAAAGCACGATGGCAACGAGACGATCGTGCGGACGATGGACCGCCTCAACGACGTCGAGCGTCTCATCCATCAGAAGATCGTCGTTCGCGCGTCCCCGAGCCGGGGATGGGTCGCGAAAGTTGAAACGCTGGTCGATTGACATGTCCGCTCTCCACGATCTCAGCGCGACCGAGCTGCTCGTCCGCTTTCGCGAGCGGACGCTCTCGCCGGTCGAGGTGACGGAGGCCGTGCTCGACCGCATCGCCGCGTGGGAGCCGCAGCTGCACGCCACCTACGCGCTCGACGGCGCGGCCGCGCTCGCTGCGGCGCGCGTCTCGGAGGCGCGCTGGCTTCGCCACGTGAGCGCCGGCGAGAAGGTCGGAGCACTCGAGGGCGTGCCGGCGATGATCAAGGAGAACATCGCCACCGCCGGCACGCCGATGCCGCTCGGCACCGGCGCGAGCGAGCTCGTCGCCGCCCTGCGCGACGCCCCGCCCGCCGCTCGCTTGCGCGAAGCCGGCGCGGTGATCCTCGGCAAGACGACGATGCCCGACTACGGGATGCTGTCGTCGGGCCTGTCGAGCTTTCACGGCTTGACGAAGAACCCGTGGGACCTCACCAAGAATCCCGGCGGCAGCAGCTCGGGCGCCGCGGCGGGCGTCGCTGCCGGCTACGGACCGCTCCACCTCGGCACCGACATCGGCGGCTCGGTGCGCTTGCCGGCCGGCTGGTGCGGCATCTTCACGCTCAAGCCGAGCCTGGGCCGGATTCCGATCGATCCGCCCTTCGCCGGCCGCGTCGCCGGGCCGATGACGCGCACCGTCGCCGACGCGGCGCTGATGATGGGCGTGCTCGCCCAGCCCGACGACCGCGACGCGATGAGCCTGCCGGCGCAGACGATCGAGTGGCAGCGCCTCGAGCGCGACCTCGCCGGCCTGCGCATCGGATACCTGCCCGACATCGGCGTCGGCCTGCCGGTGGACAAGGACATCGCCGCGGCGGTCGAGGCCTCGGTCAAGGCCTTCGAGGCGGCAGGCGCCAAGGTCGAGCGCGTCGCCCCCTTTCTCACCCGCTCGATGCTCGACGGCATGGACGACTTCTGGCGCATGCGCGCCTGGCTCGACATCTCGGCGCTGCGCGAGGAGCGGCGCGCTCGCATCCTGCCCTTCATCGTCGACTGGGCGCGCCGCGGCTCGAGCCTCACCGGCGAGCGCGTCTTTCGTGGCTACGGCCAGATGGCGGCGATGCGCGACGCGGCCGTCGCCGCCTGCCGGCCCTACGACGTCGTCCTCTCGCCCACGTCGCCCATCCCGGCCTACGCTGCCGAGTGGCCGTGCCCGACCAACGACCCCGAGCGGCCGTTCGAGCACATCGCCTTCACGCTGCCGTTCAACATGAGCGAGCAACCGGCGGCGAGCATCGACTGCGGCCGGACGCGCGCCGGCCTGCCGATCGGCCTGCAGATCATCGGCCGCCGCCACGACGACCTCACCGTGCTGCAGGCCGCGAGCGCGTGGGAGGCGATGCGGCCGACGCCGCCGGCCTGGCCCGAGCCGCCCGCGCCGGGCTGACGCCGCCGGTCAACACCGCGGCCTGATCCGATGCAGCGGCGTGACCCGCGCGGCCAGCCGGTGTCGACGACGTCGGCCGCCGCGCTCGACGCCAGCGAGCGCGCCCTCTGGCGAATGATGTCGTTCTACGGGGCGCCGGCCGACGACCTCGATGCCGCCATCGCCGCCGATCCCGGCTGGATCCTGCCGCCGCTGATGAAGGCCGGCTTCCTGCTGAGCCTCACCGAGCCCGCGCTGGTCGCCGAAGCGAGGACGCTGCTCGCCGACGCGTCGTCGCTCGTCGCCGGCGCGAACCCGCGCGAGCGCGGCCACCTCGCCGCCCTGCATCGACTCGCCGCCGGCGACTGGGCGGGCGCAGGCGATGCCTGGTCGGCGATCCTGCACGACCATCCGCGCGACGCCCTCGCCCTGCAGTGGGCCCACCTGTTCGACTTCTATCGGGGCGATGCGGCCCGCCTGCTCGCGCGTGTCGACGACGTGCTGCCGGCCTGGCCGGCCGACGATCCGCTGCTGCCCTGCGTGCTCGCGCTGCAGGCCTTCGGCCTCGAGGAGTCGGGCCGCTACGACGAGGCCGAGGCCACGGGTCGGCGAGCGCTCGCCGGCTCGCCGCGCGTGCCGTGGGCGATCCACGCCGTCGCCCACGTGATGGAGATGCAGGGCCGACATGCCGAGGGCAGGCGCTGGCTGGGCGAGCGTCGGCCGCACTGGGGCGCGCACGACGGCGCCGACCAGAACGGCTTCGCCGGCCACCTCGCCTGGCACGAGGCGCTGTTCGCGCTGGAGACGCTCGACACCGAGGCGGCGCTGGCGAGCTACGACGCCTACCTCGACGCGGCGCGGATCGAGATCACGCTGCAGCGTGTCGATGCCGCGTCGCTGCTCTGGCGCATCGCGCTCCTCGGCGCCGACGTCGGCGATCGCTGGCGCGCGCTGCTCGCCGGCTGGCGACTCGACATCGCAGTCGCCGGGCAGTCGGTGTTCAACGACCTCCACGCGACCCTCGCCCTGATCGGCGCGGGCGAGCTCGCCGCGGCGCGCGACTGGGCGGCGCTGTCGCTCGACGCAGCCGACCGACGCACCGGCTGGAACCACGCGATCTCGCGCGACCTCGGTGCGCCGCTGCAGCGCGCCCTGCTCGCCTTCGGCGCCGGCGATTTCGGCACGGCTGCCGAGGGGGTCGCGCCGCTGCGCGGCCGGCTCGAGCCGCTCGGCGGCAGCCGGGCGCAGCGCGACGTCGTCGACCAGACCCTGGTCGCCGCGGCGAGCGCTTCGGGTCGAGCGACGCTGGCGCGCGCGGTGCTCGACGATCGCGGCGAGGGCAAGGCGCGAACGCCGCTCACGGCGTGGTGGGAGGAGCGGGTCACGACCGGCTGCCGCTGATCCGTCTCCCCCCGACACGGGGGTCTGCGCCCGCATCCGCGTTGACGCCACGTCGCGCCTCACCTAGCCTTTGCCGACATCGCTCCATCGAACGATGCGGGAGCCTCCATGCAACGCTTTTCTCACGTCGTGCTCTTCGCCGTCGCCGCCTTGCTCGCGACGCACGCTGCAGCCGATCCGACCGTCGTCACCTTCCAGGCCGCGGGGGCCAATGCGGCGGCGATCACGGCGACGCGCGACGCCTTCCGCGCCGCCGTCGGCGGCGGCACGGTGGCGGGTGCCAACGGATCGTTCGGCGGCGTGCGACGCGAGATCAACTGGGACGGCGTGCCGGCGGCGCAGTCCGATCCTTCCGCATTCTCGGCCGACTTCTTCAACACGACCTCGCCGCGCGGCGTCGTCTTCAGCACGCCGGGCACGGGCTTTCTCGTCAGCGCCAACGCAGGTCTCGCGACGCCGCCCCTGTTCGGTTTCTCCAACGACTTCCAGGCCTTCAGCGCGCAGAAGATCTTCACGGCCGTGAACAGCAACATCACCGATGTCAGCTTCTTCCTGCCGGGCACGGCGACGGCCGCGACCACGACCGCCTTCGGGCTGATCTTCGTCGACGTCGAGGTGGCGGGCAGCACGAAGCTCGAGTTCTTCGACGACCACAACCACCTGTTCTACACGGGCAACGCGCTGGTGGCGGGCAACCAGGGCTTCAGCTTCGTCGGCGGCGTGGTCAGCGACGGCGTGATCGGTCGCGTGCGGATCATCTCGGGCAGCAACACGATCGTGGCCAACGGCGTCCTCGGCAATCCGAACGACGATGTCGTGGCGATGGACGATTTCCTGTATGCCGAGCCGCTGCAGGTGCAGGTGCAGGCCGTGCCCGAGCCTTCCGTCCTGGCGCTGTCGGCCTTCGGCCTGCTGAGCGGCGCCGGCTGGCTGCGCCGACGGCGCGCGGCGCAGCGCGGCGCGGCCGGTCGCGGCTAGACCAGCGGAGGCGCCAGCTTCTCGGTCGCGAAGGCGCGCTGCACCGCGGGCCGCTCGAGCATGCGGCCGAGCCAGGGCGCGATGTGCGGCAGGCTGCGCGCGGGGCGCTCGAAGCCCCGGGTCCACCTGCAAAGCACGAACGCGTAGGCGTCGGCGACCGAGTAGGCATCGCCGAGCAGCCACGGGCCACCCGGCCGCGCGAGCTGGGCGTCGATCTGGTCGAGCATCGCGCCGACCTTCGCCTCGGCATGCGCCTTCACGACCGCGGCGCCGGCCGCGTCGTCGGACCAGCGCTCGGGGTAGAAGTAGATGATGAGCGCCGACTGCATGGTGCTCGCGAGCCAGGCGAGCCACTTGTACGCGTGGGCGCGCGCCGGCGTTCCGAGCCGGGGGAGAAGCGCTGCGCCGGGGTGCGTGTCGGCGAGATGCATGACGACGGCGGCCGTCTCGTAGAGCACGAGCGGTGCCGCCGCGCCCGCGCCTGCGCCGCCGTCGACGAGCACCGGGATCAGGCCGTTCGGGTTGAGCGCGAGGTAGGCCGCCGACTTGTGCTCGCCGTGGTCTCGGTCGACGCGCTTCAGCGCGAATGGCGCGCCGATCTCCTCGAGCACGATGTGAGCGATGAGACTGGCATTGCCAGGGAAATAGTGAAGCTGCAACATGCGACCTTTCATCCTCCGCTGCCCGCCTCGGGTGGGCGACGCGCCATTCTCGTCGTCGCGCAATCCGAACCGACGCCACCAGGACACGCCGCCCATGACGAACCCCTCCTCGAGAAGCGCCGTGAT
>JBBSBZ010000229.1:0-5717 GCA_038250795.1 Burkholderiales bacterium | reverse complement strand
GAGCCGCGCGATCAACGACAGCGAGGCCGCGATCGGCATGCCGACCAACGTGCGCGGCTCCTTCCAGGGCACGGCACTCGCGGCCCAGCAGTCGCAAGGACAGCAGGCGATGCTCATCGTCGCGGCCATCGTCGTGATCTACATCGTCCTCGGCATGCTCTACGAGAGCCTCGTCCATCCGGTGACGGTGCTGTCGACGCTGCCGTCGGCAGGGGTCGGCGCGATCCTCGCGCTCCTCATGTTCCGCATGGAGCTGTCGATCATCGCCCTCATCGGCGTGTTCCTCCTGATCGGCATCGTCAAGAAGAACGCGATCCTGATCATCGACTTCGCGCTCGAGGCCGAGCGCACGCGCGGCATCCCGGCGATCGAGGCGGTGCGCGAGGCCTGCCTGCTGCGCTTTCGGCCGATCCTGATGACGACGCTCGCCGCCGCGCTCGGTGCGCTGCCGCTCGCGATCGGCTTCGGCGAAGGCGCCGAGCTGCGCCGACCGCTCGGCGTCGCGATCATCGGCGGGCTGATCGCGAGCCAGGTGATGACCTTGCTGACGACGCCGGTCGTGTACGTGCTGCTCGACCGTCTGCGCCGACGGCGCGCGAAGCCGGCGCAGACCGCGCCGGGCGGCGCCGTCGCCGCCGAGGGCGCGGCATGAAGCGCCTGCACCTGCACCTGCACGCGATCGCGCTCGTCGCACCGCTGGCGCTCGCCGCCTGCTCGGTCGCACCGGTCTACCAGCGGCCCGACGCACCGGTCTCGGCCGGCTACAAGGAGGCGCCCGTCGCAGGCGGCGCGACCTGGTTCCCCGCCGCGCCCGCCGACGCGATCGACCGGGGCGACTGGTGGCGCCGCTTCGACGATCCCGAGCTGAACCGTCTCGCGGCGCAAGTCGATGCGGCCAACCAGACGATCGCCGCATCCGTCGCTTCCTACCGCCAGGCGCAAGCCCTCGTGCGCGAGGCGCGCGCCTCGTACTTCCCCGGCGTCTCGCTCGGCGTCGGCGCTCAGCGCAGCGGCGGCGGCTCGTCGTCGACGCCCTCGCGAGGCACATCCTTCGATGCCTCGCTCGGCGCCGACTGGGCGCCCGACTTCTGGGGCCGAGTCGGCAGCACCGTCGCAGCCGCACGAGCGAGCGAGGCGGGCTCGGCCGCCGACCTCGCCGCGGCGCGCCTCTCGGCGCAAGGCGAGATGGCGATCGACTACTTCTCGCTGCGCGAGGCCGACGACGAAGCCACCTTGCTGACCCGGACGATCGAAGGCTACGAGCGCGCGCTCGAGATCACGAAGAATCGCTACACCGCGGGTGTCGTCGCCAAGACAGACGTGCTCCAAGCGCAGACCCAGCTGGCGACGACGCGCGCGTCGCTCGCCGTCGTGCGCGCCAACCGCGCCCGCTACGAGCATGCGATCGCGGTTCTCGCCGGCCAGGCGCCGGGCGATTTCACCATCGCGGCGGCGAGCTGGAATCCGGTCGTCCCGGCCATTCCGCTCGGCGTGCCGTCGGCCCTGCTGCAGCGCCGGCCCGACATCGCTTCGGCGGAGCGCCAGGTCGCCGCGGCGAACGCGCAGATCGGCGTCCAGCGTGCCGCCTATTTTCCGAGCCTGACGCTCAGCGCCTCGCTCGGCAACGCGGGCTCTCTCATCGGCGACCTGTTCCGGGTCTCGAACGCGCTCTGGTCGGTCGGCGCGTCGGTGGCGCAGACGGTCTTCGACGCCGGCGCGACCTCGGCTCGCGTCGCTGCCGCGCAGGCCTCGCGCGACGAAGCCACGGCGCGCTATCGGCAGACCGTTCTCGCGGCCTTCCAGGGTGTCGAGGACCAGCTCGCCAACGCGCGCGCGCAGGCCGAGCAGGCGGAGCTGCTGCGCCAGGCGTCCGACGCGGCCGACCAGACCGAGCAGCAGGTTCTCAACCGCTATCGCGCCGGCCAGCTCGGCTACACCGACGTCGTCTCGGCGCAGGCCTCGGCGCTCGCGGCGCGGCGCGCGCTCGTCCAGGTCGCGGTGAGCCGGCAGATCACCGCGATCTCGCTGATCCAGGCGCTCGGTGGCGGCTGGGACGCGTCGGTTCCGGTCGAGCTGACGGGATCGGTGCGCGGCGACGGATCCAAATGAGTCCTCGCCTGCGCCATCGCGCAAGGCCTGCGCGTATCGAAACACCCTAGCCGTCTCACGCCGACCCTCCGTCAAAATCTGCGCTCCTCGAGAAGAGAGCGAGCGTGTCGATGGAAAAGATCTGGTTGAAGCAGTATCCCGCCGGCGTACCGGCGGAGATCGACGTGAACCAGTACGCCTCGCTGGTCGGTCTGCTCGACGACAGCTTCCGGCGCTTCGCCGATCGCCTCGCCTTCAAGTTCATGGGCAGGTCGATCAGCTTTCGCCAGATCGACGAGGCCTCGATCGCGTTCGCGGCGTGGCTGCAGGCGCAGGGCCTGGCCCGCGGCGACCGGGTCGCGGTGATGTTGCCGAACGTGCCGCAGTACCCCGTCGCGATCGCGGCGATCCTGCGTGCGGGATTGGTGGTCGTCAACGTCAACCCGCTCTACACGCCGCGCGAGCTCGAGCACCAGCTGAAGGACTCGGGCGCGAAGGTGATCCTCGTCCTCGAGAACTTCGCCGGCGTCCTGGCGAAGGTGGTGGCCGCGGTGCCGACCAAGAAGGTCGTGCTCGCCTCGATGGGCGACATGCTCGGCTTTCCGAAGTCGCTGATCGTCAACTACGTCGTGCGCAAGGTGAAGAAGATGGTGCCGGCGTTCGACCTGCCGGGCGCTGTCCGCTTCAACGACGTGCTCGCCGACGGGCGCGGCAAGACCTTCAAGCCACAGGCGGTCGGCCCCGACGACATCGCCGTCCTCCAGTACACGGGCGGCACGACCGGCGTGAGCAAGGGCGCGGTCCTGCTGCACCGAAACCTCGTCGCCAACATCCTGCAGGCCGAGGCCTGGTACCAGCCGGCGCTGAAGAAGATCCCGGCGGGCGAGCAGATCGTCACGATCTGCGCCTTGCCGATCTATCACATCTTCGGCTTCAACACGAACGTGATGCTCTCGATGCGCATGGGCGGCGCCAACATCCTGATCGCCAACCCGCGCGATCTGCCGGGCGTGTTCAAGGAGCTGCAGGGCGAGAAATTCCACAGCTTTCCCGCGGTCAACACGCTCTTCAACGCGATGGCCAATCACCCCGACTTCTCGAGCGTCGACTGGTCGGGCCTCGTCATCTCGGTCGGCGGCGGCATGGCGGTGCAGAGCGCGACGGCCAAGCTCTGGCTCGAGAAGACCGGCTGCCCGATCGTCGAGGGCTACGGCCTGTCGGAGACGTCGCCCTCGGCCACCTGCAATCCGGTCGACAGCGCGGCCTACAGCGGCAACATCGGCCTGCCGATGCCCAACACGGAGCTCAAGCTCCTCGACGACGACGGCAACGAGGTGCCGATGGGCACGCCGGGCGAGATCGCGATCAAGGGCCCGCAGGTGATGGCAGGCTACTGGCAGCGCCCGGACGAGACCGCCAAGTCGATGACCGCCGACGGGTTCTTCCGCAGCGGCGACATCGGCACCGTCGACGAGCGCGGCTACTTCAAGATCGTCGACCGCAAGAAGGACATGATCCTGGTGAGCGGCTTCAACGTCTACCCGAACGAGGTCGAGGACGTCCTCACGCAGATGCCCGGCATCCTCGAATGCGCCGCGGTCGGCGTCGCCGACGCCAAGGCGGGCGAGGCCGTGAAGCTCTTCATCGTCCGCAAGGACCCGTCCATCACCGAGGCCGCGGTGCGCGCGTACTGCGAGGCCAACCTCACCGGCTACAAGCGACCGAAAGTGGTCGAATTCAGGAACGATCTGCCGAAGAGCCCGGTCGGCAAGATCCTGCGCCGTGAACTGCGCGACAAAGCGTAGCCCCAGCAGCCGGAAGGTCAGCCCCCGCCAGTTCATGCTGATACATTTCGCGCATTGTCGAAAGCTGCCGCCCGCGGGCGCGAGCATGACGGAAACGGAATGAGAACCGACCGGTGATCTGGGTCAAGACCGACGCGGGCCGCGCCGAGATGCAGACGAGGGCGCTGGTCAAGGAGCGGGCCCGGCGCAATCTGCTGCTCCTCATCGACGGGATCAAGTCGGAGGAGATGCTGCTCGCCAACCTGGCCGGCATCACGGCCGAGGACTTCCAGGATTTGCGAAAGCTCGACCTCATCGCTCCGGCCGCGGGCGGGGTCACCGTCAACGCGGCCCGTCCGGTCGCCACCGATCCCGGGCGGCCGACCGCGCCGGCGCCGCTCGAGCACAAGGTGCTCGACTACAGCGAGTTCACGGCCGTGCTGACGCAGCTGATCTCGAGCCAGCTGGGCCTGCGCGGTTTCACCCTGACGCTTGCGGTCGACAAGGCCTCGACGATCGAGGAGCTGCGCGACGTCGCGCGCCGGGTGATCGACCAGATCCGCGACCGCAAGGGAGAGGCCGCGGCGGCAGACGCGCGAAGGACGCTTTACGGCGGTTGAGATCTCCTCGCGCTCGCGGCGCGGTCCACGCCGCCGGGGTCTTCTCGGTGCTGCGTGGCGGGTGCTGCGCAGCGTCCTGCTCGGCATCGCCGCCGTCATCCTGTTCTTCGAGGAATGGGGCTGGCGTCCGCTCACCGCATGCGCCGCGTGGATCGCCCGCTGGCCGCCCCTCGCCGCGCTCGAGGCCGCGATCTGCCGGACGACGCCGCACGTCGCGTTCGCCCTCTTCTTCGTGCCGGCAGCCCTGCTCGTCCCGGTCAAGCTCGGCGCGCTCTGGCTCCTCGGCAACGGCCAGGCGACGCTGGGGATCGGCCTGATCGTCGCGGCCAAGGTGTTCAGCACCGCCTTCGTCGGCCGCCTCTTCGTCCTGGTCGAGCCGCAACTGATGACATACGCGTGGTTCGCGCGCGCCATCGGCTGGTGGCGCGCAACGCGCGACCGCGTCATGGCGGTCGTCCGTCGCTCGCCCTTGTGGCGCAGCGGGCGGGCCATGCGCCGCCTGGCTCGGCGTGGCTTCGACCGGCTTGCGGCCTGGTTTCACAAGAGCCGTCGCTGAGGTCCGCCGTGCCACGCATCTTCCTGCCCCTGCCTTTCGCTGCCGGCGCAGAACTGGCCTTGCCGGCCGCGGCGGCGCGTCATGTCCAGGTGCTGCGACTGCAACCGGGCGCGACGATCGAGCTCTTCAACGGCACCGATGGCTGCGACTGGCCGGCCGAGATCGTGCGCATGGGGCGCCACGCCGTCGACGTGCGCATCGGCGCTGCCCGCGCGATCGACCGGGAGCTCGCGTGCGCGGTGACGCTCGCCCTCGGGGTGCCGGCCAACGACCGCATGGACGCGCTCGTCGAAAAGGCCGGGGAGCTCGGCGCGGCTGCCATCCAGCCGCTCGTCTGCGAGCGCTCGGTGCTGCGCCTCTCGGCGGAGCGCGCCGAGGCGAAGCAGCGTCACTGGAGCGCGGTCGCGGCGTCGGCGAGCGAGCAGTGCGGCCGCACCCGCGTGACGGAAGTGCTTGCCGTGCGCCCGTTCTCCGCGTGGCTCGCGAGCGCCGCTGCCGCGAGCGGCATACGGATCGTGCTGAGCCTCGATCCGTCGGCCGCCGGTCCTGCCTCGGTGCCGAGCGACGCGAATGGAGCGATGCTGGTGCTGAGCGGTCCGGAAGGCGGCTTGAGCGAGAGCGAGGAAAGCGCGGCGGCGGCGCGTGGCTTTCGCCGCGTCGGGCTCGGTC
>JBBSBZ010000228.1:0-5752 GCA_038250795.1 Burkholderiales bacterium | reverse complement strand
TCGACCGCCTTGCCGTATTCCGGCTTGGCCGTGCCTTCCATGATCCCCTTGATGTCGCGGAACTGGCGACGCACCTCGACGACGACCGAGCCGGCGGCGCGGCCGACGGCCTCCATCGCCATCGCGCCGAAGAGGTAGGGGATCAGGCCGCCGATGAAGAGGCCGACGATCACCTTCGGATCGCTGAGGTCGAAGGTGATCGACATGCCGCGGCCGGCGAGCGAGTGCGTGTAGTCGGCGAACAGCACGAGCGCGGCGAGACCGGCAGAGCCGATCGCGTAGCCCTTGGTGACAGCCTTGGTCGTGTTGCCGACGGCGTCGAGCGGGTCGGTGACGTCGCGCACGCTGGCCGGCAGCTCCGCCATCTCGGCGATGCCGCCGGCGTTGTCGGTGATCGGGCCGTAGGCGTCGAGCGCGACGACGATGCCGGCCATGCTCAGCATCGCGGTCGCGGCGACGGCGATGCCGAAGAGGCCGGCGAGCCAGTACGAGACGGTGATCGCGAGGCACACGAAGAGCACCGGCCACGCGGTCGAGCGCATCGACACGCCGAGGCCGGCGATGATGTTGGTGCCGTGCCCGGTCGTCGAGGCCTGGGCGATGTGCTGAACCGGCTTGTACTGCGTGCCGGTGTAGTACTCGGTGATCCAGACCATCGCCGCGGTGAGGACGAGGCCGACGGCGCAGGCGCCGAAGAGGGCCATCGCCGAGACCGTGCCGCCGGCCGCGAGCTGCAGGCCCTGCGGGAACATCGCCGTGGTGACGAAGTAGAAGGCGATCAGCGAGAGGATTCCGGCGACCGCGAGACCCTTGTAGAGCGCGGGCATGACGTTCTTCATCCCGGGCGAGGCCTTGACGAAGGCGCAGCCGATGATCGAGGCGATGATCGAGACGCCGCCCAGCAGGAGCGGGTAGACGACGGCGTTGATCGTCGCGCCGCCCACCATGAGCGCGGCGAGCGCCATCGTGGCGATCAGCGTGACCGCGTAGGTCTCGAACAGGTCGGCGGCCATGCCGGCGCAGTCGCCAACGTTGTCGCCGACGTTGTCGGCGATCACCGCGGGGTTTCGCGGGTCGTCTTCCGGGATGCCGGCCTCGACCTTGCCGACGAGATCGGCGCCGACGTCGGCGCCCTTGGTGAAGATGCCGCCGCCGAGGCGCGCGAAGATCGAGATCAGCGACGAGCCGAAGGCCAGGCCGAGCAGCGGCTTCAGGGTCGCCGGCTCGACGTTCGTGCCGCCGCTCACGTACCAGAAGAAGGCGCCGACGCCGATCAGGCCGAGGCCGACCACCAGCATGCCGGTGATCGCGCCGCCCTTGAAGGCCACCGCGAGCGCCGGGCCGATCCCGCGAGTCGCCGCCTCGGCCGTGCGCACGTTGGCGCGCACCGAGATGTTCATGCCGATGAAGCCGCAGGCGCCCGACAGCACGGCGCCGATCACGAAGCCGGCCGCGGTGAGCCCGCCGAGGAAGAAGAAGATCAGGATGGCGAGGACGATGCCGACGATGCCGATGGTCTTGTACTGGCGCGCCAGATAGGCGGCCGCGCCCTGCTGGATCGCCGCTGCGATCTCCTGCATGCGTGCGTTGCCCGCGCTCTGGGCAAGGATCCAGCTTCGCTGCACGAAGCCGTAGACGACCGCCGCGAGGCCGCAGGCCAGGGCGATATAGAGCGCCATCGATGTGGTGATCAAGACAGTTCCTTCCTCGTTCGGATGCTGCGATTCATGAATTGAATTCTCGGCAGCGTGACGAATCCACGCTTTCGGGCAAACCGGCGGATGTTAAGGGATGCGGCGGACGGCGCCGTCCGCGCCGGTCGGCAGCCCGTAACATCCCGATCTTTCGTCCCGAGCGTTTCATGAGCCTGCACGAAGTCACTCCCGGCGCCAACGCCCCTGTCGAGTTCAACGTGATCATCGAGATCCCGATGAACGCCGATCCGATCAAGTACGAGGTCGACAAGGCGAGTGGCGCGATGTTCGTCGACCGCTTCATGAGCACGTCGATGCACTACCCGTGCAACTACGGCTACGTGCCGCGCACGCTCTCCGACGACGGCGACCCGGTCGACGTCCTGGTGATCACGCCCTTTCCGCTCGGCCCGGGCGTCGTCGTCACGTGCCGGCCGATCGGCCTGCTGAAGATGGAGGACGAGGCCGGCGGCGACGCCAAGCTGCTGGCGGTGCCGATCGACAAGATCCTGCCGATCTACAAGCACTGGCAAAAGCCCGCCGACATGAACGAGTTGCGGCTCAGGCAGATCCAGCACTTCTTCGAGCACTACAAGGACCTCGAGCCCGGCAAGTGGGTGAAGATCAGCGGCTGGGAGGGCCCGGAGGCGGCCCGCGAGGAAGTGCGCGCCGGGATCGACAGCTACCGCGCCGCCCACCCCGACACGAAGGGGTGACGGACCCGTTCAGGCGTCGGGCGAAATCGCCGACGCCTTGAACGGCCGCCGCTCGTTGAGCTCGTCGAGGTAGGTCTCGACGCCGGCGCCTTCGCGCTCGAGGAAGTCGTCGATCGCGCGCGCGAACTGGGGGTGCGCCAGCCAGTGGGCCGACCAGGTCTGCACCGGCATCAGGCCGCGTGCCATCTTGTGCTCGCCCTGCGCGCCCCCTTCGAATCGCCGGTAGCCGTTGGCGATGCACCACTCGAGAGGCTGGTAGTAGCAGGCGTCGAAGTGGAGGCAGCTGATGGGCTCGACGGCGCCCCAGTAGCGGCCGAAGGCGACCTTGCGCTCCGGGTCGATGGCGATCAGCGAGGCCGCGATGCGCCGGCCGCCGCGCCAGGCGACGAACAGCAGCCAGTTCCTGCCCATCGTCGCGGCCGTTCGCGCGAAGAAGTCGCGGGTGAGATAGGGCGTCGAGTGATGGGCGCGGTAGGTGAGCGTGTAGCAGCGGTAGAAGAAGTCCCAATCGGCCGCGCCGATCCCGTCGCCGCTCGCGACGGTGAAGGTGACGCCGGCTTCGGCCACGCGGCGTCGCTCCTGCTGGATCTTCTTGCGCTTCTCGCGCTGCAGGCAGGAAAGGAACTCCGGGAAATCCGCGTACGGTGAGGGCTCGCGATTGAGCCAGTGGAACTGGACCGTGCTGCGCAGCGACCAGCCGGCTTCGTGCGCCGCGGCCCGGTCGGCGTCGTCGAGGAAGAGGAGATGCGCCGACGACAGCTTCGCCGAGCGGCCGAGCTGCTCGATGCCGCGCAAGAGCAGCAGGCGCTCGTCATGCGAGCGGGCGAGAAGTCGTGGTCCCGGCACCGGCGTGAACGGGACGGCATCGACCAGCTTGGGGTAGTAGTCGAGGCCGTGGCGCTGATAAGCGTCGGCCCAGGCCCAGTCGAAGACGTACTCGCCATACGAATGGTCCTTCAGGTAGAGCGGGCAGGCGGCGGCGATGTGTCCGTCGCGCTCGAGGGTGAGGAAATGCGGCGCCCAGCCCGTGCTGGCGACGGCGCTGCCCGACTCGTGCAGCGCGCGCAGGTAGGCGAGCGAGACGAACGGCGTCGACGAAGGCTGCGCCGATCGCAGCGACTCCCATGCGGCGCCATCGATCTCGGCCGGATCGTCGAAGACCCGGATGACGTACGCTTCGTCACCCGATCCGTTTCGTTTTCGTCGTTGCGCGCCGTCGCTCATATGTCAGATGCAATGTCCGTGAAGGTGGCGCTCGCGCAGATCAACGCGATCGTCGGCGACCTCGCCGGCAACACCGAGAAGATCGTCGCTGCCGCGCGCCGCGCCTACGGGCAGGGCGCGCGCCTCGTGCTCACCCCGGAGCTCGGCCTGTGCGGCTACCCCCCCGAGGACCTCCTGCTGCGGCCGGCCTTCATGCACGCCTGCGCCGACGCGCTCGCCGACTGCGCGCGCCGGCTGGCCGACCTGCCGGATCTGTTCGTCGTCGTCGGCCATCCGTATCAGCGCGGGGAGTCGGGCGATCTTAGGTCGAAGTCGGTCGCGGTGCAGTTGCGCTTCAATGCAGCCTCGGTGTTGACCGGGGGCGAGATCGTCGGCACCTACTGCAAGCGCGAGTTGCCGAACTACCAGGTCTTCGACGAGCGGCGCTATTTCGCATCCGGCCGCGACAGCGGCCTTCCCCCGCTCACGGTGCGGGTCGGCGGCCTGAGCTTCGCCGTCCTGATCTGTGAGGACGCCTGGTTCGACGAGCCGGCCGAGCTCGCGAAGCGAGCCGGCGCCGAGGTGCTGTGCGTCATCAACGCCTCGCCCTTTCATCTCGGCAAGATGAACGAGCGCGAGGAGCGCATGGCCGTGCGCGCGCGGGCGGTCGCGATGCCGCTGCTCTACGCGCATCTCGCCGGGGCGCAGGACGAGATCGTCTTCGACGGCGCGTCGTTCGCGCTCGACGCGCGTGGCGTGGTCGGCGCGCGGGCGAAGATGTTCGAGGAGGATCTGGCGCTCGTCGAGGTGACGAAGACTTCGGTGCAGGGTGCCGTCGCGGCCATCCCCGGCCTCGAGGCGCAGGCCTGGGCGGCGCTCGTCATGGGCGTTCGCGACTACGTCGGCAAGAACGGCTTCCCGGGCGTCATCATCGGGCTGTCCGGCGGCATCGATTCGGCGCTCGTGCTGGCGATCGCGGTCGACGCGCTCGGCGCCGACCGCGTCCGCACGGTGATGATGCCGTCGCCCTATACGGCCGACATCTCGTGGATCGACGCCCGCGACATGGCCGGGAGGCTCGGGGTGCGCTACGACGAGATCTCGATCCTGCCGATGTTCGAGGCCTTCAAGGCGAGCCTCGCGGCCGAATTCGCCGGCCTGGCCGAAGACGCGACCGAGGAGAACATCCAGGCGCGCATCCGCGGCACGTTGCTGATGGCGCTGTCGAACAAGTTCGGCTCGATCGTGCTGACCACCGGCAACAAGAGCGAGATGGCAACCGGCTACTGCACGCTCTATGGCGACATGGCCGGCGGCTTCGCCGTGATCAAGGACGTCGCCAAGACGCTCGTCTTCCGGCTCGCGGAGTGGAAGAACGCGCAGGGTCGCGAGGTGATTCCGCGCCGCATCATCACCCGGCCGCCCTCGGCCGAGCTGCGCGCCGACCAGACCGATCAGGACAGCCTGCCCCCCTATGAGGTGCTGGATGCGATCCTGCGGCGCTACATGGAAGAGGATCAGGGCATCGAGGAGATCGTCGCGGCCGGACTGCCGCGCGCCGACGTCGAGCGCGTGACGCGGCTGATCAAGGTCAACGAGTACAAGCGGCGCCAGGCGCCGATCGGCATCCGTATCACCCATCGGGCCTTCGGCCGCGACTGGCGCTATCCGATCACGTCGAAGTTTCGCGCCTGAGAGGCGCGCGACATTGCCCTAAACTCGGCCGCAATCCCTTTTCGCGGAGCCGGCCATGAAGCAGATCACCGCCATCGTCAAGCCCTTCAAGCTCGAGGAAGTCCGCGAGGCGCTCGGCGAAATCGGTGTCTCCGGGCTCACCGTCACCGAGGTGAAGGGGTTCGGTCGGCAGAAGGGCCACACCGAGCTCTATCGTGGCGCCGAGTACGTGGTCGACTTCCTTCCCAAGGTGAAGATCGAGGTCGTCGTCAAGGAAGACGATGCGGAGCGATGCATCGACGCGATCGTCAAGGCGGCGAAGACCGGCAAGATCGGCGACGGCAAGATCTTCGTCACCCAGGTCGAGAGCGTGGTGCGCATCCGCACCGGCGAGCTCAACGAGGACGCGGTCTGAGCGTCGGCAGCGTGCCAGGGCGGACGTCGACGAGACGCGTGCCGCACAGC
>JBBSBZ010000227.1:0-5773 GCA_038250795.1 Burkholderiales bacterium | reverse complement strand
CTCGAGCAGGACCGTGGCGCCCTGGCGCGCCTGCTCGGCGTCTGAAACGCAGGCAGTCGCGCGCGAACGGCGGTCGCAGGAAACTGAACCAGCGCCTGGCCTCGCCCTTGTACGTGGGCGTGGTCGCGGAAATTGCTCGAATGTGCAGAGCCTTTCGACGGCGGCGAGCGCAGCCACGTCGTTGCGGTGGGTACCGACCTGCCGATCGATCCCGCTGGGAGCTGCGCGCGCTGGTTCGACGAGCCACCGGCCGCCTGAGGGACGGGTCGCGGCGCGCTCGACCGCTGGCGGCCGCTCGCACGAGACAGGCGGTGCCTGGGGGGCGCAGTGAACCGCCGCCATTGACCGTTGTCAAGTGTCGAGAGCTTGTTCGCGTTAAGGTGATGTCACCCACCCCATGGAGGCCGAGGATGTACTACACCGTGAGCAGCAGCAAGGGCTTCGAACAGGCGTCGAACGATCTGGAGGTTGCGGTCAAGCGCCACGGGTTCGGCGTGTTGCACGTCCACGATCTCGGAGCCACGTTGCGCAGCAAGGGCATCGATTTTGCCGAGGCGTGTCGGGTCTTCGAAGTCTGCAACCCGGCCCAGGCGGCCAAGGTGCTGGCGTCGGACATGCGCCTGAACATGGCGCTGCCGTGCCGCATTTCGGTCTATACCGAAAAGGGCACGACCCACATCGGCATGATCCGACCGGCGCCCCTGCTCGCGTCGCTGACCGACGATCCGGCGCTCAAGCCGGTGGCTCAGGATGTCGAGGACCAGACCACGAAGATGATCGACGAAGCGCGCTAGTCGACGGCCGGCCGATCCGCCCATCGCCGTCACAGGTGGACGGCGCGGCCTGATTCACGCCTTCGAACGGCAGCGAAGCGCTTTCTGGGCGACTCGAAGCCGAGCGGCACGCTCGTACGCCCGCCCGGCATCTCAACGCTCCCGCGGCAGCACTGCGGGTGATTTCTTGACCTGCATTTCTTGACCTGCATCAGTGACTCGCCAGCGCTCGCTGCCTAGAGTGTCGGGACTTGAAAGGACGCGCGTGATCCCGCTCTCTTCGCAACGGCTGCTCGACGCAAGCGGCTTGGCGCCGTTGCGCATGGCCGGGCGGACGCTCCTGCCGATCGTTCAAGGCGGCATGGGAGTCGGTGTGTCCGCGCATCGCCTTGCGGGACACGTTGCCCTCGAAGGCGGCGTCGGCACGATCAGCTCGATCGACCTGCGCCACCACCACCCCGATCTTCTGGAGCGCACCCAGCGCGTCGGGCTCGGATCGGCTGCCAAGGCCTGCATCGACGCCGCCAATCTCGAGGCACTTCGCCGGGAGATCGCGGCAGCGCGCGCGATCGCGGGCAGGTTCGGCATGCTCGCCGTGAATGTCATGCGCGCGGTGAGCGAATACGCCGGCTATCTCCGCACCTCGCTCGAGGCGGGGGTCGACGCGATCGTCGTCGGCGCCGGTTTGCCGCTCGACCTTCCCGACCTCGCCGCCGACCACCCGGGCGTCGCGCTCGTTCCCATCCTTTCGGATGCGCGTGGCGTGCAGCTCGTCTTGCGCAAATGGGAACGCAAGAAACGCATGCCGGACGCGATCGTCCTCGAGCACCCGGCACTGGCCGGCGGCCACCTGGGGGCGGCGAGGGTGGAAGATCTCGCCGATCCGCGCTTCGATTTCGAGCGCAGTGTCCCGGAGACGCTGACGTTGCTGCGCGCATTCGGGATCGAAGCGACGACGCCGGTGATCGCCGCGGGCGGCATTCGCACGCGCGCCGACATCGCCCGGCTGCAGGCACTCGGCGCCGCAGGCGTGCAGCTCGGCACGCCGTTCGCGGTGACGAGCGAAGGCGATGCGCACCCCGAGTTCAAGCGCGTCCTGGCCGAAGCGCGCGACGAGGACAAGATCGAATTCACGAGCGTCGCCGGGCTGCCGGCGCGTGCCGTGGCGACGCCGTGGCTGAGGAACTATCTGAAGGCGCTGCCTCGATTGCAGGCCAACGCGCGCGACCGCGGGCGCTGCACGAAGTCGTTCGATTGCCTCGCGCAATGCGGCCTGCGCGACGGCAAGCCATCGTGGGGCCAGTTCTGCATCGATCAGCAACTCGCCGCTGCCTTGAGTGGCGATGTCGAGCACGGCCTGTTCTTCAGCGGCCGCGGCGCACTGCCTTTCGGCGCGGAGATCCGCACTGTCCGGGAGCTGATCGCCAGGCTTCTCGCCGGCGTGCCGGGGACGCCGGCGATTGCCGGTTGATCGCGCCCGCCGACTCCGGAGCTTGCCGACGGCCAACTGGTGTGCTGCGCCGAACTGTTCCGTGCTGATCCGGGCGTGCGTGGCACCGACACGCGGCAGAACCCGACCCTGAGCAGCCACTGAATCCGGTACCTTCTGGATCGCTAGACTGAAAGGATGACGTCCCCACAGCGCCTTCCGACGCCCGTCGCGCGGTTTTTCGAATTCGCATTTGGAGATCGGGTTTCCCCGTTCCATGAAGTCCGGCTTGAGCAAGTTGGCCGCCTTAGGACTGCCCCGCAGACCCACCGATGGATGCCGTTTACGGCGACGCATGTGGCCAGCACGCTCACCCCGAAATTCGAGTGGCGGGCCCGCGTCAACCCCTTTCCTTTGGTCTGTCTGCGTGTACTCGATTCGCTGTTCGACGGAATCGGATCCGGGCGTGTGACCCTGTTTGGTTTGACGGTTGCGAGCGCTTCGGGAGTGTCGGAGATGCATTCGGGTGCTCTACATCGTTATCTCGCCGAGGCAGTCTGGTACCCGACGGCTCTACAACCATCTGAAGCGCTCACGTGGTCGCCTATCGACGAGCACCGCGCGCTTGCCACGCTCACCGACCGCGGCACAAGTGTTTCGCTCGAGTTCAGGTTCGCTCCCCGGGGCGAAGTCGCAGGGGTGTTCACGCCTGCCCGTTGGGGACGATTCGCAGGCGGGTACGAACGCAGGGCATGGGAAGGGCATTTCGAGGATTACGCCGTCGTGGAAGGCGTTCGCATTCCCATGCAGGGTTCGGTGGGCTGGTACGTTGGCGAGAAGCTGGAGCTGGTTTGGAACGGCGACATCTCGAAGGCGGAGTTCTCGTAGATCGCTCGATCGGGCCAGATAGGGAGCACGAAAGAAGTCGGTCGGCGACTGCCCTCTTGGCCGGATGCTGCTGGAAGCGGCCACGGATGGCGGATGCATTCCATGACTTCGAGCGCGCCGCACTGACGGGCTCTTGAACTGCTTCAAGGCCGCCGTCCGACTTTGTGGCAACCATTGCCGCACACGCACTGGCAATGCGAAATTCCATGAGACTGTCGCTCCCAGGGTCCGAGTACCCATCACTTTCCAATCCTGGAGAAACCACAATGAAGAAGCTCGTGCTCGTCACGACCCTCGCCGCCGGCTTCGCCTGCACCGGTGTCCTCGCCGCCACGCCGGAAGAGGCCATGAACAAGGCAGGCTGCATGGCCTGCCATTCGAAGGACAGGAAGATCGTCGGCCCGGCGTTCAAGGACATCGCCGCCAAGTACAAGGGGCAGGAGGTGCGCGCGAAGCTGTTCGAGAAGGTCCGCAAGGGCGGCTCCGGCAGTTTCGGCCCGGTGCCGATGTCGCCGAACCCGCCCGACAAGATCAATGACGCCGACCTGAAGGCGGCGATCGAATACGTCCTGAAGAGCTGAGCCCCGGGCTGATCGCCGGCCGCCACTTCTCCGGAGCCGCGGCATGATGGGAAGCACGATCGATGCGGTCGACGCGCTGCTGCTGCACCGCCTGCATGGCGACTTCCCGCTGAGCGAGCGTCCGTTCGACGACGTTGCGCGAGAACTCGAGTTGAGCGAGAGCGAAGTCCTCGACAGACTGGTCGCGCTTCTCGACAGTGGCATGCTCACGCGTTTCGGGCCTCTTTACCAGATCGAGCGGGCCGGCGGTTCTTTCGTGCTGGCGGCGATGCAAGTGCCGGAAGCGCGCTTCGATGCGGTAGCCGCCATGGTGAACGGGCTCGCGGAAGTCGCCCACAACAATCGACGCGAGCACCGCTTCAACATGTGGTTCGTGATCGCCTGCGCGCGCCAGGAACTGGCCGATGCAACGTGCAGACGCATCGAACAGCTGACCGGCCTGCCGGTCTTCGCATTCCCGAAGGAGAAGGAATTCTTCGTCGAGCTGCGCCTGGCGATCGACTGAGGCGGTCCACATGCTGAGCGCATTCGATCGTCGCCTCGTCGCTGCCACGCAAGAGGGCCTGCCGATCGTCAGGCGCCCCTACGACGCCATCGGCGAAGAGCTGGGCGTGAGCGCCGAGGCGATTCGCGAGCGCTTCGCCGGCATGCTGCGCGAGGGGCTGGTGCGACGCATCGGCGCGGTGCCCGACCCCTACCGGCTCGGCTTCGTCGCCAACGGGATGACGGTGTGGGACGTCGACGACGCTTTGGTCGACGCGATCGGCGAGAAGGTCGGCGCGCTGGCCTGCGTGTCGCACTGCTATCGGCGGCCGCGCCGGCTTCCCGAATGGCCTTACAACCTCTTCGCGATGGTGCACGGCCGAGGCCGCGCCGAGGCGGAGCGCGCCGCGCTGCAGATCCATTGCCTGATCGGCGACGCCTGCCGGGGCCACGACGTGCTCTACAGCAGTCGCATCCTGAAGAAGCCCGGGCTGCGTCCACCCGCCGATCCCACCGTTGCCTCAGCCCCAGGGGATACAGCCGGCGAATAGACCGTCAGGTTCCCGCAAGGGCCGGCGCCGCTCAGGCGCCGATCCGGAAACGCGCCAGGCGCGGCGCATCGACGATCCGGATCTCGCGCCGATCGACCTCGATCAGTCCCTCCGCCGCCAGCTCGTGCAGCACGCGTGAGAAATATTCCGGCGTGAGCGAGAGCCTGGAGGCGATCGTCGCCTTGCTCACCGGCAGAGAGATTGTCCTGCTCTCGCCGGCCTCGTTGTCCTCGATGACCTGGTCGCGCAGCAAATAGCCGATCACGCGCTGCAACCCGGAATGCAGCGCATAGGCCTCGACATCGTGGATCAGGCCGTGCAGCCGACGCGAGAGCCCCGCCAGCATGCGCAAGGCGAAGCGATGGTCGCGCGCGATTTCCTCGAGCACGGCCCGCTTCGAAACCGTCAGGAGCAGGGTGTCCCCCAGCGACTGCGCGCTCAGGATGTAGGGCCGATCGGTGAACATGATCGCCTCGCCGAACGACTGGCCGGGGCTGATCAGCTCGACCACCTTTTCCTGTCCGCTCGCGGCGAGAACGAAGAGCTTGACCTGCCCCGTCACGACGACGTGGAACTCCTCGCAACGCTCGCCCACGCGAAAAACCATCTCGCCACGCTCCATGCGGCGCATCGTGCAGCCGCCGGCGACATGCGCCAGCTCCAATGGCGTCAGATCGTTGAACAGTGGCAGTACCGAAAGATACTTCGGCACGTCGAACGAACGGCCCTCCATTTCCGGCTCCTGCTGACACGACAAGCCGGATTGTGCGGTGCCCCGGCGGGCGCTCCGCTCAGGGGGCTCGAGGCGCTCGGGCCAGCGCCAGATCCAGGCAAGCGGCGAGGAGGACGCCGCTCACCAGACTGTGGATCAGATCCAGTGGCAGCGGAAGTCCGAAGGCGACCAGGCTTGCACCGAGCGCCCCCTGCGCGATCAGCAGGCCGAGGACAAGCAGTGCCCCGAGACGCGCACCCAGGCGCCATGCCGCGAGGGCGAGCGGCACGAGCAGCAAGGCGACAGCCACCGCGCCGAGACGATGCACTTGCTGCAGCAGGGCGCCGTCCGGATTG
>JBBSBZ010000226.1:0-5782 GCA_038250795.1 Burkholderiales bacterium | reverse complement strand
TCGTCATGACCGGGCCCGAAGTCACGGGAGCAGCGCCATGACCATGCCGCTGATGAAGCCGCGCAGGAAGAACCCGGTCCTGCGCACCCGGCAGATGAACCTGCCGCCGTGGGCGCGCGGCCGCACCGCGCTCGGCATGACTGCGGCCGCCGCCGAGGGCCGCTTCGAGCTGCAGGTGTGTCGGCGCTGCCGGGCCGTTCAGTACCCGCCGCGCGATGCCTGCCATCGCTGCCTCTCGTCCGAGCTGAAGTGGTCGGCGCAGGGTGGCGAAGGCGAGCTGCTGAGCGAGACCGTGCTCCACCACAGCAACGACCCGTTCTACCGCGAGCGGCTGCCGTGGCGGCTCGGTCTCGTGCGCCTCGACGTCGGGCCGACGGTGATCGCTCACCTTCACGGCGACGTCCTGTCGCCGACGACTTCGACATCCACCGTGCGCGTCCATGTCGGCGCGCGCCTCGACCGCGCCGGCGCCGCGGTCCTGATCGGATTCCCGCCCGAGGAGACAGAGCACATGGCCGACGACACGATGCTGCGCGAGATGAGCAGCGACCCGAGGTTTCGCAAGATCCTCGTCAGCGACGGCAAGACGGAGGTCGGCCAGGCACTCGTCAAGGCGCTGGTGAAGGCCGGTGCCGAGATCGTCTGGGTCGGCCATGCCGAGCCGTGGAAGAAGCTGCCGGGCCTCGACGACATCACCGCGCTGCCGCAGGTGACGCTCGTGCCGCTCGACCTCACCGACGGCCGCTCGGTCGCCGAGCTCGCGGGCGAGATCGGCGGCAAGGTCGACATCGTCGTCAACAACGCCGAGGTCCATCGCGCCTACGGCATCGCCGCGCGGCGCGGCACCGACGCGGCGCGGGCCGAGATGGACATCAACTACTTCGGCCTGCTGCGCCTGGCGCAGGAGCTCGGGCCGGCGCTGAAGGCGCGCTCGGCCGACGGCACGACGCACGCGGCGGCGTGGGTGAACCTGCTCTCGGTCTACGCGCTCTCGAACTATCCGCCGCACGGCACGTTCTCGGCCTCGAAGGCGGCGGCGTACTCGCTCGCGCAGTGCCTGCGCGCCGAGATGCGGCCGTCGGGCATTCGCGTCGTCAACGTCTTCCCGGGCCCGATCGACGACGAGTGGAACCAGAACCTTCCGCCGCCCAAGGTCGCGCCGGCCGCACTGGCAGGCGCGATCGTGAAGGCGCTGAAGGAAGGCGTCGAGGACGTCTATCCGGGCGACGTCGCGCAGGAATGGGTCGAGCGCTGGCGCGACAACCCGAAGGTGCTGGAGCGGGAGCTGGCCGGCGGCGGCTGAGCACGGCGACGGCGGCAGTCAGCTCGCTTCGGCGAGGCGCGTGAAGATCAGCTCGGCGGTGATGAGGTCGAGGTGGCCGCCGCCGGCATTCTTGAAGACGGTGATGTCCGAGGGCGAGCGCCGCCCGGCGACGCTGCCGCCGACCAGGTCGTGAAGGTCGCCGAGGACGTCGGCCTCGCCGATCGCACCGCTCGCGATCGGCTGGAGGATGTCGCCGACGCCGTCGAAGGCCGACTCGCGGCGATCGACGAAGACGCGGCCGCGGCGCATGGCGTCGTCGTCGGCCTCGCGCGTTTCGGGGGTGTAGCCGCCGACGAGGTCGAGGTGCGCCCCCGGCGCGAGATCGGCGCCGCGCACGAGCGGCTCGCGCGAGCGCGTGCAGGTGCTGACGATGTCGGCTTCGCGTGTCGCGGCGGCGAGGTCGTCGCGCACTTCGGCGACGACCCCTTCGGCCGCGATCGACGCGGCCAGTCGCACGGCGCCGTCGCGAGTGCGGTTCCAGACGAGCACGCGGCCGATCGACGGGCGGACGACGCGGTGGGCGCGAACGAGGCGGCTCGCCATCGCACCGGCGCCGACGATCAGGAGGGTCGCGGGCGCTTCGGGCGCGAGAAGCCTTGCGCCCAGCGCCGAGTCGGCGGCGGTGCGCCAGTAGGTGATCTCGGTGCCGTCCATGACGGCCAGGGGCCGGCCGTCGCGGCCGTCGAAGAGCACGCACACGGCCTGCACGGCAGGCAGCGCGCCGCCCTGCGGGTTGCCGGGAAAGCTGGTGATCAGCTTGCTCGCCATGAAGCGGCCGGCATCGACGGCGTGGCGCACGAAGTACTGCGCCTCGCGGCGGCCGAGCATCGCGTCCTGGATCTCGATCTTCGGCCGGCGGTGCGCGTCCTCGATCGCGTCGATCAGGAGGGGAAAGCTCAGGACGCTGCGGATCTCCTCGGCCCCCACGAATCGCATCGTCGTCTCCTGCCGGTCCGCATCGCGGCCCGCACGTCAGTGTGCCCGGCTCGGCCGCGCAGCCTCAGCGCGCGATGGCCGGCAGCGTGCGCAGGTAGGCGACCAGCGCGTCGAGGTCGTCGTCGTGGAGGCCGGCGTACCAGGCGAAGGGCATCGGCTCCTGCAGGCGTCGGCCGTCACGGTGGACGCCCTGCCTGATCGCCCGCTTGATCTCGGCGTCGCTCCAGGCGCCCAGGCCGTGCGCCCGGTCGGACGTGAGGTTGCGCGAGACCGAGCCCTTCCAGCTGTCGGGCAGGCCCTTCACGAACGACGGCAGGAAGGTGCGACCGCCGGCACCGAGCGCCGTGTCGAAGAGGAGCACGCCGCGCTCGCCCTGTGGCGTGTGGCATTCCAGGCAGTGGCCGATGGTGGCGAGGTAGGCGCCGCGACGTACCGGGTCGGCCATATCGGCGGAAGTGAAGCCGCGATCGGCCGTCGCGAACGCGTCGCGCACCACCGGCGCGCGATAGACCGGCGCGACGATGGCGTTGCGCACCGGCGGCACCGAGCGCAGGTAGGCGACGATCGCGTCCTGGTCGGCCGGCAGGATCGCCTTGAAGAAGTTCGCCGCCATCGGCGCGGCGAGCGGCTTGCCGGCGAGCGGGCCGTGCGCCGGGCGCTCGCCGTGGGTGAGGGCGCGCCGGATCTCGTCGTCGGTCCAGTCGCCGATGCCGGTCTCGCGATCGGGCGTGATGTTGGCGGCGACGCCCAGGAACGGCGGAATGTCGAAGCCGACGCCGCCGCCCGAGAGCTCCTTGCCGGCGATCGGCCGGCCGCTCGCGTCCTTCGGGGTGTGGCAGTTGCCGCAGGCCATGATCGTCGTCACCAGGTAGCGGCCGCGCTCGGCGGTGGCGCTCTGGGCCTGGGCCGAGCTCACCGCGGCGCAGGCGATTGCCGCGGCCAGGAGGAGGCGACCGCGGATCGACGGGATGCTCGTTCGTGTCATGAGACCTCGCAGGGGTGGCTGAGGGCCGGCCGGGCGGCGCGGGCGCGACCGCGATCATGCGGTCTCCCGGCGGCTGGTCAAGCGGGAGCCACCGGCGTTCAGGGGTGGCTCGGTTCCCTTTTGCCGGCGCCCCAGCGCTTCGTCGCGGCTCAGCGCGCCGCGACCGCGAGCGAAGCCGGATCGACGTTGGCGCCGCAGACCACCAGCAGCACGCGCTCGCCGTCCTTCGGCTCGACGGTGCCGGTGGCGAGCGCGGCCAGCGGCAGCGCCGCCGCGGGCTCGACGGCAAGGCGCAACTCTTTCCAGAGCGCGAGCTGCGCGGCGCGGATGTCGGCGTCCTTCAGCAGGTGCGATGCGTCGACGTGGCGCTGGGTCACCTGCCACGCGATCGCGCCGATCCGGCGCGCGCCGAGCGAGTCGGCGGCGATGCCCGAGACGTCGACGTCGACGGGCGTGCCCGCCGCGCGCGCGGCATGAAGCGTGGGTGCGAGCTCGGGCTCGAGCGCGTCGATCCGGCAGCGGTCGCCGAACCAAGCGGCAACGCCGGCGATCAGCCCGCCGCCGCCGACGCTCACGAGCACGCGATCGGGCACGCCGGCGTCGGCCTCGACTTCGGCCGCGAGCGTGCCGGCGCCGACCACGACCTCGCGCTGATCGTAGGCGTGCATCAGGAGCGCACCGGTCGCCGCCTGGCGCGCCAGGCTCGCGGCCAGGGCGTCGGCATAGCCCGTGCCGGCGACGGTGAGGACGGCGCCGAGCTCGACCAGCCGGTCGCGCTTGGCGAGACTCGCCGACTCGGGCACGAACACTTCGCAGCGCACGCCGAGCGATCGCGCCGCCACCGCGACGGCGATGCCGGCATTGCCGCCCGAGGCGATCACCACGCCGGCCGCGGGCACTGCGTTCGAGCGCATGCGGTTGAACATGCCGCGCGCCTTGAAGCTGCCGCCGCGCTGCAGGTGCTCGAGCTTGAGCCAGAGCTCGATGCCGCCCAGGCCGAGCTCGCGGCCGTCGACCTTCATCAGCGGCGTGTGGCGGACGTCGCCGGCGATGCGTGCGCGGGCGCTCTCGATGTCGTCGCGGGTGATGTCGGTCATGCGTTCGGTGCCGGAAGGGGAGTCGGCCAAGCGTAGCCGAGCCGCTATATTGCGTCGATGGACAAGCCCCTTGCGCCTTCGGCGCGCGCCCTCGAAATGGCGCAGACACTGGTGCGCATGAACACCGTCAGCCACGAGTCGAACCTCGAGCTGATCCACTTCGTGCGCGATGAGCTGGCCAAGCACGGCGTCGCGTCGACGCTCACCTTCGACGACTCGCGCGCCAAGGCCAATCTCTTCGCCACCCTCGGCGAAGGCAAGCCCGGTGGCGTGATCGTCTCGGGCCACACCGACACCGTCCCGTGGGACGGTCAGGACTGGTCGCTCGATCCGCTCGGCGCCGAGCTGCGCGACGGCAGGCTCTACGGCCGCGGCAGCGCCGACATGAAGGGCTTCATCGGCCTGGCGCTCGCGCAGACGCCCGCCTTCCTCGCCGCCGACCTGCCGTTCGCGATCCACTTCGCCTTCAGCTACGACGAGGAGGTCGGCTGCTTCGGCGCGCGGCGCCTCATCGCCGATCTGCAGGCGCGTGGCCTCGCGCCGCGCGCGTGCATCGTCGGCGAGCCGACCGGCATGGTGCCGGCGCTCGCGCACAAGGGCGTGTACCGCTGGCGCTGCTGCATCAAGGGCCGCGCCGCACACTCGTCGCTCACGCCGCGGTCGGTCAACGCCATCGAGATCGGCGCGCGCGTGGTCGGCAAGCTGGGCGACATGGCGGAGCGCTTTCGCACCGGGCCGCAGTACGAGGGCTTCGACGTGCCCTACACGACGAGCTCGGTCGGCGTCATCCAGGGCGGCATCGCCGACAACGTCGTGCCCGAGGACTGCCGCTTCCACTACGAGTTCCGCAACCTCCCGGGCGCCGACGTCCGGGCGATGCAGGGCGAGGTGCTCGCCTTCGCGGCGTCGCTCGAGCCGGCGATGCGCGCCGTCGCGCCCGAGGCCGGCATCCGCTTCGAGCCGATCTGCGAGACGCCGGCGTTCCTGGCGCGTGCCGACGATCCGGCCGTCCTGCTCGCGGCGCGCCTGGCCGAGGCCGACGCGACGACGCTGGTCGCCTTCGGCACCGAGGCCGGCCTCTTCCAAGCCGCGGGCATCCCGACCGTCGTGTGCGGGCCCGGCCACATCGCCCAGGCGCACCAGGCCGACGAATATGTCTCGCTCGCCCAGCTCGCCGCGAGCGAGCGCTTCCTGCTCGGGCTGACGGCGATCGATGCGGCCACGCTCGGCGCGGCCCCCCCGTCGCGTCGATGAACATCACGCGGGACGGCTCGCGCGGCTTCATGCCGTATCCCGACATCGACGTGGCGCACGCCGCGTCGGGCCCGCTCGCGGGCCTGTCGTTCGGCGTCAAGGACCTGTTCGACGTCGCCGGCTATCCGACCAGCGCCGGCCAGCCCTTCGTGCTCGCGATGTCAGGGATCAAGAGGACCTCGGCGC
>JBBSBZ010000225.1:0-5861 GCA_038250795.1 Burkholderiales bacterium | reverse complement strand
GTCGCCGCGTCGGGCGCCTGCTCGTAGACGGCGATGCCCATGTCGTTGAGCATCGAGACGATCGCCTCGAGGATCTCGTGATCGACGAGCTTCTCGGGCAGGTGATCGTTGATCTCCTGGTGGGTGAGAAAGCCGCGCGTCTTGCCCATCTTGATGAGCGTCTTCAGCTCCTGGCGGCGCTTGGCGACCTCTTCCTCGGTGAGTTGGGTCTCGTCGAGGCCGAACTCGCGCATCAGCGCGCGCTCCTTGGCGCGGCTGACCTTCATGCGCAGCGGCTTGGCCTTCGCGACGTCCTCGACGGGAGCGGGCTCGCCTTCGAGGTCCGACTCGAGATCGGACAGGTCGACGTCGGAAGCCTCTGGCTTGGCCACCTTGGCATCGCCCTTGCCCTTCTTGCCCGCCGGTCCCTTGCCCTTGGCGACCGGCTCGACCGTCTTGCCCGCCGGCTTGGCGGCGGGCGCGACACGCTTCTTCGCTTCCACCGCGACCGGCTTGGCCGCCTTGGCAGAGGGGGTCGCGGCTTTGGCGGGGGCGGGCTTCTTGGCGGTGGCGGTCATTCGGTTCCTCGGAGGGTGATGGACTTCGCTGCGGCGAACCCGACCATCGAACTGCGCGCATTCACGCGAAATTCAAGATCGGCCTCTGGACAACGGCGCTGCCCGGCTCGTGCGACCGCTCCCGCAAGGGATTGAACGCCACTCGAGCCGCTGCGGGGTGACTGCGATGCGAGCCGGAAAGGCTCCACCGCTCCTTGCTGCAGTCCTTGCGGGAAGAGATGGCCTTGGATATTGACCCTTTGTCGAAGGGTGGCCGGGGCCCGGAGGTGCTGCCGTCACGCTGCCGCTTTGCGCGAAACGCAGGATTATACCGTGACGCCCGGCGATCGCTGCTTCAGATCCGCCCGAGCACCCGCATCGCGTCGTGACGGCCCGGGCTGGCGCGCAGCTGATCCATCGAGCGCGGCAGGTCCTCGGCGAGCGGCTCGATCGCCGGATCCTCGCTGTCGACGAGGGCCAGCGCCGCCGCCGCCCATGGCTCGCCCGCGATGCGCTCGCGCAGCACGGCCCAGGGCTGCGGGCCGTGCTCGGCGGCCTGGCGGTCGATGAAGCGGAACAGCTCGCCGTGCCAGCCCGGCAGAGCGCAGAGGAGGGCGTGATCGACGCCGCCGAGTTCGTCCCACCAACGGCTTTCCAGCAGCAGCATCCAGGCGATCCGGTCGGCCGGCTGACGCATCGCCTGGCGCGCCGCCCGGCGCGGTCGAGCCATCGGGAGCGAGGCCGTCGAGCGCTTCGCGACGCCCGCGCCGGCAGCCCGCCACGTGCCGGCCAGCTCGTCCGTCGGCAGCGCCGCGCGCGAAGCGATCTCGCCGAGCAGCTGGCGCCGGAGCATGCCGTCGGGCAGGCCGGCCCAGAGCGGCCGGGCATTGGCGAGAAACTTCGCTCGTCCTTCTGCCGTTCCCAGGTCGACGCCTTCGGCCGCCAGCGCGAGGAGCTGGCGCGACAGCGGCACCGCGTCCGCGACGGCCTGCTCGAACGCCGCCGCGCCGTGCTCGCGGACGAACGTGTCGGGATCGTGCTCGGGCGGCAGGAAGAGGAAGCTGAAGCCGCGCGTGTCGGTCGCGTGCGGCAGGCTCGCCTCGAGGGCGCGCCCGGCGGCGCGGCGCCCGGCGGCGTCGCCGTCGAAGCTGAAGACGACCTTGTCGGCGAAGCGGGCGAGCTTTTGCACGTGCTCGGCGGTGCAGGCCGTGCCGAGCGTCGCGACCGCGTTTCCGAAGCCGGCCTGGGCGAGAGCCACGACGTCCATGTAGCCCTCGACGACGAGCGCGTAGCCGCGCTGGCGGATCGCCGTGCGGGCCTCGAACAGGCCGTAGAGCTCGTGCCCTTTGCTGAACACCGGTGTCTCCGGTGAGTTCAGGTACTTGGGCTCGCCGCGATCGAGGATGCGGCCGCCGAAGCCGATGACCGAGCCTTGCACCGAGCGGATCGGAAACATGATCCGGTCGCGGAATCGGTCGTAGCGGCGGGTCGTGGCGGCATCGTCGCCGTCGGTCTTCGCTTCGTCGGCGCGAGCGATGACCAGGCCGCTCTCCTCGAGCAGCGGGTCGTCGTAGCTCGCAAAGACGCTGGCAAGGCCGCGCCACGAGTCGCTCGCATAGCCCAGGCCGAAGCGCGCAGCGATCTCGCCGCTCAGCCCGCGGCCCTTCAGGTAGGCGATCGCCCGATCGCTGCCCTTGAGCTGCTGGCGATAGCCGTCGGCGGCGCGGGCGAGCACGTCGGTCAGCGTGAGCTGGCGCTGCTTCTGGCGCACTGCTTCCTCGCGCGCGCCCGGGCTCGTCTCTTCCTCGGGGACGGTGAGACCGGCCTGCTGCGCGAGATCGCGCACGGCGTCGACGAAGCCCATCCCGTGCTGCTCGATCAGGAAGCCCACCGCGTTGCCATGCACGCCGCAGCCGAAGCAGTGATAGGTCTGGCGCGACGGCGAGACCGTGAAGCTCGGCGACTTCTCGCCGTGGAACGGGCAAAGGCCCTTCCAGGTGGCGCCCGCCCGCTTCAGCTCGACCGAGCGACCGACCACCTCGACGATGTCGACGCGCGCCAGCAGCTCCTGGATGAAAGCGGTGGGAATCACCGCGCCAGTCTAAGACGCGGTGCAACCGAAGCCTGCGCTCTCAGCGCAGGCGGCTCTCAGACGGCGAAGTCGGTCAGCTTGCGGCCGCTGGCGAGTGCCGCCTTCAGCCACCGCGGCTGCAGGCCGCGGCCGCTCCAGGATTCGCCGGTGGAGGTATTGCGATACTTGGCTGCGACCTTGGTGCCGCCGGTCTTCGTCTTCTTCGCCGCTCTGACGCCGCCGGATTTGCTGCCGAGGTCGGCCAGGCTCAAACCATATTCGGACATCAGGGCCCGGACCTTTTCGATCGCCGCCCCACGTTCCTGGGTCGTGGTTTGCTCGATCTGTCGCTCGATGGCCTCTTTCTGTGCCATCAATTCCTTCAGCGTCGCCACGTCGAATCCTTTGCAGAGTTTCGGCGCAAGCCGCCGCGGCGGATTCTAGAAGAGTTTCAGGACGACGGCGGAACATATCCCGCCGGCTGTTCGGCGCCGGCGCCGAAGAAGAAGTTTTCCATCTGGCGGGCGAGGTATTGACGGGCCCGCTGATCGGCGAGATTAAGCCGATTCTCGTTGACGAGCATGGTCTGGTGCTTGAGCCAGGCGGCCCACGCCTCCTTGCTCACCGAGGCGTAGATCCGCTTGCCGAGCTCGCCGGGATAGGGCGCGTAGTCGAGGCCGGGCGCCTCCTTCTTCAGATACACGCATTGAACGTTTCGCGCCATTTATCTTCCCCCGCTGCGAACCGCGTGCGCCGCGGCTCCAATTTCAATCCGAATCTCAGCCAAGTTTCTTGACGAATACCTGCGAGCGTCGGTCCCAGTTGTACTTGCGCTTGCGCGCCTCGGGCAGCCAGTCCGGATCGACGTGGACGAAGCCGCGCTTGATGAACCAGTGCATGGTGCGGGTCGTCAGCACGAATATGCTTTCGAGACCTTGCGCGCGGGCCCGTTGCTCGACGCGCTTGAGAATCCGCTCGCCGTCGCCCTGGCTCTGGACCTGAGGCGATACCGTGAATGCCGCCATTTCGCCGGTCCGGCTTTCCGGGTAAGGGTAGAGCGCGGCACAGCCGAATATCACGCCATCGTGCTCGATGACGGTGTACTCGCCGATATCGCGCTCGATTTCCATCCGGTCGCGCTTGACGAGCGTGCCGTCGCGCTCGAATGGCTCGATCAGCTGCAGCACGCCGCCGATGTCGTCGGCGGTCGCCTGGCGCAGGCTTTCGAGCTTCTCGTCGACGACCATGGTGCCGATGCCGTCGTGCGTGAACACCTCCATCAGGAGCGCCCCGTCGATCGCGAACGGCAGGATGTGCGACCGCTCGACGCCGCCGCGGCACGCGCGCACGCAGTGGCGCAGGTAGAAGGCGGTGTCGGTGGGCTTTTGCGGCGGCGGCAGCGTGGCGAGGATCTTCTCGGCGTCGGCGAGCGCGAGCTCCGTGTCGATGGGCGACTGGGCGTCGGCCTGATCCTCGTGGATGCCGGACACTTCGGTGACGAAGAGCAGCTTGTCGGCCTGCAGCGCGATCGCCGTGCTCGTCGCCACGTCTTCCATCGTCAGGTTGAACGCCTCCCCGGTCGGCGAGAAGCCGAACGGCGAGAGCAGCAGCATCGCGCCGATGTCGATCGCGCGCCGGATCGCGACGGCATCGACCTTGCGGACGATCCCGCTGTGCATGAAGTCGACGCCGTCGACGATGCCGACCGGCTGCGCCGTGAGGAAGTTGCCGGAGACGACGCGAACGATCGCGTTGGCCATCGGCGTGTTGGGCAGGCCCTGCGAGAACGCGGCCTCGATCTCGAAGCGCAGCTGCCCCGCGGCCTCCTGCGCGCTGTCGAGGGCGACCTCGTCGGTGATGCGCAGGCCGTTGTGATGGCGCGCTGCGTGACCTTTGGATCGAAGCTGCTCGTCGACCTGCGGACGAAATCCGTGGACGAGGACGATCTTGATGCCCATCGCCTGGAGGATCGCGAGGTCCTGCGCGAACGAGGCGAGCTTGCCCGCCGCGATCAGCTCCCCGGCGATCGCGACGACGAAGGTCTTGCCGTGATAGGCGTGGATGTACGGCGCCACCGTGCGGAACCACGGCACGAAGGTATGCGGGAAGACGAGGTTCAAGCGGTGGCCGGCGGCAGCGAAACGGTGGCGATTCTGTCATGCGCTCGCGCGCAGGCGACTGGCGTGGCCGGCATTCAGCCCCAGCCGAGGGCGTCGCTGCCCGGCGGCATCGAAGGCCGCGCATAGCGGGCCGGCGTGAGCGAGAAGCGCGCCGAATGGCGCAGCGCGACGAGGCGGCCGAATCCCGAATCGCTGGTCTCCAGCTGCGAGGCGAAGTCGGCAGCCGGAGCGGCGAAACCGCACTCCAGGCGACCGAGCGAGCGCAGCCACTCGCCGGTGCGGGCGAGCGAGACCTGCACGTGCCAGCTGCCACCCTCACGGCGCTGCCGCAGCAGCGCCGCTTCGATGCCGAAGGCAAGCAGGAAGCCCGAGGCCATGTCGAGGATCTGCATCGGCAGGGCGCGGGGCTGGCCGGCGCCGGCCGCGTCGCCTTCGTCGGCGTTCAGGCCGGTGGCGGTCTGCACCAGCGAGTCGAAGCCGCGCCGGCCGGCCCAGGGGCCGGTCCGGCCGTAGGCGGAGAGCGACGCGTAGACGATGCCCGGGCGCAGCTTCGCCACGCGATCGGGCCCGAAGCCGAGGGCGTCGATGCTGCCGGGCCGATAGCCTTGCAGGAAGACGTGCGCCGAGACGAGAGCCTCGCCGAGCGCCGCCCGGCCGGCCTCTGTTCGCAGGTCGCACAGCGCCGAGCGCTTGCCGCGACTGGTGTCGGCGATGGCGGCGATGTTGGGCAGGTGCGGCGAATTGACGAGCAGCACGTCGGCGCCGTAGGCGGCGAGCGTGCGACCGGCGACCGGCCCGGCGAGGATGCGGGTCAGGTCGAGGACGCGAAGGCCGTCGAGCGGGCGGGCGTCGGCGGAAAGAGCCGGCCAGTCGCGCGGCGCAGCCTCGCCGATCCGCTCGATCTCGACCAGGGGCAGGGCGGCGATCGCCGCATGCTGCGGGTGACGCAGCCATTCTTCGCCGGTCCGCAGGGCGGCCACGACCAGGCCGGCTTCGGCGGCCGCGGCTTCGAAATCGAGCGGCTGCCAGGACGCGAGTGCCGCCGTCACCGACTCGCGTGTCGTCGTGCTGCCCGCTGGCAGCCCGAGCAGGCGCAGCGTGCCGTCGCGGTGGTGGGCGAAATTCGTGTGCAGG
>JBBSBZ010000224.1:0-5864 GCA_038250795.1 Burkholderiales bacterium | reverse complement strand
CCTTCGTCCAGTAGGAGCCATCCTACGTTCGGTGCTGATCGTGTACTTCGTCACGCTCGCGCCCGTCGAAGCCGCACCGTCGTCGGCATTGCCCGGGAGCGCGCCGGCTCCTCTCGTCGTCGGCTCCAAGCGCTTCACCGAGTCGTACGTGCTCGGCGAGATCATCGCCCGCACACTGATCGCGTCCGGTCACCCGGCCATCCACCGGCAGGGCCTGGGCAATACCGGAATCCTCGAGCAGGCACTCGCCAGCGGGGCGATCGATCTCTATCCCGAGTACACCGGCACCATCGTTCGCGAGCTGCTCAAGCGCGAGGGCAACCCGCCGCTCGACGAGCTCAACCGCTGGCTCGCCCCGCGCGGCCTCAAGGTGGCGATCCCGTTCGGCTTCAACAACACCTACGCCCTGGCGATGACGCGCGAGAAGGCGCGGGCGCTCCACATCTCGCGCCTCTCCGACCTGTTCGGGCCCACCGGCGCGTCGCTCAGGCTCGGGCTGTCGCATGAATTCCTCGAGCGCGGTGACGGCTGGCCAGCGCTCAGCCAGGCGTATGGCGGCGCGGCCCTGACGCCGGTCGGGCTCGATCATGGGCTCGCCTACGACGCGATCGCCGCCGGGCGCGTCGATGTCATCGACGTCTACTCGACCGATGCCAAGGTGGGCCGGCTCGGCCTGACCGTCCTCGAGGACGATCGCCACTTCTTTCCGGCCTACGAAGCCGTCGTGCTGATGCGCGCGTCGGTCGATCCGACGCCGCTGGCGGGGCTCACCGGAGCGATCGACGCGGCGACGATGATCGCGATGAACGCCGAGGTCGAGCTCGACGGGCGCAGCTTCGCGGAGACGGCGAGCAAGTTCCTCGCCGGCGGCTTCGCGAACGCCGCGTCGGCGCCGGCCGGCGCGGCGAGCCCGACCGCAGGCGCCCGGGGCGCGTCGGTCCGTCCACGGGCGAGCCTGCTCGATCGCATCTTCGCCCCCGACTTCGCCCGCCTCGCCCGAGAGCACCTGCTCCTCGTCTTCGGATCGCTCGCACTCGCGATCGCCGTCGGCGTGCCGCTCGGCGTCGTCGCCTGGCGCTGGCGGCGGCTGGAGGCCCTGGTGCTCGGCGCGGTCGCCGTCCTGCAGACCCTGCCGTCGCTGGCGCTGCTCGCCTTCCTGATCGCGATCGTCGGCAGCATCGGCGTGGTCCCGGCAGTGATCGCGCTCTTCCTCTACGCGCTCCTGCCGATCGTGCGCAACACCCACGCCGGCCTGCAGAGCGTCACCGGCGGCATGGCGCAGGCCGCGCTCTCGCTCGGCATGACGCCGCGCCAGGCCCTCTTCCATGTCCAGCTGCCGCTGGCGACGCCGACGCTGCTGGCCGGCGTCAAGACCGCCGCGGTGATCAACGTCGGCACGGCGACGATGGCGGCCTTCATCGGCGCCGGCGGCTTCGGCGAGCGCATCGTCGCCGGCCTGGCCGTCAACGACAGCGACGTGATGCTCGCCGGCGCGCTGCCGGCGGCGGCGTTGGCTCTTCTCGTGCAGGGTGGCTTCGATCTCGCCGAGCGCTGGGCGCGGGGATCGCGACCACGCTAGCGAGAGCCCGAAAGAGCGCCGCTGCGACAATCGGAAATGCTTCTCGACTGGCTCGTTCCGGCTCTTCTCGCACTCGTCGCCGTCATCGTTCTCTGGATCGCGCTGCGTCGCCCGCCGGTCGACGCGGGCGCCGAGCGGCAGGCGCGCGACCTGCGCGACGAGGTCGCGCGCAGCGCCCAAGGCACTCGCCAGGAGCTCGGTGGCACGCTCGCCCATTTCCAGCAGGCCCTGCTCGCGCAGCAAGGCGACATCGCGCGCACGCAGAACGAGCAGATCGACAGCTTCAGCCGCCAGCTCGCGGCGATGCAGCAGCACCTGGCCGATTCGCTCGCCCGCGCGACGCGGGCGCAGGTCGAGCAGGCCGACCGGGTGCGCGAGTCGCTCGACCAGCGCATGGGCGAGGTCCGGGCCACGGTCGAGAGCAAGCTCGGTGCGATCCAGCTGGACAACGAGAAAAAGCTCGAGGAGATCCGCGTCACCGTCGACGAGAAGCTGCACGCGACGCTGGAGCAGCGGCTCGGCGAGGCGTTCTCGCGCGTCGCCGAGCGGCTCGAGCAGGTGCACCGCGGCATCGGCGAGATGCAGAAGCTCGCGAGCGACGTCGGCTCGCTGAGCCGCGTGCTCAGCAATGTGAAGACGCGCGGCACCTTCGGCGAGGTGCAGCTCGGCGCGCTGCTCGAGCAGGTCTTCGCGCCGGCCCAGTTCGCGAAGAACGTCGAGACGATCCCGAACAGCAACCAGCGCGTCGACTTCGCGATCCGTTTTCCCGGCCGCGACGGCTCGCAGCCGGTCTGGATGCCGATCGACTGCAAGTTCCCGCGCGACGACTACGAGCGCCTGGTCGAGGCGCACGAGCGCGCCGATGCGGCCGGCGTCGAGCAGTCGGCCAAGGCGATCGAGCAGCGGCTGCGCATCGAGGCGCGGACGATCCGCGACAAGTACCTCGGGCCGCCGCACACCACCGACTTCGCGATCCTCTTCGTGCCGACCGAGGGGCTGTACGCCGAAGCGCTGCGCCGGCCCGGTCTCTTCGAGTCGTTGCAGCGCGACCACCGCGTCACGCTGGCCGGACCGACGACGCTGCTCGCCCTGCTCACCAGCTTTCGGGTCGGCTTCAACACGCTCGCGCTCGAGCAGCGGTCGAACGAGGTGCGCGAGGTGCTCGGCGCGGTCAAGACCGAGTTCGGCAAGTTCGGCGAGGTGCTCGCGGCGACCAAGCGCAGGCTCGACGCGGCGTCCAACAGCATCGGCGACGCGGAGCGACGCGCCCGTGCCATGGGTCGGGCGCTGCGCGAGGTCGAGGCCTTGCCCGCCGAGCGTGCGTCCTCCCTGTTGCCTTCGACCGCGGAGCTCGACTTCGACGACGGCGCCGATGTCTGAGCCCGCGCCGGGCTGGCGACGAGCGCTTTTCGCTCTGATCGGCGGCCAGATCGCGCTCCATTCGTGCATGACCGGCGTGCGCATGGGCGCGCCGCTGCTGGCGCTGAACGAGGGGCATGCCGCCTGGGCCGTGGGCGTGCTGCTCGGTCTCTTCGCCGCGGCGCCGATCGCGCTCGCCCTCGCCGCCGGCCGGCTGGCCGACCGGCACGGCTACCACGTGCCCATTCGCGTCGCGGTCGGCCTGACCGCGGGCGGCGGCCTTGTCGCCGTCGCCTCGACGATCGTTCCCGTCGGCGGCTTCCTCGTCCTCTGCGTCGCTGCGCTTCTCGCCGGCGCGGGCGCGAACATCGGCCTGATCGCGATCCAGCGCACGGCCGGCCGCATGGCCCACGACCCGACCGAGCTGAAGCGGATCTTCTCGTGGCTCGGACTGGCGCCGGCGCTGGCCAACGTCGTCGGCCCGGTGCTCGCCGGCACGCTGATCGACTTCGGCGGCTTTCGCCTGGCTTTCGCCGCACTCACGGTCCTGCCACTGCTCGGGCTCGCGTGGGCGCGGCTGGTCCCGGTCGAGCCCCGCGTCGACCTTGCCCACGCGCTGCGCAGGCCGAACTCGTGGAACCTGTTGCGCGAGCCGGGATTCGGACGGCTCCTGCTCGTCAACTGGCTGCTCTCGTCGAGCTGGGACGTGCATTCGTTCCTGGTGCCCGTGCTCGGCCACGAGCGAGGCTTCAGCGCCTCGGCGATCGGCTTCGTGCTCGGCGTCTTCGCGACCGCGGTGGCGCTGGTCCGGCTCGCCATCCCGATGCTCGCCCATCGGCTGCGCGAGGCGCAGGTCCTGGTGGGCTCCATGCTCGTCGCCGCCCTCGTGTTCGCGGTCTATCCGTTCGCGCACACTGCCTGGGTGATGGGCTGCTGCGCCGTCGTCCTCGGTCTCGCGCTCGGCGCGGTGCAGCCGATGATCATGACGACGCTGCACCAGATCACGCCGAGCGCCCGCCACGGCGAGGCGATCGCGCTGCGCTCGATGGCGATCAACTTCTCGAGTGCCGTGATGCCGCTCGCGTTCGGCGTCGTCGGCGCGAGCCTCGGCGCATCGGCGCTTTTCTGGGTGATGGGCGCGGCCGTCGCCAGCGGCAGCATCGCGGCGCGGCGGGTCGGCGCGCCTGCGCCTGCCGCTCGCTGACTCAGGTGGAAAGACTCAGAAGCGGATTCCGGCCGGCCGTTCGGTCGACGGCGCCTGCGGCGTCGACGGCACCGCGACCGGCGCGCCGGCGTTGGTGGGCCGGGCCGCGCCGACGTCGCGCCGATCGACGATCGGCGCGGCCGGCTGATACTGGTAGCTGCTCGGCAGGCGCGACTCGCGCGGATAGCCGGCCGCGTCGAGGTACGACACCCATACCTCGGGAGCCAGGCCTCGCAGGGTCTGCGAGCCGATCGTCAGCGTCGGCGCCTCGCGCGCGCCGGACAGCTTCTCGAGCGCGTCGCTGTCCTCGCTGGTCACGACCTGGCGCTCGGCGAAGGGAATGCCGCGCTGCTTCAGGAGCTGGCGCGCCGATGCGCAGGGTTCGCATGCGCCGGTGACGGTGTAGAGCGTCACCGGGTACTTCGACGCCACCTGGCGCAGCTCGAACGGCAGGGCGGGTCCGGCCGGCTCGGCCGCCGCCTTCGCGCCGAGCGCGCTCACCTTGCCTTCGGCGCCCGGCGGGGGACGATCGCTGTAGGTGACCTTGCCGTCGGCGCCGATCACCTTGTACTGGGCCTGGCTGGGCGAGATCGCGAGCAGGAGGGCTGCCGCCGCGAAAGCCGGCGGACATGCGGCGACGCGGCGAAGATGATGGGCGAGGGCGAGAAGCGTCATGGCGTCGGGGCGGGCCGGCAAAGTCCGGAGTGGCCGAATCTAACCGAGCCCGGTGTCGCGTTCAATGGCGTCGCGTCCCGACAGGGCCTGCGCTCACAACTGCACACACTCCGGAGCGCCGAAGCGCTCCTGGTTCACGCCGTGCGCTCGGCGGAATCGACGGTGTTCGACAGCAGCACCGCGATCGTCATCGGACCGACGCCACCGGGCACCGGCGTGATCGCCGAGGCGACCTGCGCCACGCTCTCGAAGTCGACGTCGCCGCACAGCTTGCCGGCGGCGTTGCGATTCATGCCGACGTCGATGACCACGGCACCCGGCTTGACCATGGCGCCGGTGAGGACGTTGGCGCGCCCGACCGCGGCGACGACGACGTCGGCCCGCCGCGTGTGCTCGGCGAGGTCGGGCGTGCGGCTGTGGCAGACCGTGACCGTCGCGTCGGCCTGCAGCAGCATCAGTGCCATCGGCTTGCCGACCGTGTTGCTGCGACCGATCACGACCGCGTGCTTGCCGCGCAGGGCGATGCCGGTGCTTTCGATCAGCTTCATGCAGCCCCAGGGCGTGCACGGGCGAAAGCCGGGCAGGTTGGCGACGAGGCGCCCGGCGCTCTCGACCGAGTAGCCGTCGACGTCCTTGCGGCTCGAGATCGCCTCGATGACGCGATCGGCGCGGATGTGGCCGGGCAGCGGCATCTGCACCAGGATGCCGTGGACGCTTGCGTCGGCGTTCAGTGCGGCGATGCGCACGAGCAGTTCCGCTTCCGAAAGGTCGGCCGGATAGCGCTCGAGGATCGAGCGGATGCCGGCCTCCTCGCAGGCCTTGACCTTGTTGCGGACATAGACCTGGCTGGCGGGATCGTCGCCGACCAGGAGCACCGCCAGGCCCGGCGTGCGTCCGGCCGCGGCAAGACGGGCGGCGCGGATGGCAACGTCGGCGCGCAGTCGGCGCGCGATGCCCGTGCCGTCGATCAGCGCAGCGGAGGTCAAGCCTTCGACGGCGCGCCGAGCGCGATCTTCAGCAGGTCGGCGACCGTGTTGGCGTTCAGCT
>JBBSBZ010000223.1:0-5884 GCA_038250795.1 Burkholderiales bacterium | reverse complement strand
TCGAGCTCCATCAACGCGATGGTCTACGTGCGCGGCCAGCCCGAGGACTACGACGGCTGGGCCGCCGAGGGCAACCAAGGCTGGGGCTGGAGCGACGTGCTGCCCTACTTCAAGCGCGCCGAGAAGAACGAGCGCGGCGGCGATGAATTCCACGGCATGGCCGGCCCGCTCAACGTGATGGACCTGCGCAGCCCCCATCGCTTCGGGCCGATCTTCGTCGAGGCGGCGCAGCAGGCGGGCTATCCCGCCAACCCCGACTTCAACGGCGCGCGCCAGGAAGGCGTCGGCCTCTACCAGGTGACGCACAGGAACGGCGAGCGCTTCAGCGCCGCCAAGGCCTACCTCACGCCGAGCCTCGGCCGGCCGAACCTCTACGTCGTCACCGGCGCGCAGACGACCCGCATCGTCGTCGAGGGCGGCCGCGCCAGCGGCGTCGAGGTGCGCCTGGGCGGCGTGACGAAGACCATCCACGCGCGCCGCGAGGTGCTGCTCTCGGCCGGCGCCCTGCAGTCGCCGCAGCTGCTGATGCTCTCGGGCATCGGCCCGGCCGATCGCCTGCGCGAGCTCGGCATCGCGGTCGAGCGCGACCTTCCCGGCGTCGGCCGCAACCTTCACGACCACGTCGACGTCGTCGCGGTGCTCGACGCGCCGCACCTGAGCGACCTGTTCGGCCTGTCGCTGCGCGGCGCGCTCCGCCTGCTCGGCGGCATCGTCGAATGGCGGCGCGCGCGCAAGGGCATGCTGACGACGAACTTCGCCGAAGCCGGCGGCTTCGTGCGCAGCGACGACCGCGTCGACCGTCCCGACCTGCAGTTCCACTTCGTCGTCGGCAAGCTGGTCGACCACGGCAGGAAGACGACTTTCGGCCACGGCTACTCGTGCCACGTGTGCCTGCTGCAGCCCAGGAGCCGCGGCAGCGTCGACCTCGCCAGCGCCGATCCGTTCGCGCCGCCGCTCATCGACCCCAACTTCCTCGCCGAGCGCGACGACGTCGATCGCCTCGTGCGCGGCTTCAAGGCGATGCGCCGGATCCTGGCGCAGCCGGCGCTCGCGGCGCACGGTGCGCGCGAGCTGCAGGTGTCGGCGAGCGCTCGGAGCGACGAGGAGATCGAGCGCTTCGTGCGTGCCCACGCCGACACGATCTACCACCCGGTCGGCACCTGCCGCATGGGCTCGGGGCCGCTCGACGTCGTCGACGCCGAGTTGCGCGTGCACGGCATCGACGGGCTTCGCGTCGTCGACGCCTCGGTGATGCCGCGGATCGTGAGCGGCAACACCAACGCGCCGACGATCATGATCGCCGAGAAGGCCGCCGACATGATCAAGGCGTCGGCGCTCGAGAATCGCGGCTTCGGCACCGACATGACCATCCCGGACATCCACGAGTTCCAGACCTTGCACGGCCAGCGCAGCCACGAAAGAGCCACGCGATGAAGACGCGAGCCGCCGTCGCCTGGAAAGCGGGCGCACCGCTGACGATAGAGACCGTCGACCTCGAAGGGCCGCGCGCCGGCGAGGTACTGGTCGAGGTGAAGGCGACCGGCATCTGCCACACCGACGAGTTCACGCTCTCGGGCGCCGACCCCGAGGGCCTCTTCCCGGCGATCCTCGGCCACGAGGGCGCGGGCATCGTCGTCGACGTCGGCGCGGGCGTGACGACGCTCGCCAAGGGCGATCACGTGATCCCGCTCTACACGCCCGAATGCCGCGAGTGCAAGTTCTGCCTGTCGCGCAAGACCAACCTCTGCCAGAAAATCCGCTCGACCCAGGGCAAGGGCCTGATGCCCGACGGCACGAGCCGCTTCTCGCTCGACGGCAAGCCCATCCTCCACTACATGGGCACCTCGACCTTCGCCAACCACATCGTCGTGCCCGAGATCGCGCTCGCGAAGATCAGGAAGGACGCGCCCTTCGACGTCGTCTGCTACATCGGCTGCGGCGTCACGACCGGCGTCGGCGCGGTGCTCTTCACCGCCAAGGTCGAGGCCGGCGCCAACGTCGTCGTGTTCGGCCTCGGCGGCATCGGCCTGAACGTGATCCAGGGCGCCAAGCTGGTCGGCGCCGACAGGATCATCGGTGTCGACACCAACCCGGCGCGCGAAGCGATGGCGAGGAAGTTCGGCATGACCGACTTCGTCAACCCGAAGGCAGTCGACAACGTCGTCGACAGCATCGTGCAACTGACCGACGGCGGCGCCGACTACAGCTTCGAGTGCATCGGCAACACGACGACGATGCGCCAGGCGCTCGAGTGCTGCCACAAGGGCTGGGGCCGGTCGATCATCATCGGCGTCGCGCCGGCGGGCGCAGAGATCGCGACCCGGCCGTTCCAGCTCGTCACCGGCCGGCACTGGCTCGGCTCGGCGTTCGGCGGCGCGCGCGGGCGTACTGACGTGCCGAAGATCGTCGACTGGTACATGAACGGCAAGATCGCGATCGACGAGCTCATCACCCATCGGCTGAAGCTCGACGACATCAACGAGGGCTTCGCGCTGATGAAGCGGGGCGAGTCGATCCGCTCGGTCGTCGTCTACTGACGTCGCCGGCCGCGCCCGACGGCCGGGCTCACTCGAAGCGGCGTTCGCGCATCCATTTCGTCGCCACCCACTTCTCGCCCGCCGTCACCGGCGCGCCGCCGTGCAGGGTTCGCGTCGCCGGGCTCGGCCGGTCGTAGCTGAAGAAGACGGCGTTGCCGGCGACGGGAGCGACGTCGAGACCGGCATCGGGGAACACCGTGGCGCCGCCCGCCTCGGGCGTGTTGAGGTAGCAGACGATCGAGGCGACGCGCTGGCCGCCGCGCTCCAGGATCGCCGGCGTGCCGGGCTCGTCGGGGTCGAAGTAGTCGTAGTGCGGCTTGTACTCGGCACCCGGGCCATAGCGCAGCACCTGCAGGCCCTCGCCGTTCTCGAGCGGCCAGCCGACGAGGGTGGCGATGCGCTGCTCGATGCGGGCGCAGACGGGGAACTCGGCCGGCTCGAAGAACATGCCGTCGCTGGTGCGCGCCTCGTTGACGGCGCTCGTGCCGGTCGCCGTCTCGACCGTCTCGGAGCGGGCCAGGCGCGAGCGCGCGAGGGCGATCAGCGCCTCGCACTCGTCGGCCGGAATCAGGTCGCCGAGAACGACGACTCGTGGCAGAGAGAGCGCCGTGAGAACGCGCACCCGGCGGTCGCCGGCGTCGACGAGCGGCTGGCCGGCGTGCAACTGCGTGCCCGGCACCGGCCGCGCCGGTTCGGGCTCGACCGTCTCGCCGGCGGCGATGCGGTCGCGGTCGCGCATCGTCGTCTGGAGGGCGTCGAGCGCCGTCGGGCCGTCCCAGCCGCTGACCTTCATCGCCTCGACGATGACGTCGGGCAGATGACCGGCCGCGACCTGCGCGACGATCCAGCGCCGGAGCTCGGGGGTGATCAGCTGCTGCGCGCTCATGGGTCGGATTTTGCCGGAGGGCGAAGGCCGCAACCCTAGCGGAAGTCGCGGCTGCGGCTCACCAGCCCGTGGAGCAGCGGTGTGTGGTCGATCATCCTGGCGGCGAGCAGGTGCATCACCGCCTCGTCGCCTTCGCCCTGCTTCTGCCACTGGCCGTAGACGGTGAGCAGCGTCGCGCCGAGCAGGGGCTTTCGCTGCGCGTCGGCGATCTTGGCCCAGACGATGACGTTGACCGCGCCGGTCTCGTCCTCGAGGGTGACGAAGACCGTGCCTTTCGCGGTCTCCGGCCGCTGGCGATGCGTGACCAGGCCGCTGGCGCGGGCGAGCCGACCGTTCGGGAAGGTGCGCAGCGTCGACGCCGGCTCGATCCGGAACTCGGCGAGCTTCTTGCGCAGCAGGGCGATCGGATGGCGGTTCAGCGTCAGGCCGAGGGCGCGATAGTCGGCCAGCGTCTGCTCGCCCTCGTTCGGCGCAGCGAGCGTGACCGGCGCTTCGTGGATGCGCGTCGAGCGCAGCATCTCGGTCGGCCGGGTATCGATGCCGGCGACCGCCCACGCCGCCTGATGGCGATGGCCGGTGAGGCTCAGCAGCGCGTCGGCCTCGGCGAGCGCGGCGAGCGCGTGGGCGTCGAGGCGGGCGCGTCGCGCCAGGTCCTCGACGCTGACCAGACGCGCTTCGGCACGCGCCGCGACGATGCGCTGCGCCGCGTCCTCCGACAGGCTCTTGACGCGATTGAGGCCGAGCCGCACCGCCTGCATGAACGTGCCCTCGACCTCGACCGTGCCGCCGATCTGCGTGCCGTGGCCCTGCGTGCCGTCGCCGTGCCTGCGGGTGCGCGCGAACGCCCGGCCCTCGCCTTCGAGCGTGCTCTCCCATTGGCTCACCTGGACGTCGACCGCGCGCACCTCGACGCCGTGCTCGCGTGCGTCGCGAACCAGCTGCGCGGGCGCGTAGAAGCCCATCGGCAGCGCGTTGAGGAGGCCGCACAGGAAGGCGTCGGCGTGATGGCACTTGATCCAGCTGCTCACGTAGGCGAGCAGCGCGAAGCCGGCGGCGTGGCTTTCGGGGAAGCCGTATTCGCCGAAGCCCTGGATCTGCTTGAAGATGCGCTCAGCGTACTCGGGCGTGTAGCCCTTCTCCACCATCCGGCCGACCAGCCGCTTGTGGAACGGGCTCAGGCCACCGCGCCGCTTCCACGCCGCCATCGCGCGCCGCAGCGCATCGGCCTCGCCGGCCGTGAAGTCGGCGGCGAGCATCGCGATCTGCATGACCTGCTCCTGGAAGATCGGCACGCCCTTGGTTCGCGCGAGCGCGGGCTTGAGCTCCTCGGGGCAGTCGATCTCGCTGTCGGGCAGCGTGCGGTTGTTGAGGTACGGATGGACCATGCCGCCCTGGATCGGCCCGGGCCGCACGATCGCGACCTCGACGACGAGGTCGTAGTAGCAGCGCGGCTTCAGGCGCGGCAGCATGCTCATCTGCGCCCGGCTCTCGATCTGGAACACGCCGACGGTGTCGGCGCGGCAGATCATGTCGTAGGTGGCGACGTCGCCGTCGGGAACGTGCTGCATCGTCATCGGCGAGCCGCGCTGGGTGCCGATGTAGTCGAGGGCGCGCCGGATCGCGCTCAGCATGCCGATGGCGAGGATGTCGACCTTCAACAGGCCGAGCGCGTCGAGGTCGTCCTTGTCCCACTGGATGACGCTGCGGTCCTTCATGCTCGCGTTCTCGACCGGCACGAGCTCGGCCATGCGGCCCTTGGCGATGACGAAGCCGCCCGGATGCTGCGAGAGGTGGCGCGGGAACGAGATCAGCTGCGCGGTGAGCTCCATCCAGAGCCTGACGACCGGTGCCTCGGGATCGAAGCCGTTCTCGCGCAGCCGCTCGGGCGCGATGCCGCGGCCGTCGAACCAGTGCTGGCTCTTCGACACCGTCTCGATGCGCTGCAGGTCGATGCCGAGGGCGCGGCCGGCGTCGCGCAGGGCCGAGCGCGGCCGGTAGCTGATGACGACGGCGGTGAGCGCGGCGCGGTGCCGGCCGTACTTGCCGTAGATGTACTGGATCACCTCCTCGCGGCGCTGGTGCTCGAAGTCGATGTCGATGTCGGGCGGCTCGTTGCGCTCGACGCTGATGAAGCGGCCGAAGAGCAGCGTCGCGCGGCGCGGGTCGACCTCGGTGACGAAGAGGCAGTAGCAGACCAGCGAGTTGGCGGCGCTGCCGCGCCCCTGGCAGAGGATGCCCTGCGCGCGCGCCCACGAGACGATGTCGGCGACGGTGAGGAAGTAGGCCTCGTACTCGAGCTCGGCGATGACCGCGAGCTCGCTCTCGATGGTCTTGCGGTGGGCGTCGGGCAGGCCGTCGGGGAAGCGCTTCGGCACGCCCTGGTAGGTGAGCTTCCTGAGCCACGACGCCGGCGTCTCGCCCTCGGGCACGATCTCCTGCGGATACTCGTACTTCAGCTCGC
>JBBSBZ010000222.1:0-5885 GCA_038250795.1 Burkholderiales bacterium | reverse complement strand
TGCTCGGTTCGCCTTTCGACACCGATGCCCGCTCCCCTGGATACCCCGATCAGCCCGGCGCGCGAGCGCGAAATCACCGCGCCGGCGGTCGCAAAGGTCCCGCACGCCGGCGCGTCCGCACGCGCGCAGGAGCCCGGCACCGCGCTGATCCGGGTGCGCGGCGCGCGCACCCACAACCTCAAGAACATCGACCTCGACATCCCGAGGAACCGGCTCGTCGTGATCACCGGCCTCTCGGGCTCGGGCAAGTCGAGCCTGGCCTTCGACACGCTCTACGCCGAAGGGCAGCGCCGCTACGTCGAGAGCCTCTCGGCGTACGCACGCCAGTTCCTGCAGCGGATGGACAAGCCCGACGTCGACGTCATCGAGGGCCTGTCGCCGGCGATCTCGATCGAGCAGAAGGCCACCTCGCACAACCCGCGCTCGACCGTCGGCACGGTCACCGAGATCCACGACTACCTGCGCCTCCTGTTCGCGCGCGCCGGCACGCCCTACTGCCCGACGCACGCCCTGGCGCTGCAGGCGCAAAGCGTGAGCCAGATGGTCGACGCGACGCTCGCCTTGCCGCCGGAGACACGCCTCATGGTGGTCGCGCCGGTCGCGCGCGACCGCAAGGGCGAGTTCGCGGAGCTCTTCGAGCAAATGCAGGCGCAGGGCTACGTGCGCTTCCGTGTCGACGGCCGGACGGTCGATGCGGCCGACGTGCCCGCGCTCAAGAAGGCCGAGAAGCACGACATCGACGTCGTCATCGACCGCATCAAGGTGCAGGCCGGCGATGCGGGCGCCGCCGGCGCGCCGCTGCGCCAGCGCCTGGCCGAGAGCTTCGAGGCGGCGCTGCGCATCGCCGACGGCCGCGCGCTCGCGGTCGAGATGGACAAGCCGGCGAGCGACGGCGAGCACCTGTTCTCGAGCAAGTTCGCCTGCCCGCTCTGCGACTACTCGCTGCCCGAGCTCGAGCCGCGCCTGTTCTCCTTCAATTCTCCGATCGGCGCCTGCCCGACCTGCGACGGCCTCGGCGTGACGACGGTGTTCGACGCCGAGCGCGTCGTCGCCTTCCCGTCGCTCAGTCTCGCGAGCGGTGCGGTCAAGGGCTGGGACCGACGCAATCCCTACACCTTCTCGCTGCTGGAAAGCGTCGCCGCGCACTACGGCTTCGACGTCGACCTGCCGTTCGAGGAGCTGCCCACCGAGGCGCGAGACGTGCTGCTGCGCGGCTCGGGCGCCGTCGAGATCGAGTTCACCTACGAGGCGAAGGCGGCGCGCGGCAAGCAGCGCATGGTCAAGCGCAGCCATCCCTTCGAGGGCATCCTGCCCAACCTCGAGCGGCGCTTTCGAGAGACCGACTCCCCCGCCGTCCGCGACGACCTGGTGCGGCTGCAGAGCTCGAAGCCCTGCCCCGACTGCAAGGGCGCGCGCCTGCGCGTCGAGGCGAGGAACGTGTTCCTGGTCGACGGCGCGAGCGGCGAGAAGGAGCCGATCTACCGCGTCGAGCACTTCACGCTGCGCGAGGCGCTCACCTGGTTCGAGCGGCTCGCGCTCGCCGGCGCGAAGGCCGAGATCGCCGACAAGGTGATCCGCGAGATCTGCTCGCGCCTCAAGTTCCTGAACGACGTCGGCCTCAACTACCTGAGCCTCGATCGCAGCGCCGAGACGCTCTCGGGCGGCGAGGCGCAGCGGATCCGCCTCGCCTCGCAGATCGGCTCGGGCCTGACCGGCGTGATGTACGTCCTCGACGAACCTTCGATCGGCCTGCACCAGCGCGACAACGAGCGGCTGATCGGCACCCTCTTTCACCTGCGCGACATCGGCAACAGCGTGATCGTGGTCGAGCACGACGAGGAGGCGATCCGCGCCGCCGACCACGTCATCGACATGGGGCCGGGCGCGGGCGTGCACGGTGGCCGCGTCATGGCCGAAGGCACGCCCGACGCGGTCGCCGCAGCGCCGCAGTCGCTGACCGGCCGCTACCTCTCGGGCGCGCTCGAGATCGCCGTGCCGACGCGCCGACCGGTGCCGCCCGCCGGGGAATGGCTTCGCATCACCGGCGCGCGCGGCAACAACCTGAAGCGTGTCGACGTCGCGTTTCCGGTGGGCCTCTTCACGTGCGTCACGGGCGTGTCGGGCTCAGGCAAGTCGACCCTGGTCAACGACACGCTCTACGCGGCGATCGCGAGGCACCTGTATCACAGCCACGCCGAGCCCGAGCCGCACGACGCGATCGAGGGCATCGAAGCCTTCGACAAGGTGATCAGCGTCGACCAGTCGCCGATCGGCCGCACGCCGCGCTCGAACCCGGCCACCTACACGGGCCTCTTCACGCCGATCCGCGAGCTCTTCGCCGAGGTGCCGGCCGCGCGCGAGCGCGGCTACGGGCCGGGACGGTTCTCGTTCAACGTCGCCGGCGGACGCTGCGAGGCGTGCCAGGGCGATGGCGTGATCAAGGTCGAGATGCACTTTCTTCCCGACGTGTATGTGCCGTGCGACGTCTGCCACGGGCGACGCTACAACCGCGAGACGCTCGAGATCCTCTACAAGGGCAAGAACATCACCGAGGTTCTCGACCTCACCGTCGAGGACGCCAACGGCTACTTCAATGCCGTGCCCAACATCGCCCGCAAGCTGCAGACGCTGCTCGACGTCGGCCTGGGCTACATCCGGCTCGGCCAGAGCGCGACGACGCTCTCGGGCGGCGAGGCGCAGCGGGTCAAGCTCGCCCTCGAGCTGTCCAAGCGCGACACCGGCCGCACGCTCTACATCCTCGACGAGCCGACGACCGGCCTGCACTTTGCCGACATCGACCTGCTGCTGAAGGTGCTGCACGCCCTTCGAGATGCCGGCAACACGGTCGTCGTGATCGAGCACAACCTCGACGTCATCAAGACCGCCGACTGGGTCGTCGACATGGGCCCGGAAGGTGGCGCCGGCGGCGGCACGGTCGTCGCGATCGGCACGCCGGAAGCCGTCGCCGCGAGCGACGCGAGCTTCACCGGCCGCTATCTGCGCCCGCTCCTGGCCGCCTGAGCGCGTCGGGCCGCGTCGGGCGCCACACGCGCGACGGCACTAGACTGGCCTCGCTTTCAAGGAGACGCCCGTGAGCCTGGCCATCGACTACTTCCTCTCGCCGCAATCGCCGTGGACCTACCTCGGCCACGAGCGCTTCGCTGCCATCGCCGCCCGTGGCGGCGCGACGATCAATGTCCTGCCGGTCGATCTCGGTCGGGTCTTTCCGGTGTCGGGCGGGCTGCCCCTGGCCAAGCGCGCGCCGCAGCGGCAGGCCTATCGCCTGGTCGAGCTGAAGCGCTTCAGCGAGCACCTCGGACGACCGCTCAACCTGCACCCGCGCTATTTCCCGGTCTCGGGGGACGACGCGGCCAAGCTGATCATCGCCGTCGACGTGGCGGACGGCAGCGCCGCGGCGATGAAGATCGCCGGTGCGATCATGCGCGGCGTCTGGGTCGAAGAGAAGAACATCGCCGATCCGTCGGTGCTGCAAGCGATGCTCGAGGCCTGCGGCCTCACGGCCAGGCGGCTCGAAGATTCCCAATCGCAGTCGGTGCACGAGCGCTACGAGCAGGACTCGCAGCGCGCCATCGACGGTGGCGTGTTCGGTGCGCCGACCTTCGTGATCGACGGCGAGATGTTCTGGGGCCAGGATCGGCTCGACTTCGTCGAGCGCCGCCTGGCCCGGGGCTGAAGCCCTCTTACATCTTGTACTTGGCCTTGGCCTGCGAGATGCAGTTGCTCTTGGCGTCGCCGGTCATCGCATCGCACTTTTCCGCTGCGACCTTGTAGTCGGCTTCGCGCTTGTCCTTGGCGGCGTCCATATGGGCGTCGGCCGACTTGTACGAGGCCTTGGCATCGGCCTGGGCCTTGGTCATCGCGGCCTTGGCTTCCTTGATGCAGACATCCTTGTCGTTGCCGGTCTTGGCGTCGCAGCGTTGCTTCGCGACGTCGTAGTTGGCCTCGGCGATCTCGTGCGTGGCGTGCTCGTGCGCCTTCGGCGTGTTCTTGTACGACACCTCGGCTTCCTCGTCGGTCTTGACGCGGGCCGCCTTGGCCTCGGCGACGCAGACGTCCTTCGCGTTGCCGTTCATGGCATCGCAGGACTTCTTGGCCGACTCGTACGTGGTCTTGGCCGACGACTTGGCATGGTCGTAGGCCGCCTTATCGCCAGCGGCCGAAGCGCCGGTGGCAAAGGCGAGAGTGGCGACGGACATTGCGACCGCCCGGGCGAGCACGGAAATCGTCGGGACATTCATGTGAGGGCTCCTCGTTGAGTAGAAGCCCGCACTGTCACCTCTTCGACCTTGCGCGTCGCCCGGCGACCGGGGGTTGTCGCCGTCGGAGCCTTGCGCCGCCTCGGGTGGGCCGTCTCCTACGTGTCGCGGGGGGCCAAAGAAAAAGCCGGTGCAAGCACCGGCTTTGACTTGCGCCGCGAGGCGCTTCGACCGACTCAGCTCAGGTGGCCGTTGATCAGCTTGGTCATCTCGAACATCGAGACCTGGCCCTTCTTGAAGATTTCCTTCAGCTTGGCGTCGGCATTGATCATCGTCCGCTTCGTCGCATCCTGAAGGTTGTGCTTCTTGATGTACTCCCAGACCTTCTTGGTCACCTCGGTTCGCGGCACCGGCTTGTCGCCGATGATGGCGCCGAGCGCGGGGCTCGGCGTCATGGCCTTCATGAAGGCCGCGTTCGGGGTGCGCTTCTTGGCGGCGGCCTTCTTGGCCGGCGCCTTCTTCGCGGGAGCCGCCTTCTTGGCGACGGTCTTCTTGGCCGGAGCCTTCTTCGCAGGGGCCGCCTTCTTCGCAGCTTTCTTCGCAGTTGCCATTTTGATTCTCTCCATCAAATGATTGGTTGATGTGCTTGGAGCGGGCGAGAGTCGCGTGGACTCTCATTTCTCCGTGTTCCGCGCGGAGCGAATAGTACTGCGTGTGCAGAGGGGTGAGAAGCTGTTTTCACTCGAAGGACAAGCATTCTTCAGAGGAGAACAGCCGTTTTGTCGCAGGCACGCGTCAATCTCGATCGTCGAACGAGTCCTCGCGCTTCATGCCGTGGACCATCGAGGCGATCAGGTTCTCGTGTTGACGGCGTCCGGTGAGCACCGCGCCGGCGACGCGGAAGACGACCATCGCGACGAGTGTCGAGGCCAGCACGAGGTGCACGCGCTCGACCGCTTCGTCGCCCCGGAAGCGATCGGTCGTGTAGAGCCGGCCGGTGAGTGCGAGCGCCCCGATGCAGGCGAAGAAGGCCAGCGCCGCCCAGCCGACGCGCTGGTGCCAGCCGCCCAGCCACACCGTCGACGCCCAGCCGAGGGCGACGCAGACGGCGAGCGCCCAGTGGAGGACGCGAACCGCCGGATCCCAGACGCGGATCACCGGATCGACCGGCTCACCTGGGCGCGGTGACGAGCTCGAAGGTCTTCGGGTGGAAGAAGGTCTCGACCTTGTCGTTCTTCTCGTCCCGGCCATAGACCTCGTGGCAGCCGTTGGTGATCTTGACCCGGCTGATCTTCCAGCCCTGGTCGCCCAGCTTTCGCTCGAGCTCGGCCTGCGGCCGCCATTGCTCCCTGGGAATCGGCTCGCACTTCTCGGCGTGCTGGGCAAGCGCGCCGCCGGTGGCCAGAGCGCTGCGGCCGCGCTCGCGCTACGCTTCGCCTCATGAAGATCGTCGTCCGCTGGCTCCTCCTCGCCGCCGCGCTCCTGCTCGTGGCGCAGATCTACCCGGGCGTCCAGGTCCGAAGCTTCGGCTCGGCCATGATCGCCGCGCTCGTCCTCGGCCTGCTCAACACGCTGCTCCGGCCGATCCTGGTGCTGCTGACCCTGCCGGTCACGCTGCTGACGCTCGGCCTCTTTCTCTTCGTGATCAACGCGTTGATGTTCTATTTC
>JBBSBZ010000221.1:0-5918 GCA_038250795.1 Burkholderiales bacterium | reverse complement strand
GTAGGGCGCGATCGTGCGCCAGTTGTCGATCGACAGCCGGGCCCGGAACGCGTCCTCGGCGTTGAGCGTCTGCACCGCGTTGACCAGTTCGTCGATTTCCATGCCTGCTCCGTGCCTTCGCCCGACCCGTCGGGAGACAGCCCGCTCCGGCGGTGATTATCGGCCGTGTCGTCTCGTCCGCTCGTCGGGCGGCCGCGTGGGAGCGGCCATTTGTCGCACGCTGCGATCCGTTCGTCGCGCCGACGGCGCGCACCGGAGGTATCGCACACGCGTCACTTGCCGATGCAGAACCGCCCGAAGATGGCGCCGAGGAGGTCGTCGGACGTGAACGCACCGGTGATCTCGCCGAGCGCGTCGTGGGCCAGGCGCAGCTCTTCGGCGAAGAGCTCGAGCACGGCGTTGCCGGCACGGGCGTGCGCGAGGGCCTCGTCGAGGTGGACGCGCGTGCGTCGCAAGGCCTCGACGTGGCGCGCCCTGGCGATGAAGAGCCCCTCCGGCGCCGCCTGCCAGCCGGCGACGGCGAGCAGCGCGGCGCGCAGCGCGGGCAGGCCCGCTCCGGAGGTCGCGGAAATCATGACGCCCTCGACGGGCCCGGGGTCGGGCACGGCGTCGCTCTTGTTGAAGACGTGGACGAGCCGGCCCGTGGCGGCGAGGCCTGCATCGCCGGCCAGACCCTCGGAAAGGCGGCGCGCGATTTGCGCCTCCTGCTGGTCGTAGCCCGGCTCGCCGATCCGCGTGAGGTCGTGCAGGAAGAGGACCGCATCGGCGCGCGCAATCTCGTCCCAGCTGCGCGCGACGCCGATCCGCTCGACCTCCTCGCTCGCCTCGCGCAGTCCCGCCGTATCGACGACGTGGAGCGGCACGCCCTCGATCTGGATCGTCTGCGCCACCTTGTCGCGCGTCGTCCCGGGAGTCGACGTGACGATCGCCAGCTCGGCACCGGCGAGCGCGTTGAGCAGCGAGCTCTTGCCGACGTTGGGCTGGCCGGCGAGGACCACGTGGATGCCGTCGCGCAGCAGCGCACCCTGGCGCGCGCGAGCCAGCACCCGGTCGACGCCCGCCGAGGCACGCGCCAGCCGCCCACGCGCGTCGCCGGTCTCGAGGAACTCGATCTCCTCCTCGGGGAAGTCAAGCGTGGCCTCGACGAGCAGGCGCAGCTCGATCAGCTCGTCGGCGAGCGCGTCGACCTCTGCCGAGAAGGCGCCCGACAGCGACCGCGCCGCCGATCGCGCCGCCGCCTCGGTGCTCGCGTCGATCAGGTCGGCCACCGCCTCGGCCTGGGCGAGGTCAAGCTTGTCGTTGAGGAAGGCGCGCTCGGTGAACTCGCCCGGCCGCGCGAGACGCAGACCAGCGAGCACGGCCCGGCCGGTCGGCGGGTCGGTGGCCGCGGCCGCTTCCAGGCAGCGCTCGACCAGCAGCTGCAGCACGACCGGCCCGCCGTGCGCCTGCATCTCGAGCACGTCTTCGCCGGTGTACGAATGCGGCGCGGGGAAGAAGAGGGCGAGACCGCGGTCGATGGCGGCGCCGGCGCCGTCGAGGAAGCCGACGTAGGTCGCCTGTCGCGGCTCGAGTTCCTTGCCGCAGATCGCGTGCGCGAGGCGGGCAAGGCCGGCACCGGAGACGCGCACGATGCCGACGGCGCCGCGACCGCCCGCCGTCGCGATCGCGACGATCGGCTCATCGGCACCCGGTGTGGACATGGCCGGATTGTCCGGCGGCGCGATCGGCGACCGCTACTTGCCGAGCACGCCGAGGCGCTTGTTGATCACGTACTGCTGCGCGATCGACAGGATGTTGTTCGTGAGCCAGTACAGCACGAGGCCGGCCGGGAAGAAGAAGAACATCACCGAGAAGACGAGCGGCATGATCCACATCATCCGAGCCTGGACCGGATCGGGCGGCGTCGGATTGAGCCAGGTCTGCAACAGGCTGGTGCCGGTCATCAGGAGCGGCAGGATGAAGTACGGGTCCTTCGCGGAGAGGTCGGTGATCCAGCCGATCCAGGGCGCGTTCCTCATCTCGACGGTCGAGAGAAGCACCCAGTAGAGGGCGATGAAGAACGGCATCTGGACGACGATCGGCAGGCAGCCGCCGAGCGGATTGACCTTTTCCTCGCGGTAGATGCGCATCATTTCCTGCTGCATCTGCTGGGGCTTGTCCTTGAGGCGCTCGCGCATCTCCATGATGCGCGGGTTGATCGCCTTCATCTTGGCCATCGAGCCGTAAGCCTTGGCGTTGAGCCAGAAGAAGGCGATCTTCAGCAGCACCACCAGGCCGACGATCGACCAGCCCCAGTTGCCGAGAACCTTGTGCAGCTGGGTCAGCAGCCAGAAGAGCGGCTCGGACAGGACCTTGAAGACGCCGTAGTCCTTGACCAGTTCCAGGCGCGGCGCCAGGGCGGCGAGCCGGTTCTCGGCCTGGGGTCCGACGTAGAGCGTGGCGTCGAAGGACTTGCTCGCGCCGGCGCGGATCTCGCCGAGCGGGACGAGCATGCCGACCGAGTAGACATGCGCCGGCCCGCCCGTCTTCGGGTTGACGATGTCGGACTTGGCCGTGAAGTACTCGCGCGGCTGCCTGGCATCGCCCTTGTCGACGAGCCACGCGGACACGAAGTAGTGCTGGACCATCGCGACCCAGCCGCGCTCGGCCTCGGTGGTGTGATCCGGCTTTTCCGCGGCGCCGCGCTTCTCGATGTCCTTGAAGGCGATCTTCTGGTACTTGCTGCCGTCGTCGATCGCCGGGCCGGTGAAGGTCGAATACACGCTCGAGCCGCCCGGCGGGTCGATGCCGTCACGCACGAGCTGGAGATACAGGCGCGGCGACACCGGTGCATTCGACTCGTTGACCACCTCGTTGCGCACGTCGATGGCGAAGTCGCCGCGCCGGAAGGTGTAGGTCTTCACCCATCGCACACCACCGACCAGCGGCGACTCGAACTTCACCGCGAGCGTGTCCTGGCCGGGCGCGAGCGAGGTCGGCCCCGGCACCAGCGTCATCGCCGTGTGGTGATTGGGCAGGCCCGAACCGCCGGCGGCCGGCACCAGGCCGGACTCGGCGACATAGAGACGGTCCCTCGACTCGTCGAGCAGCACGACGTCGTGCGGCGTCGCCTTCGGCCGGCCGGCGCCGAAGAGCCTCAGCAGCGGCTCGTACCACTCCTCGATGATCTGGTCGGGATAGTTGAGCAGCTCCAGGCGCGTCAGAGTGCCGCCGGTGCTGTCGAGCGTCGCCCGCACGACGTCGGTCGACACCTGCACGCTCACCCCTGCGGCGGGCGCCGACGACGGCGCCGCGGGAGCGGCCGCCGCGGGCGCGACGCTCGCGCCGCCCGGCACCGTGGACGACACCGTGGGCGTCGGCAAGCCGGAGCCCGGCGTGGTCGAGGGTGCAGGAGCGCGCGTGGTGACCGGCGTGCCGAACATCGACGGGTGGCCGTTGTGACGGTTCCACGACTCGTAGATGAAGAAGAGCGAGGCGAGAAAGATGCCCCAGAGCAGGGTTCTGCGGATGTCGGTCATGACGATGTTTCGGAGCGCGCGCTGTGCGCGCGGGCGTCGTTTCGGTTCGAGGCGACGAGCGACCTGAACAGGCGCGGCGCGTGGGAGGGAACGGGGTCGAGGCCACCCGCGCACCAGGGATGGCAGCGCCCCAACCGGCCGAGCGTCATCGCCGTTCCGGCCATGGCGCCATGAAGTGTCAAGGCTTCGAGTGCGTAGGCGGAGCAGGTCGGCTCGAACCGGCAACTGCTGCCGAGCCACGGGCTCAATGCGAAGCGGTAGGCGCGCACGGCGCCGACCAGGATCTGGCGCGGCCAGTCTTTCATGCCGCCGTCCCGGCCCGCGCCGCCTCGAGCAGCGCTTCCAGCTCGTCGTGCGCGCCGCGCCGCAAGGGCTCCGACGCGGCGCTCGCGAATCGCTCCCGATCGAACGGCGATCGCAGGCGAACAATCCACAGGCCGGGCGCCAGGTGCGCCCGATGGCGCTCGGCAGCGGCGTAGATCTGACGCTTCAGGAGCGAGCGTGTCACTGCCCTCTTCGCATGTCGCTTCGGGACCACCGCACCGACCCAGGAATCGGCTGGCGCAGCGCCCTCGCGGGACGAGTCATCCACAGGTCCTCCACCCGAACCGGCCAGGATTGTTGATAACTTTCGGTCCCGGGGCTTGCCCGCACTCGGCGCACCCGCCAGGTGATGGACGGCGAAATGCGCCGTCGAGGCACGGCTTCGCACCCGAAGGACCCGTTCGAAGTCGACCGACTTGACGATGCGCGCCATCGGGCCGGCTGGAAGCGGCCGCCCGCACATGGCGCGTTGCCGGGCCTCGCTCAGACGGCGAGGCGCTTGCGCCCCTTGGCGCGACGGGCGTTGATGACGGCCCGGCCGCCCCGGGATTTCATCCGGACGAGGAAGCCATGGGTGCGTGCACGCCGGACTTTGGAGGCTTGATAGGTACGTTTCATGATTGGCTTCCTGAAGCCCGCGTACGGCGATGAAGGCGCAAGGCCCGGCCGGCGGTGCTTGGGGGCCCTTGACGGGCAACCTGGGATTACAGCAAGAAGCCGGCGTGCCGTCAACCGACGTCGCCATCTCGGCGCTCCCGTACGACCGCGCCGGAATCGGGTATTCCCTGTGGATAACTGGACTCCACGCCCATCGCTGGCCTACAATCGCCGGCTTTCACGGGTGACTTCTCCACACATGCGAGCCGACCTCTGGCAACGCGGCTGCGAGCGCTTGGCGTCGGAGCTGCCGGACCAGCAATTCAACACCTGGATCCGGCCCCTGCCCGATGCTGACGTCGCCGACAACGGCGAGGGCGCGGTCGTCACCGTGCGGGTGCCCAATCGGTTCAAGCTCGACTGGATCCGCAACCAGTACGCCGGCCGGATCGAAACGGTGCTGAGCGAAATCGCGGGCAAGCCCGTGCGGCTCGACGTCACCCTCGCGCCGCGCGACTCGATCGCGCAACCGGGCCAGGCCGTCGCCCACGCCGCCAACGTCGACCCCGCGGCACCGGCGAAGACATCGTCGGGATCATTGCCCGCGAGCTTTGCCCACGGCGCAGCCCATGCCGCCAGCCAGGCTCCACTCTCGATCGGCTCGCGCAGCCGCCTCAATCCGGCACTCACGTTCGACAACCTCGTGCCCGGCCGCGCCAATCAGATGGCCCGCACCGCGGCGCTGCACGTCGCCGGCTCGCCCGGCGTCATGTACAACCCGCTGTTCATCTACGGCGGAGTCGGCCTGGGAAAGACGCACCTCATCCACGCTGTCGGCAATGCGCTCCTGGCCGACCGGCCCGACGCGCGCATCCTCTATCTCCACGCCGAGCAGTTCATCACCGACGTGGTGAAGAACTACCAGCGAAAGACCTTCGACGAGCTGAAGGCCAAGTACCACTCGCTCGATCTCCTGCTGATCGACGACGTCCAGTTCTTCGCCGGCAAGGAGCGCACGCAGGAGGAGTTCTTCAACGCCTTCGAAGCGTTGCTCGCCAAGCGCGCGCACATCATCATGACCAGCGACACCTACCCGAAAGGGTTGGTCGACATCGACGAGCGCCTGACCTCTCGCTTCGACGCCGGCCTGACCGTCGCGATTGAGCCGCCCGAGCTCGAGATGCGGGTCGCGATCCTGATGAAGAAGGCCGACCAGGAAGCGACGCCGATGCCCGAAGACGTCGCCTTCTTCGTCGCCAAGAACGTGCGCGCCAACGTGCGCGAGCTCGAAGGGGCGCTCAGGAAGATCCTGGCGTACTCGCGCTTCAGCCACAAGGACATCAACATCCAGCTCGCGCGCGAGGCGCTGAAGGACCTGCTCTCGATCCAGAACCGCCAGGTCGGCGTCGAGAACATCCAGAAGACGGTCGCCGACTTCTACAAGATCAAGGTCGCCGACATGTACTCGAAGAAGCGCCC
>JBBSBZ010000220.1:0-5936 GCA_038250795.1 Burkholderiales bacterium | reverse complement strand
GTCGACGACATGACCTGGGACCACGCCACACCGCGCGAATGCGACTGGGTGCCGGGCTGCTACTACCTCGTGCGCCGCAGCGTCATCGACGCGGTCGGCCTCTTCGATCCGCGCTACTTCCTCTACTACGAGGAGATCGACCACTGCCGCGCCGTCAAGGCCGCGGGCTGGCAGGTGATGTACGACCCGGCCGTCACGGTCGTGCACATCGGCGGCGAGAGCGCGCGCACCGACAGCGAGATTTCCGCCGCCGGTCGGCAGATTCCTGCCCTGCAGATCGAAAGCGGGCTGCTGTATTTCCGCAAGCACCACGGCCGCGCTGGCGCGTGGGCGGCGGTCGCGCTCGCGCTGCTCGGTGCCGGTGTGTTGACGGCGAAGGGCCTCATCCGGCGCCGGCCCCGGGCGCTGCTCCGCTCGTACTGGGCGCAGGCTCGCGCGACGTGGGTCCTGCTCCGAAGCACGGCGGGCGGCCTGCACCCGACACGCTGAGCCTGCAGTCGAACGACGCCATGCTCGACAACCTTCGCGCCGACCTCGCTGCCTACGGCGGTCACCTGGGCGCGCAAGGCTTCTGGGTGATGGTCGTCTACCGATTCGGGCGCTGGCGCTACGGCGTCAGGCCGGCGCTGCTGCGCAAGGTCTTCTCGCTGGTCTATCACGTGGCCTACAAGCTCGTCCAGGTCGTCACCGGCATCGAGCTGCCGTGCGAGGTCGAGGTCGGCCGAAACTTCGTCATCGACCATTTCGGCGGCGTCGTCGTCAGCGGCTACGCCCGCTTCGGCAACGACTGCCGCATTCGCACCGGCGTCGTCGTCGGGCTGGCGCGTGTCGACGATCCGTGCGCGCCGACGATCGGCGACAACGTCGACATCGGCGCGGGCGCGAAGGTGCTGGGACGCATCACGATCGGCAACAACGTGGTGATCGGGGCCAATGCGGTCGTCGTGCGTGACGTGCCGGACGACTCGGTGGCGGTCGGCGTGCCGGCCGTCGTCAGGCCGAGGCCAGAGCGATGAGCGCGGCAGGCCACGACCCTCATGGCGCGCCGAATGGACTCGGGGTGGTCGTCATCGGCCGCAACGAGGGTGACCGCCTCGTCCGCTGTCTTCGCTCCGTGCGCGGCGCGACAGCTCTCGTCTATGTCGACTCGGGCTCGACGGACGGCTCGGTCGAAGCCGCCCGCGCGCTGGAGGCACGCATCGTCTCGCTCGACCCGGCGCAGCCTTTCACCGCCGCGAAGGCCCGGAACGCCGGCGCCGCCGCGCTTCTGCAATGGCACCCGGAAGTCGAGCTGATCCAGTTCGTGGACGGCGACTGCGAGGTCGTCGTCGGCTGGCTCGATCGCGCGGTCGCATTCCTCGCTGCGCATCCCGACGTCGTCGCGGCTTGCGGCCGGCGACGCGAGCGCGATCCCGCACGCTCGGTCTACAACCGGTTGTGCGATCTCGAGTGGGATACGCCAGTTGGCGAAGCGTTGGCCTGCGGCGGCGACGCGATCATGCGTGCCGAGGCCTTCCGCCGCGTGGGCGGCTTCCGCGCCGACCTGATCGCCGGCGAGGAGCCCGAGCTCTGCGTGCGCCTGCGCGCGCAGGGCGGACGTATCTGGAGGCTCGATGCGGAGATGACGCTGCATGACGCGGCGATGACCCGCTTCTCGCAATGGTGGCGACGGACGATGCGGGGCGGCTATGCCTTCGCCGAAGGCGCGAGCCTGCATGGCGCGCCGCCCGAGCGGCACTGGGTGCGCGAATCGCGCAGCGCCTGGCTCTGGGGGTTCGTGCTGCCGGTGCTCGTGCTTGCCGCCGCAGCCCTGGTCGACGTGCGTGCGCTCTGGGCGTTGGTCATCTATCCGCTCCAGGTCGTGCGGCTTTACGTGAAGGGTCGCGGCCCACTCGGCCAGCGCGCGGCGCGCGCGTTTTTTCTCGTCGTCGGCAAGTTCGCCGAGGCCGCAGGGCAGATCCGCTTCATGATCCATCGCCTCGCCGGCTCGCGTGGCAGCCTGATCGAATACAAATGAGTGACGCCCTCACCTTCCTGCTCGGGCTCTTCGGGCTGATGCTGCTGGTGCCGGCCATCGTGTTCTTTCTGGAGACCATGTTCGCGCGGCGATCTGGCGTCGTGCCGCAGCCGCTCGTTGCGAAGCGTCCTCGCATCGCCGTGCTGGTACCAGCGCACGATGAGGCCGCGGGTATCGCCGCCTCGCTCGCGACGATCCTGCCGCAGCTGGCGCCCGGCGACCGCCTGCTGGTCGTCGCCGACAACTGCAGCGACGACACCGCGGGCATCGCTGCGATGGCCGGAGCGGAAGCGATCCGCCGCGACGATCCCGAGCAGCGCGGCAAAGGCTATGCGCTCGACTTCGGTGTTCGCCATCTCTCACGCGATCCGCCCGACGTCGTCGTCGTCATCGACGCCGACTGTGTGCCGGGCACCGACGCGCTCGAGCGCCTCGCCTCGTCGTGCGTCGCGACCGGCCGCCCCGTGCAGGCGCTCAACCTGATGCGCTCGCCGCCCGGCGCGCCGCTGTCGACACGCATCGCGGAGTTCGCCTGGACCGTGCACAACTTCGCCCGACCGCTCGGCGCCCTTCGTCTGGGCGCACCGTGCCAGCTGATGGGAACCGGCATGGCCTTTCCGTGGCGGGTGATCGAGCACGCACCGCTGGCGTCGGGGCACATCGTCGAAGACATGTCGCTCGGGCTCGACCTCGCCGAGCGGGGTACGCCGCCTCTCTTCTGCCCCGACGCGCTCGTCACGAGCACGTTCGCGGCGAAGGCCGATGGGCTCGCATCTCAGCGCACGCGCTGGGAGCATGGCCACCTGAGCGTCATCGTCGGACGCGCGCCGCGCGCGATGGGGCGGGCGATCCGTTGCCGCGACGCGGCGCTGGCGGCGATGGTGCTCGATCTGTGCATCCCACCGCTCGCGTCGCTTGTTCTGCTGGTCCTCCTCGGCATGGCGGTCAGCGCTGTCTTGGCGGCGCTTGGCGGCGATCGCCTGCCCCTCGTGGTGTTCGCGCTGGCGCTTGGCCTGATCTCGATCGGCGTGGCGACATCGTGGCACCGGTTTGGCCGCGAGATCGTCTCGCTGCGCGAGCTTGGTGGCGTGCCGGCCTACGTGACCTCGAAGGTGCCGCTCTACTGGCAGGCGCTCTGTGGCCGCCAGGCACGATGGGTACGCACCGAGCGTGACGACGGATCGCAAGAATGAGCGCTCCGGAGTCGGTCTTCGCGCTGACCTTCGCTCTCGCACTCGTCTTGACGCTGCGCTGCGAAGTGTGCTGGATCGCTCTCGGCAAGCGGCTGACCCATCGGCGCCCAGACGATGGGCGCTGACAGCGGCGTCTCGTTCGCCGCGGCGCCGCGGCGGCTCGTCGCCGGCTGGCGGCGCCCGAACGCGATCGGCGTCGTCTCGCCGGGTTACGGCAGCGAGAAGGTGTCGTATGGTCTGGCACCGCCGGGCTTCACGTTCCACAAGGTCACCCGCGTCCCGCTGCACCGCCTCGAGCGAAAGGGCACGTTCTGGCAGCAGACGCCACTGCTGCTCGACCACCCTGTGGCACTGGTGCACACCTTCAACGAGCTGCCGGTCGGGCTGCGGCCGTTCGTGGTGTCGTTCGAGAACGAGCTGCCACGCTATCTTGGAGAGCCCTCGCCGTGGCAGCTCGATGCAGGCTATGCCTTGATCGCGAGCTCGCGCTGCCGGGGCGCGCTGGCGCTGTCGGAGGTGGCCGCCGCCGGGCTGCGGCGAAGGCTCGAGGCGCGCGGTCTGGGAGACGCGGCCGCGAAGGTGTCGGTGTTCCGCGGCAGCGTGCTCGCGCCGCCGGGTGACGACATGCGCCGCGTGCGCGCGAGCGGCGACCCGCTGCGCGTTCTCTTCGTCGGCCGCGACGCATTGCGAAAGGGCTTGCCGCCGACCCTCGACGCGATCGAGGCTTGCAGGACGGCCGGCGCGAACATCGAGACGACGGTGGTCTGCGACTTCGCCCCCTACACCTACGTCGGGACCTGGACGGCCGAGGACACCGCTCGTACGGTGGCGCGCATGCGCACCATGCCGGGCCTGGCGTACCACGAGCGGCTGCCGAACGCCGAGATCCATCGACTCATGCGCTCGCACGACGTTCTCGCCTTCCCGACCCTGGACGAGAGCCTCGGCTGGGTCGCGATCGAGGCCGCGATGGCCGGCATGCCCGTGCTTTCGACCGACGTCTACGCCATTCCCGAGTTGGTGGTCGACGGCCTCACGGGGCGCCTCGCGACGCTCGACAAGAACGAGGCCAAGCGCTGGGTCGGTCTCTGGCTGCGCGGAGCGGCCTTCGACGAATCGCTCGCGCGGGCGTTCGCGACGGTGCGGGCAATGCTGGTCGAGGCGTTGATCGGCTTCGTCGAGCATCCCGACGAGGTTCGTCGTCAGGGCGATGCCGCCCGCCTGCACATCGCTTCCCGCTACGACTTCGCCAACGCGCAGCGCGAGCTTGCGATCCTGTATCGCGATGCCGTCGACCGATAGCGCCGCACGGACGCCCGTGACCTATCGAGCCGACATCGACGGCCTTCGCGCCGTGGCTGTCCTGCTCGTCCTGCTCTTCCATTTCGACCTGTTGCTGGTGGGCAAGGCCGGCTTCATCGGCGTCGACGTGTTCTTCGTGATCTCCGGCTTCCTGATCACGTCGATCATCACCCGCCAGCTCGATGCCAGCACCTTCAGTCTGCGTGCGTTCTACGTCGCGCGTGTGCGCCGGCTTGCACCAGCCCTGTTCGTCACGCTTTCCCTCGTCATGATCGCGGGTGGGTTCATCCTGTTCCAGCACGACCTGATCGAGCTGGCGCGCCAGGTGCTGTACTCGCAGCTCTACGTCGTCAACATCTACTACTGGCGAAGCATCAACTACTTCGGCCTCGGCACCGGCGACGTGTTCCTGCTGCACATGTGGTCGCTGGCAGTGGAGGAGCAGTTCTATCTCTTCTATCCGCTGCTGCTCATCCTGCTGCATCGCCACCAGCGCGCCCGCTTCTGGGTCTGGATCGCGGCCCTAGCGGCCCTGTCGTTCGCGCTCAATGTCGCCTTCGTGTCGATCAAGCCGGAGGCGACCTTCTACCTGCTTCCGACACGGGCCTGGGAGCTTCTCGCCGGGGCGATCGCTTCCCGCGTCGTCCTCCTGCACCCGGGCAGGATCGCTTCGCGGCAGGCGGTGGGCGCCGCCGGACTGGCGCTCGTCGCGATCGGGGCGCTGGCCTATTCCAAGGACATTGCTTTCCCCGGCTGGTTCGCGCTCTGGCCGGTCGCGGGAGCGAGCGCCCTGCTCTGGTCGGGTCGCGTGGGCGACACGCTGGCAGCCAGGGCGTTGAGCCTTGCACCGGTCACCTACATCGGCCGCATCTCGTACCCGCTCTATCTCGTCCACTGGCCCATCAACGCATTCGCGACGCTGCAACTCGGCGCGACCTACGACGCGCGCTGGCATGTGGCGATGTTCGCGTCGTCGCTCTTGCTGGCGTCGGCGATCTACCACCTGATCGAGGAGCCCGTTCGCACGCGGCGCTTCCTAGCAGGCGCGCGCCGGCTCATGCTGGGTTACGGCGGCGCCCTGGCGGCGACGCTGGCGATCGTGGCCGCCGTGTTCGTGACCCATGGGCTCCCGGCACGCTTCCCCAACGATGTGGCACGGCTCGCCGCGGCGGTGGATGACCGCTCGCCGCCGCTGTCGGAATGCGAGTTTGCGGGCAAGCCGCTCAGGAACGCCGGCGACTTCTGCTCGATCGGCGTCGCGGGTCGGCCGGCGCACTGGCTCGTCTACGGCGATTCGCACGCCTGGGCCACGCACGCCGCTTTCGACCAATGGTTGCGTGACAAGGGCGAGTCCGGCCTCTTCATGTTCCGCTCGGCGTGCCCACCCATTGTCGGCATCCACCTTGTGGGCGATCGAAGCGATG
>JBBSBZ010000219.1:0-5982 GCA_038250795.1 Burkholderiales bacterium | reverse complement strand
GACTTCCTGGTCGCCACCGTTCCGGAGCCCGAGACCTGGGCCATGCTCGTGGGCGGGCTCGGGGTGATCGGCTGGATGCGCCGCCGCCGGCGGAGCTAAGACACGAGAGCACGATCCCGACGCCAGGCGCCGGTTCGTGGGGATTCAGCGCGCCGCCACGGCGTGCACCGATGTCATCGGCACATCGCGATCCGCGGTGAAGCCGCGCGACAGCAGCAGCCATCTCCACTTCGAAACGGCCCGGAACGGCCGCGTCACCGACGGTAGGTCGGCCACCGGTGCACCTTGAGCCATGCGCAGGGTGATGGAGCGGGCGGCGTCCAGGCAGGGCTTGCAGACCCAGTTGCGGCCGTCCTCGATCTCGCAATTCTCGAACTTGCCGGACTTCTCTCTCGTTCCGACGGTCCAGAAGATCACTTCACCGTGCGGCTTCAGCGCCCGATATCGAAAACGCTCCCCCGCGACGAGACGGCCCGAGCAGTGATCGCCCTGCCACGACCCGCCGACGCAATCGACGGTGTAGATCGTGCGCTCGCCCTGCATGGTCACGAAATCGGAAGCCCAGGCAGCGAATCCCAGTGCTGCGAGGATGACGACCACGAACCCCCAGACACGAACCATCGACACAACCTCAGCACCACCCGGCGCGCCGCGGATTGTGCAACCCGGACGGGACGAGCGATTCGCAGGCTTTCCCGCTAGGCCTTGGGCGGATGTGCGGGTTCATGGCCGGGACCGACCTCGTCCGGCGCGTCGGGCAGGCGCGCCCCATCGTCGGGCTCGACCGGAAGTGCGTCTGGCTCTGGCTCGTCGGTTTGAGGCAGGCCGGGAAGTGTGGCCATGGGGGGCGCGATGCATGTGATCCTTCGCCATCATGCGCCGCGTGGAGGTCGGGCTGCAAGCGACCCGACGCAGTAACCCCGTCAGCGGCCGGGGGTCAACGATCCCGCGTTCTGGATCAGGGGCACCTTGTAGGGATCCAGGATCACGGCCTTGCCCGAGGCCAAGCCCACGCCGTGCGACGGCAGGCGGACTGCACTCGCGCTCGGCGGCGGCGCTACGAAGAGATTGAAGGAGTTGGTCGGCCTCTTGCCAGCGTCGCTCGCGGGTCCGACGTTGCCGGCGATGGCGTTACCGGCGGCGATGGCCGCCACGACGAAAAACACGGTCTCGAGAAGCTGGAGCGGGGCGCGGCGCATGGCGGTATCCGGTTCGAGGGTGACAGACTCGATATCGGCCTCGACGCGGGGCGTCTGTAGCGCCCGAGGGTGACCAGTTGTTGCCGGCCCGGCCGTCCGCAGCACCGTTGCAGCGCGGGATCCTCTGGCAGTCAGACCGTCGACTACGATGGACGCTCGCCGGTACTTCGGACTTCCATGAACGCGCCCGACGACCTTTCGTCGCCAGTCGACGAGACGAGCAGCGCCTCGGCGAGTCGGGTGTTCCTGGCATTTCTGAGGCTCGGCCTGACTTCCTTCGGCGGGCCGGTCGCCCATCTGGGCTACTTCCGCACCGAGTTCGTCGCCCGTCGACGCTGGTTGGACGATCGCAGCTATTCGGATCTCGTCGCGCTGTGCCAGTTCCTGCCCGGACCGGCGAGCAGCCAGGTCGGCATGGCGATCGGCCTGTCCCGTGCCGGCTGGCTCGGTTCCCTGGCCGCGTGGGCCGGCTTCACGCTGCCTTCGGCGATCGCCTTGATCCTCTTCGGCTATGGCATCACGCAATACGGCGAGTGGGCCGGCTCCGGTGCCGTCCATGGGCTGAAGGTCGTGGCGGTCGCCATCGTCGCCCAGGCGGTGTGGGGGATGGCGAAAGCGTTGTGCCCTGACAAGCCGCGTGCCGCTCTCGCAATGGTCACCGCACTGATGACTCTCGTGCTTCCCTCTTCGGTCGGCCAGATCGCCGCCATCGTGCTCTCGGGGGTGATGGGCTGGAGGTTCCTGACGCTTGCGCATCAGCGGCCGAGCGAGCATCGGCGCTTTGGCGTTTCGAGACGCGCCGGCGGAGCGGCCTTAGTGGTCTTCTTCCTGCTGCTGGTAGGCCTGCCGCTGGCCGCGTCTGCGTCAGGCTCGCCACTGTTGTCCGTGCTGAATGGCTTCTACCGGGCGGGCGCCCTCGTGTTCGGCGGTGGCCACGTCGTGTTGCCGCTCCTGCAGGCAGTCGTCGTCCCGGGCAATGTCGTCAGCAATGCCGACTTCCTGGCTGGGTATGGAGCCGCACAAGCAGTACCCGGGCCGTTGTTCACATTCGCGGCCTACCTCGGCGCCGTGATGCACGGGCCCTTGAGCGGATGGGTCGGCGGCGCCGTGCTTCTGCTGGCGATCTTCCTTCCGGCCAACCTGCTGGTCGTTGGCGTCTTGCCCTTCTGGGACGCCCTGCGCCAGCGCGACGCGGTGCAGTCGGCCCTGGGAGGCGTCAACGCCGGCGTGGTCGGCATCCTGCTGTCGGCCTTGTACGACCCGGTGTGGACGAGCGCGATCCATACGCGCGCCGACTTCGGTCTGGCCCTGGCGGCCTTCGGCCTGCTGCTCTACGGGCGTGTGTCACCTGTCATCGTGGTCGGATTCGCTGCCACTGCCGGCTGGGCACTTGCGGCTCGTTGACCTTCATCATCCGACGCGTGTCGATCCCGAGCGGCGCACCATTGGTCACGGGACTGGAGCCGGGAGGGATCGATCTCGCGCCGGCATTGAGCACCGTGACCCTGCCACCAGTTGCTCGTGTTGACGATGAGGTATCGCACTGCCCAGGTCGCATCGTCGACGAGCATCCCGTCGACATGGCCGATGCCGCCATCAGATCGGGATACCTGCCCAATCATTTTCAACGCACCTTCTGAGCAATGTCCCCAACGAGAGCGTCCCGCGCGGATGGGCTCTGTTGCGCGATGCAAAAAGGTTGATGCGCGTCAAAGCGAGGCCCTCATCTGTCACCCGTCTCGACGCGAGTCCCGCTAAACTGACCCTCGAAATGCGAACGCACCGCCAGCGCTCACGATGCCGGACCTCGTTCATCATGATCGTGGCATTGCTGTTCTCGCAACTGGCACTCGCAAGCTACGTTTGTCCTGGACTCTCGGTCGAAGAGCGGATGAGCGAGGTCATGGCATCGGGGCTCCCGTGCGACGGGGATGACCCGTCGCAGCCGGCGCTGTGCCACCAGCACGCGACCGACGCTTCGCAATCCTTCCAGATGGCGAAGGTGGCGGCGCCGAGTCTTCCGACCGTCGTGCAGATGTTCGTCCTCCCTGGTCTGCACGACTGGGCAAGACCCTTGGTCGTTCCGTTCGGTGAGCGGCCCGAGGCGCGTCCACCGCCCGACCCCCTGTATCTCGAGACCCTCAGACTGCGGTTCTGACATCTCCGTCGACATCGGCGCTGGTGCGGCTCGCCCCGCTTGCCAGCAATCGCCCTCGTGTCAACGGAGTTCCATGTCTCACCTCGCCGTGTTCGCGACCGCACAGGTCGTCGGGTTGTTGCGCCATCCGACAGCGAAGCCAGTACCTGCCGCATCGCCGTCGGGCGGAAGAGTTCGCGCGGGTCCGTTGGTGGCTGGCCGGGGATGGTTCTCGAGCTGTGTGCGATCGATTCGGCCCATGTTGGTCAGCACGGTCCTGGGAGCGTCGCTGTCCGGAGTCGGCCAGGCACAGGAGGCCAGCCTGGGCAGCAACGTCCAGGGCTTGCTGGCGTACGCGCGTGGCCAAAGCCCCGAGTTCGCGGCGATGCGGCGCGAAGCCGACGCGGCGGCAGAGCGCGTGGGCCCCGCGGGCGCGCTGCCCGATCCCGTGCTCCGGGTAGAGCTGATGAACATCAACAACTACGGCCGCGATGCGTCGCCGAGCCTGCTGCCTTCGCGCGTCGGCGAGACGAAGTACACCGTCATGCAGACACTGCCTCTTTGGGGCAAGCGTGATCTGCGCCGAGACGCGGCCGCTGCCGACGCGACCCAGGCGGCCGCCCGCAGCGAAGTCACCTGGACCGAGCTGGCGACACGAATCAAGACCTCGTATGCCGAGTACTACCGGGCGATCGGCAACGAACGGTTGACCGGCGAGGTCCTCGAGCTGCTGTCCAGGCTCGAGCAGATCGCGCAGGCTCGCTACGCCGGCGGGCTGGTGCCCCAACAGGACGCGATCCGCGCGCAGGTCGAGCTAACGGGGATGCGCCTGGAATTGATCGGTTTCGAGAACGAGAAGCGTCAATCGCGGGCGCGCCTGAACGGGCTGCTGGGACGCGACTCGGCCGCGCCTCTCGCCGAGCCGCAGGAGCAGCAGCCTCGGCCCGCGGTGTCGACGGCGGATGCTGTCACGCTCGCGGAGCGGGCACGCGCGCGCAACCCTCAGCTCCAGGCCGAGCTGGCGCGGCTTGCCGGCGCGCAGAAGACTCGCGACCTGACCTTGCGCAATCGCTACCCCGATCTCCTGGTCGGGGTGGCGCCGAGCCAGATGGGATCGCGGATCACCCAATGGGGCTTGATGTTCGAGATCAACATACCGTTGCAGCAGGAGTCTCGCCGCGCTCAGGAGCGCGAGGCCGAAGCGATGGTCGGGGCGGCGCGCTCGCGGTCGGAGGGGGTATCGCGCCAGCTGCTCGCCGAGCTGGCCGGAAGCCTTTCCGCCTTCGACGCGGCACTGCGCACGGAGTCGGTGATCAAGTCGCAGCTGCTGCCGCAATCGGAGCTGAGCCTGCAATCCTCGCTGGCTGCCTATGAGAACGGCAAGGTCGACTTCGCGACGCTGCTCGACGCCCAACGACAGATTCGCAAGGGGCGACAGGAGCTTCTCAAGTCTCGCGTCGAGGCGCAAATGCGATTGGCCGACATCGAGCGCCTCCTGGGAGAGGACCTGTGAAAACTTCGAAGCGCATTCTCGCCACATGCCTGGTGTTCCTTCTGCTCGCCGCCGTCGGCGCGGCTGGCTACTGGCTCGGCACTCGCTCGACCTCGACGGATCCCGGCGGCGTCGTTGCCTCGCCGGCGGCAAGCGCCCCCGCGCAACGCAAGGTGCTCTATTACCGCAACCCCATGGGCTTGGCCGACAGCTCGCCGACGCCGAAAAAAGACCCGATGGGAATGGACTACGTGCCTGTCTACGAAGGCGAAGACGAACCGAAGGAGTCGACCTCACCGAACCAGATCCGGATCGGCACCGAGAAGATCCAGAAGCTGGGGGTTCGCGTCGAAGCTGTCAGCATGCGCCAGCTCGGGCGATCGGTTCGTGCAGCGGGCCGCGTCGAGCCCGACGAGCGGCGCGTCTATGCCGTCTCGCCCAAGTTCGAAGGCTACGTCGAACGTCTGCACGTGAACGTGACTGGCCAGCCGGTGGCCAGGGGGCAACCGCTCTTCGAGGTCTACAGCCCCGAGCTCGTTTCGGCGCAACGCGAGTACGCCGTCGCCATGCAGGGAGTTCAGGCCGTGAAGGACGCCGGGCCCGAAGCGCAAGCCAGCATGCGGCAACTGGCGGAGTCGAGTCTTTCTCGCCTGCGCAACTGGGGCCTCTCCCCGGCACAGGTGACGGCGCTGATGACGACCGGCCAGGCGCAGCGCACGATTTCGTTCCCTTCGCCGGCGTCCGGGATCGTCACCGAGAAGAAGGCGCTGCAGGGAATGCGCTTCATGCCGGGCGACATGCTGTACCAGGTGACCGATCTGTCGTCGGTCTGGGTCGTCGCCGATCTGGCCGAGCAGGACATCGGCCTGATCCAGTCCGGCGCCAAGGCGGCAGTGAAGATCACGGCCTATCCGAACAAGGTGTTTGAGGGTCGGGTGACGTACGTCTACCCGACCTTGAAGGCGGAGACGCGGACGGTGGCGGTCCGGGTCGAGCTCGCCAATCCGGGGCAACTCCTGAAACCGGCGATGTACGCCCAGGTGGAGTTCTCGGTCGGCGCGAAAGGGCAGGTGCTGACCGTGCCCGACTCGGCCGTCATCGACTCCGGAACGCGTCGCATCGTGCTCGTGCAGGTCGGCGAGGGGCGCTTCGAG
>JBBSBZ010000218.1:0-5996 GCA_038250795.1 Burkholderiales bacterium | reverse complement strand
GCGGCACCCGGCGACAACGCGATCACCAAGGCGAGCTACACCAGCGACAAGCGCGGCTGGTACGTCGACCTGCCCGACAGCGGGGAACGCGTCGTGGCTGACGCGCGCTTCCGCGGCGGACGCGCGATCTTCACGACCATCGTTCCCGACATCAGCTCGCCCTGCGCCTATGGCGGCTCGGGCTGGGTGATCGAGTTCGACGCCATGACCGGGAACCGCTTCGACAGCGCCACCTTCGACACCAACGGCGACAACGTCCTGACGACGGCCGACTACCTGAGCCGCACCGGCATCGCTTCGCAGACGATGAACACGAGCGGGCGGCGCATCGGCGCGATCCCGGCGGCGCCGGGCTTCATGAGCAACCGCTCGGGCGGCGTGAGCGGGCTCGAGGACAAGTTCATCAACACCTCGGACGGCTCCGTCGTCCGGGTGCGCGAGACCTCCGGCGCCGGCCGCGAAGGCCGCGTCATGTGGCACGAGGTGCGTTGACATGCTGACATCGAACCACGCGCGGCGACTCTGCCGCGCCACCCTGACCGTCGCGCTCGCGACCCACCTTGGCGCTGGGCACGCGGCGCGCGTCGGCGGCGAACCGGCGCCTTCGCCTTCGACCGTGCAAGGCCTCGCGCAGCAAACCGCGCAGGTGCAGGCCGACGAGAGCGCCAGCCTGCGCCAGGGCACGATCACGGCGCTCGATCCGAAGGGAACGCGATTGCAGGTGCAAGGCACCTGGCTCGAGATCGTCGACGGCAAGACGGTCGCCACCCGCAACGGGCGGGCGATCGGCGCGGAGTCGCTCAAGGTCGGCGAGACGATCCGCTTCACCGTTGCGCCGGGCAGCACGGAGGCCGCGTCGCTGCGGTTGATCTATGCGCCGTGAGCCTCGGTCGGCATCGCAGGCCGGCATCCGGCGCCGCGGCTTCACGCTGGTGGAGCTGATGATCGTCGTCGCCGTCATCGGCCTGCTTTCCGCGGTTGCGCTGCCTTCGTACCAGAGCTCGGTGCGCAAGGCGCGTCGCGCCGACGCCCGCGCCGCCCTGGCGACGACGGCACAGCTGCTGGAGCGCTTCGCCACCGAGAAGGGCGCGACCGGCTACAGCACCGCCACCCTGAGCGATGCCGGCGGCCCGAACGTCGTGGCGCGGGCGACCACCGAGAACGGCTACTACGTCCTCTCGTTCGGCAACCAGACCGCCACCGCCTTCACACTGCGCGCCGTGCCGCAGGGCGGACAGGTGCGCGACGACTGCGCGACCTTCACCCTCGACGAGCGCGGCGTGCGCGGCCTCGTCGGCACGCCACACACGGTCGCCGAGTGCTGGTAGCGCGCCGGGTCGCCGACCTATCATCGCCGCGGCCGTCTCCCGGCCAGCCGCCCGCGCCGATGACGGACACGACGACGACCACCACCACCACCACCGGGCTCGTCCTCACGGGCGGCGGCGCGCGCGCGGCCTACCAGGTGGGCGTGCTCAAGGCGATCGCGCAGATCCGGCGCGACAGCGGCGCGCCGGCGAGCAATCCCTTTCCAGTCATCGCCGGCACGTCGGCGGGCGCGATCAATGCGGCCGCGCTCGCCTGCCGAGCCGATGCCTTCGACGCGGCGGTCGACGGTCTCGTGCACGTGTGGGAGAACTTTCACGCGGGCCAGGTCTATCGCACCGATTCGTTCGGCGTGATCCGCACGGGTGCTCGATGGCTGACGATGATGTCGATCGGCTGGGCAGTGGCGCGCTGGCGCCGGGCGCGGCCACGGTCGCTGCTGGACAACACGCCCCTGGTCGCTCTCCTGCACGAGCTCGTCGATACCAAGCGGCTGCATCGGGTGATGGCCGAAGGCCACCTGAGCGCGCTCGCCGTCACCGCCTCGAGCTACGGCTCGGGGCTGCATGTGACCTTCTACGACGCCGTCGCCGACATCGTGCCGTGGACGCGCTCGCAGCGCATCGCGGTGCGCACGTCGATCGACGTGCCGCATCTGATGGCGTCGTCGGCGATCCCGTTCGTGTTCCCGGCCGTGGCGCTCGACATCGCCGGTCACCTCGAATATTGCGGCGACGGCTCGATGCGCCAGGCCGCGCCGATCTCGCCCGCGGTCCATCTCGGTGCCGAGCGCATCCTCGTCGTCGGCGCCGGCCGCATGCACGAGCCGCCGGGCGAGCGGGCCGGCAGCAGCGAATATCCCAACCTCGCACAGATCGCCGGGCACGCGCTGTCCAACATCTTCCTCGACGCGCTCGCGGTCGACGTCGAGCGCTTGCAGCGGATCAACTCGACGCTCGCGCTGCTGCCGCCAAGGGCGCGCGCGGAAACGTCGCTGAAGCCGATCCAGGTGCTCGTGATCGCGCCGAGCGAGCGCCTCGACGACATCGCGGCGCGCCATCTCTCGGACCTGCCGCTGCCGATCCGGGCGATGCTGCGCGGCGTCGGCGTCTCGGGCGAGGGCGACAGTGCGCGCGGTGCGGCGCTCGCCAGCTACCTGCTCTTCGAGTCGACCTACACGCGCGAGCTGATCGCGCTGGGCGTGCGCGACACGATGGCCCGCTGCGCCGAGGTCCGGTCCTTCTTCGGCTGGAACGAGGTCGCGCTTCGGCGCGCGGGCTGAACCAACATCCGGCTGAAAGCGACGCGGGCTTCGCGACCGCGCAAGGCGCGGCGGCGAAGCCCGGCAAGGCGAGGTCGAAGTGCTACTTCTTCGGCGCGCTCGCCGCCTTCTCGGCCTTTTCGGCCTTCTTCTCGGCTTTCTCCGCCTTCTTCTCGGCGCGCTTGGCCTTGGCGTCGGCGACGTTCTCCTTGAGGGCGTCCTTCTCGTCCTTGGCATTTTCCTTGACGACCCTGGCAGCGCCCTTGACGCCCGACGCGGCCTTCTCGGCCCCCGTCTTCACGGCCGCGCCGGTCTTGGCGGCGACTTCCTTGGTCTTCTCGGCGGCCTTGGCGCCGGTCGACTTGGCCGGAGCCGCCATTGCAGGAGCGCCGGCGTAGGCCTGGCCGCCGACGGTGAGGCCGCCTTCGGAGAACTTGGCGGCGCTGCGATCGCCCACGCCCTTGACGCGGGTGACGAGGTCGGTCCAGTCCTTGAAGTCTCCCTTCTTGCGCTCGCTGATGATCAGCGAAGAGATCACGGGGCCGATGCCCTTGATCGCTTCGAGCTCGGCCTGGCTGGCCTTGTTGGCGTCGACGGCGGCGAACGCCATCGTGGCAGCGAACAGCATCGCCAGTGCGGCGACAAACTTCTTGAACATGGGGAGTCCTCCAGGGGTTGAATGAGAGCGCGCGTCCGCGCGCCCACGAGCGCGCCTTTCGTCGGACGCGACACCCACCGATAACGGGCCCGCGGTGCCGCGGGTTGACCCGCTAAAGGGTCAGGCGGGACTGGCGGCGAGCGCCGCCGCGTATCGGGACACTCCCGTCATCACGTCGGCGAAGGCGTGGTCGCAGCCGGCGCCGCGCAGCCGGGCCAGATCGGCCTGGGTGAAGCACTGGTACTTGCCGACCAGCGCCGCCGGGAAATCGATGTACTCGACGGTGCCGGCGGCGACCATCTCGGCCAGCGACAGGCCAGGCTCGCCGCGCGCCGCGCGGTCGGCGTTGACGACGGCGCGCGCCACGTCGTTGAACGGCTGGGCCCGGCCGGTGCCGAGGTTGAAGACGCCGCTCGCCTCGGGGTGGGCGAGGAACCAGAGCTTGACCGCGACGACGTCGCCGACATGGATGAAGTCGCGCGCCTGCTCGCCCGCGCCGTAGCCGCCGTAGGGACCGAAGAGGCGCACCCGGCCGGTGTCGCGCAGCTGGTTGAAGTGGTGGAACGCGACCGAGGCCATGCGGCCCTTGTGCTGCTCGTGCGGGCCGTAGACGTTGAAGTAGCGAAAGCCCGCGACCTGCGACGTCGCCGTCGGCAGGCGCCGCCGCACGACCTGGTCGAAGAGCAGCTTCGAATAGCCGTACACATTGAGCGGTCGCTCGAAGTCGGGCTCCTCGCGGAACGACGCCGAGCCACCGTAGACGGCCGCCGACGAGGCGTACAGCAGCCGCGTCCCCTGCTCCTGGCAGGCGTCGAGGAGCGTCTTCGAGTCGCGGTAGTTGAGGTCGAGCATGAGACGCCCGTCGTGCTCCATCGTGTCGGAGCAGGCGCCCTCGTGCAGCACGGCGTCGATGCGGCCGAGCTCGCGCCGCTGGAACCGCCCGTAGAAGTCGCGCCGATCGAAGTAGTCGCTGATCGCCGTGCTTGCCAGGTTGGCGTACTTCGCGCCCGCGGTGAGATCGTCGACAGCGACGATGTCGTCGATGCCGATCGCGTTCAGGCCGCGGATCATGTTCGCGCCGATCATTCCCGCCGCACCGGTGACGACGACTCTCATGACGCTTCTCCACCGAACACCTCGTCGTAGCCAACGCTCGCGGTGCCGAACTTGCCGACGACGATGCCGGCGGCACGATTGGCGATCGGCACCGCGTCGCGCAGGCTCATTCCGCAGGCGAGCATCGCCGCGAGGGTGGCGATGACGGTGTCACCCGCACCGGTGACGTCGAAGACCTCGCGCGCCGCCGCGGGGACCTTGAAGTGTCCGGCGGCGTCGAAAAGCGACATGCCTTCCTCGGAACGGGTGACCAGGATCGCCTGCACGTTGAGGCGAATGCGCAGCGCCTGTGCCCGCTCGACGAGGTCGTCTTCGCTGGTCCACTGGCCGACCACCTGGGCCAGCTCGGCGCGGTTCGGCGTGATCACCGTCGCATCGGCATAGCGCCCGTAGTCGCTGCCCTTGGGGTCGACGAGGACGGGCTTGCCGAGCGCATTGGCGAGCGCCGTCATGCGCCGGATGTGCTCGAGGCCGCCCTTGCCGTAGTCGGAGAAGAGAACGGCGTGGTGGTTCGGCAGCTCGCGCTCGAACGCGCCCAGCGCCTCCTTGAGGACCTCGTGATCGGGCGGGCTCTCGAAGTCGATGCGCAGCAGCTGCTGCGACCGGCCGATGACGCGCAGCTTGACGATCGTGTGGAGCTTCCGGTCGAGGCCGAGGAGGGCGGGGATCTGCGCCTGCTCGATCAGCTGCTGCAGCCGGCGGCCGGGCTCGTCGTCGCCCACCACGGTGACGAGCGACGCGCCCGCGCCGATCCGGCGCACGTTGAGCGCCACGTTGGCGGCGCCGCCCGGACGTTCCTCCTCGCGGTCGACGCGCACGACGGGGACCGGCGCTTCCGGAGAGATGCGATCCACCGCGCCGAACCAGTAGCGGTCGAGCATCGCGTCGCCGACGACGAGGACGCGGGCGGCCTCGAGCCGAGCGCGGGAGGGAGGGGCGATGCTCACAGGTCCTCCAGACGTTGCGGCGGATAGGTGTCCCAGCCAAGGCAGCCCGGACATTGCCAGAAATAGTGCTCGGCCTCGAAGCCGCAGGCGGCGCAGCGATAGCGGTGCAGCGGCCGGGCGGCCCGGCGCACCGCGTCGCGCAGGGCGACCGTCTCCGCCGTACCCAGGGCGACTGCGGTCGTCGCCCCCGGTGCCGGCGCCGGCTCGGCAAGCAGCGCTTGCGCCGCGGCCAGCGTCGGATGCTCGCGCAGATGGGCCAGGAGCTGCTCCTGGCGCGCCTTCTCGTCGGGCTGTAGCGAGGCGACGGTCTCGAGCAGGTCGAGCGTCGGCGCCTTCTCGTAGAGCGAGCGCAGGCGAACGAGCGCACCGGCGACATCGCCGGTGGCGCGCGCGCTCGCGGCGTAGGCGCGTGCGACGAGGTTGAAGGCGGCCGGACGCACCGACATCAGCGTGTTCCAGAAGCGCAGCGCCTCGGCGTGATCGCCGCTCGCGGCAGCCTGCTCGCCCGAGAGCACCAGCGGCCGGGCGTCGGTCGGTGCGAGCTGATGTGCACGGCGGAGCGAATCGGCCGCGGCCTCCGGCTCGCCCGCCGCGTCGGCCTCCAGCGCCAGCTCGCACCAGTAGTGCGCGACGCGTGACGCGAAGGAGCCCGCGCCGCTCTTCTCGAGCTGCCCGGCGACCGCGATCG
>JBBSBZ010000217.1:0-5997 GCA_038250795.1 Burkholderiales bacterium | reverse complement strand
TCGCCGCGTTCGAGTCGGGAGACCTGCGCAGCGGTCTGGCCCGCCATCACGACGATCCCGATTCGGCCTTTCGCGGCTGGTACGACGCGTGGCTCGCACCCGAGTTCCGCGACTGGAACGTCGAGCGCGAGATCGAATCGATCGACTGCCCGGTGCTCGCAGTGCAGGGCGAGGACGACGAGTACGGCACGATGGCGCAGATTCGGTCGATCGCGCGTCGATTGCCGAAAACCCGCTTGCTCGATATCGCCGATTGCGGACACTCGCCGCATCGAGACCAGCCCGAGGTTCTCTCGCGCGAAGCCGGTCGTTTCATCCTCGAACATTCCCCTTCCTGAATCAGGAGATCCGCATGCCTTCCATTCGACCCACGCTGGCCGCTCTCGCGACGCTCGTCGCCGCTTCGGCGCCCATCGCCGCCTTCGCCCAATCGAGCGCGCCGATCAAGATCGGACTCATGCTGCCTTACTCGGGCACCTACGCCGGCCTCGGCCACGCGATCGAGAACGGCTTCAAGCTCTATGTGCAGGAGCAGGGCGGCAAGCTCGGCGGCCGCGAGATCCAGTACTTCAAGGTCGACGACGAGTCGGATCCCTCGAAGGCCACCGACAACGTCAACAAGCTCATCAAGCGCGACAACGTCGACGTGCTCGTCGGCACCGTGCACTCGGGCGTTGCGCTGGCGATGGCCAAGGCGGCGAAGGAGAGCAACACGCTGCTCGTCATCCCGAACGCCGGTGCCGACGCGATCACCGGGCCGATGTGCGCCTCGAACATCGTGCGCAGCTCGTTCTCGAACTGGCAGCCGGGCTACGCGATGGGCGTGGTCGCCGGTCAGAAGGGCGTCAAGCGGGCGATGACGATCACCTGGGCCTATGCGGCGGGCAACGAATCGGTCAAGGGCTTCGCCGAAGGGCTCGAGAAGGGCGGCGGCAAGGTCGTGAAGGAGTTGACGCTGCCCTTCCCGAACGTCGAGTTCCAGGCCTTGCTGACGGAGATCGCGGCCCAGAAGCCCGACGCGGTGTACGCGTTCTTCGCCGGCGGCGGCGCCGTGAAGTTCGTCAAGGACTACGCCGCGGCGGGCCTCGACAAGACGATCCCGCTCTACGGCCCGGGCTTCCTGACCGACGGCACGCTCGAGGCGCAGGGTGCGGCGGCGCAGAACATGTTCACCACGTTGCACTACGCCGACAACCTCGACACGCCGCGCAACAACAGCTTCAGGAAGGCCTACGCGATCGCCTACAAGGCGCAGCCCGACGTGTACGCGGTGCAGGGCTACGACGCGGCGCAGATCCTCGCGAGCGGCCTGAAGGCGGTCGGCGGCGATCTTTCCAAGCGCGACGCGCTGACCGCGGCGATGCACAAGACCGTCGTCGACAGCCCGCGCGGCAAGTTCACGATCTCGCCCGCTGGCAATCCGGTGCAGGACATCTACCTGCGCCAGGTGAAGGGGAACAACAACGAGCTCCGCGGGGTCGCCGTGAAGGCGCTCGCCGATCCGGCGCGCGGCTGCAAGCTCTGACGACGTCGCCTTCGCATTGACGTGGCGATGGACCTCGCCACTTTCCTCGTCCAGTGCCTGAACGCCGTCCAGTACGGCCTGCTGCTGTTCCTGGTCGCCAGCGGGTTGACGCTGATCTTCGGGATCATGGGCGTCATCAACCTGGCCCACGGCAGCTTCTACATGCTGGGCGCGTATCTCGCGTTCGCGCTCGCGCCGTGGTTCGGCGACTGGTTCCTGACGCGCCTCGTCGTCGGTGTCGCGCTCGCCGCGGTCTTCGGCTACCTGCTCGAGTGGTTGTTCTTCAGCTTCCTCTACGAGCGCGACCACCTGCAGCAGGTGCTTCTCACCTATGCGCTCATCCTCGTCTTCGAGGAGATGCGGAGCCTGCTCGTCGGCAACGACGTGCACGGCGTCGCGGCGCCGTCGTGGCTCGCGGGCGGCTTCTCGCTCGGCGGGCTGATGCAGTACCCGTGGTATCGCGTCTTCGCGTCGGTCGCGTGCCTGGTCGTCGCGATCCTGCTCTACGCCGTCGTCAACCGGACGCGGCTCGGCATGATGATCCGCGCCGGCGCGAGCAACCGCGACATGGTGCGCGGTCTCGGAGTCGACATCCGGATGCTCTACCGCATCGTCTTCGCCGGCGGCGTCGCACTCGCGGCGCTGGCCGGGATGATCGCCGCACCGTTGTCGTCGGTCTATCCGGGCATGGGCTCGAGCGTGCTCATCATCTGCTTCGTCGTCGTCGTGATCGGCGGCATCGGCTCGATCACCGGCGCGCTGATCGCCTCCTTGCTCGTCGGCATCGTCGACACCTTCGGCAAGGTGTTCTTCGCCGAATGGAGCGGTGTCGGCGTCTACCTGCTGATGGCGGTGATCCTCGTCTGGCGGCCGGAAGGCCTGATGAAGCGTGGTGCCTGACGTCGCCGCGGACGAGGCCGTGCGGGCCGAGGTCGGCGCCCTGCCCGACATCGGTCGGCACGAGGCCGGCGGCTGGCGGGTGCCCGCGGCCGCAGCGCTTTTGGTCGCGCTGCTGCCGCTGGCGATCTCGCCGTACGCGCAGGACCTCGTGGTGCGGATCGCGATCTACGCGATCTTCGCGCTCAGCCTCGAGCTGATCGTCGGCGCCGCCGGGCTCGTGAGCCTCGGCCACGCCGCGTTTCTGGGGATCGGCGCGTACGCGACCGTCCTCGCCTCCGGCGACAGCGGTGCGTCGCTCGCCCTGCTCGTACCGCTCGCGGTCGGCGCGGCGGCGGCCTACGCGCTCGTGGTCGGCGCGCTCAGCCTGCGCACGCGCGGCGTCTACTTCATCATGGTCACGCTGGCGTTCGCGCAGATGGCCTACTTCGTCGTCCACGACACCAAGGTGGGCGGCGGCAGCGACGGCATCTTCCTCTACGTCAAGCCCACGCTCGTGCTCGCCGGCCGCACGCTCGTCGATCTCGGCGACCGGGTGCAGCTCTACTACGCCGTCCTCGCCGCGCTCGTCGCGACCTACGCCTTCATCGCCCTCCTGCTGCGCTCCCGCTTCGGCCATGCCCTCGCCGGCATCCGCGTCAACGAGCAGCGCATGCGCGCGGCGGGCTTCTCGACGACGCCCTACAAGCTCGCCGCCTTCGTGATCGCCGGCGCCCTCGCCGGCCTCGCGGGATTGCTGCTCGCCGCCAAGGACGGCGCCGTCAACCCGGAGCTGCTGTCGTGGCACGAGTCGGGTGCGGTGCTGCTGATGCTGATCTTCGGCGGCATCGGCAGCCTGCGCGGCGCGGTGATCGGAGCCGTCGCCTTCACGCTCCTGAAGGAGCTGTTCCAGTCGGAGGCGCTGCTCGGCTCGCTCGCATCGCACTGGCAGCTCACGCTCGGCCTGGCGATCATCGCCTTCGTCGCCGCCCTGCCGCGCGGGCTGATCGGCCTGGGAGCGCGCTTGCGCGGCGCCCATGGCTGAGCTCGTCGCGGCGATGCCCCGGGTCGATCCACCCCTGCTGCAGGCGATCGGCCTGGGCCGGCGCTTTCGCGGCCTCGCCGCCGTCGACGAGGTGTCGATCGACCTGCGCGTCGGCGAGATCCACGCGGTCATCGGCACCAACGGCGCCGGCAAGTCGACCCTCGTCAACATGCTCTCGGGCGAGCTCGTGCCGAGCGCCGGCCATGTCCGCTTCGCCGGCCACGACGTGACGTCCTGGTCGCAGCCACGTCGCGCCCGCGCCGGGCTCGGCCGCAGCTACCAGCGCACGACGATCTTCGAAGAGTTCAGCGCCCTCGAGAACTGCCGCCTCGCCGCGCAGGCGGGCGAGCCCCGGCCGTGGCGCGTGTGGGAGCGCGCGGCGAGCGATGCGCGCGGCATCGAGACCGCGGCGCGGGCGCTTGCCTCGGCAGGGCTCGAGCGCGAGGCCGGCCGGGTGGCCGCGACCCTCAGCCATGGCGCCAAGCGACAGCTCGAGATCGCGATGTGCCTGGCGACCGCGCCACGCGCCCTGCTCCTCGACGAGCCGCTCGCCGGCATGGGCGCCGAGGAAACCGGTCGCATGCTGGCGCTGCTCACCGCGCTCAGGCCGACGCACGCGATCCTGCTCGTCGAACACGACATGGACGCGGTCTTCAAGGTCGCCGACCGAATCACGGTCATGGTCAACGGCCAGGTGATCGCGAGCGACTTGCCCGAGCGCATCCGCACCGATCGCGCGGTGCAACTCGCCTATCTCGGCGACGCCCCCTGAGCGCGATGCCCGCGCTCCTGGCCGCTGCCGACCTGAACGCGCGCTATGGCGACAGCCACGTGCTGCGCGGCGTGACCCTGGCGATTCATGCCGGCCGGTCGCTCGGCCTGCTGGGTCGAAACGGCATGGGCAAGACGACGCTGATCCGCACCGCGCTCGGCTACGTGCGTGCCGCCGACGGCAGTGTCTCCTGGCAGGGCCGCGCGATGACCGGCGCGCCGCCGGAGAAGATGGCGCGACTGGGGATCGGCTACGTGCCCGAGGGGCGCGGCATCTTTGCCAATCTCTCGGTGCGCGAGAACCTGGTGATGGCGGCGCGCGCCGGCCCCGAGGGCCGTCGCGACTGGACTCTGGAGCGTGTGCTCACTGCCTTCCCGCGCTTGGCCGAGCGGCTCGGCCACGGCGGCCAGGAGCTCTCGGGCGGCGAGCAGCAGATGCTCTCGATCGGCCGCGCGCTGCTGACCAATCCGCGACTCCTCGTCCTCGACGAGGCGACCGAAGGCCTGGCGCCGCTCGTCGTCGCCGAGATCTGGAGGACGATCGCCGCCATCCGCGAAACCGGGATCGCGACGCTCATCGTCGACCGCAACGCGCGCGCCGTGCTCGCCCACACCGACGACGCCGTCGTCCTGGAGAAAGGCGTCGTCGTCGCGTCGGGCGCTTCGTCGGAGCTCGGCGCGGACGCGTCGGCGCTGGCGCGTTACCTCGGCGTGTCGTGAGCGCGGCGACTTAGACTGATCGCCCCACCTCAACGAGCGCGCCATGATTCTCGAAGTCGCCGACATCCGCATCCCGCCCGGCAGGAACGCCGAGTTCGAAGTCGCGATCGAGCGCGGCGTGACGACGGTGATCGCCAAGGCCGCGGGCTTTCGCTCCTACAAGGTGCAGCGAGGCGTCGAGTCGCCCGATCGCTATCTGCTGATGATCGAGTGGGACACGCTGGAGAACCACACCGTCGACTTCCGCCAGGGCCCGTTGTTTCCGGCGTGGCGCGCCATCGTCGGCCCGTTCTTCGCACAGGCGCCGCACGTCGAGCATTTCGCGCTCGCCAAGGCTTCGGCCCGAGCGGCCGACTCTGCACCCTGACTAGAGGCGCTGCATCTCGCTGTCGGGCGCGAGCTTGCGGCGCTGGTAGGTCGCGCTCAGGCGCACCTTGGTCTGGCTCGAGCGAATCCGCTCGTTCCACGGAGCCGAAGCGCGCCTTTGCACCGTGATCTTCCCGACTTCGGGCTGCCACGGCAACTCGTGAGTGATGTTGTTGAGCTGTACTGCGGCGATCAACTCGGACAAGCCGGTTCCGGATTCGTCGATGAACTGGATATTGGTCACGATGCCCATCGGATCGGACATGGCGAATACGCCGTCGAGTGTTTCGATCCAATCCCAGGCGATTCCCACGCCCGAATCGATGCCGCCCCACATCGTGTGGCCCATCAGCCGGCCATAATCGTCGCAATCGCCCGACACGGCGGTGCCGAGGTGCCGCAAGCTCGACACGAGTTCGGGGGCGGATTCGACGGGGCGTTCGATGATCGGCCACGAGGCGATCATCCAGGGGTGGAGTTGATTCATTGTTGGTCTTCCTTTGCGTGGCTTGCGATGGGGCCAGTTTTGCGCAAAAGACTGTGAGACGAGGCTACCCGACCGGGGAGTTGCAGGGAGTTCGATGGTCCGGTTACGCGATTACCAGGATGTTGCAGATTCCACGGACGTGACGACTCTCGAGTCCCGTCTTGTGCGATTTGCGAACGATCTCGGTTTCGGAATCATCTCCGGCGC
>JBBSBZ010000216.1:0-6035 GCA_038250795.1 Burkholderiales bacterium | reverse complement strand
TCGCCAACGAGCCGCACGAGACCGAGTCGACCGGCGGCGGCCAGGTGATCGACCTGGTCGAGGCCTTGCGCGCCAGCCTCGGCGCGCGCGGCGGCGCGAAGGCCAAGGCGGCTGCGCCGACGAAGGCGGCGGCCTCTGCCGCGGCGTCGGCCGAGACGGCCAAGGAACGCAAGGGCGTGAAGCGGGCGCCGAAGGCCGTCGAAGAGTCGGCCGCCCCGGCGCGCGTGCGCGCGAAGAAGTGACCGATCCGGCGGGCGCGACGACCTACACGATCCGCGCCCTCCAGGAGATGCTGGGCCTCTCGCGCGGCGTCATCACCGGCCTGATCGCCTCGGGCTTCGTCGCACCGAGTCGCGGTCCTCGGAACGTTTACCGCTTCACCTTCCAGGACGTCGTGCTGCTGCGCACGGCGGTCGAGCTCCAGGCCGCGCGCATCCCGCCGCGCAGGATCCTGAGCGCGCTCAAGAAGCTGCGCGCGACGCTGCCGGAAGCGCTGCCGTTGACCGGTCTTCGCATCAGCGCCGTCGGCAACGACGTCACCGTGCGCGACGGCCGCTCGCAGTGGCACGCCGACAGCGGCCAGCTCGTGATGGACTTCGAGGTCGCGCCCGACCGCGGCACGGTCGCTCTCTTCAAGCGGCCGGCGCCGGTGGCCGCGGCTGCCCGGGTGCAGCCCGGCGCCGGAAGCGGCGCTGCAAAGAGCGAGCGCGCACGGCCCTTCGCGGCGCCGCTGCGCGACGATGCGACGGCCGTCTTCAGCCGCGGCGAGGCGCTCGAGGCGAGCGATCCGGCGGCGGCCGAGGCGGCCTATCGCAAGGTCCTCGCGCTCGACCCGGATCATGCCGACGCCTACCTCAACCTCGGCGCGCTGCTTTGCGAAGGGCGGCGCTGCCGCGAGGCCGTCGCGCTCTACGACCAGGCGCTGCGGCGTCATCCGGGCGAGGCGCTGCTCCACTTCAACCGCGCCATCGCGCTGGAAGACGAGGGCCGCAATGCCGAGGCGCTGGCCGGCTACCACGAGTCGCTCCGTCTCGCGCCCGACCTCGCCGACGCCCACTACAACGCCGCCCGGCTGCACGAGCAGCTCGGCGATGCGCGCCAGGCAGTGCGGCACTTCAGCGCCTACCGGCGCCTGCAGCCGCGTACCTGAGCCAGCGCGCCCCTGGCGCATCCGCGCCGAGCGCATTCGTGGTGGCCGTGTCAGCATCACCGTCCCGAATCCGCAACGACAACCCATGAGCCGTCTCTTCGAGCCCCTTCGCATCGGCGAGTTGGTGCTTGCCAACCGCATCATCGTCGCGCCGATGTGCCAGTACTCGGCGCGCGAAGGCAGCGCGCTCGACTGGCACATGATCCATCTCGGCCAGCTCGCCCTCTCGGGCGCGGGCCTCCTGATCCTCGAGGCGACCGCCGTCTCGCCCGAAGGGCGCATCACCGATGGCGACCTCGGCCTCTACAGCGACGACAACGAGGTGGCGCTCGGCCGCGTGCTCGCGGCGGTGCGCGCGCATTCGCCGATCCGGCTCGGGCTGCAGCTTGCCCATGCGGGCCGCAAGGCTTCGAGCCGCGCGCCCTGGGCCGGCGGCGCGCAGGTGCCGCTCGGCGAGCCCGGCGCCTGGCAGGCGGTCGCGCCGTCGGCCGTGCCGCACGCGCCGGGCGAGCAGCCGCCGCACGCGCTCGACGACGCCGGCCTGCAGAAGATCCGCGACGACTTCGCCCGGGCCGCGAGCCGCGCCGCGCGGCTCGGCCTCGACGGCCTCGAGATCCACGCCGCGCACGGCTACCTGCTGCACCAGTTCCTCTCGCCGATCGCCAACCGGCGGACCGACGCCTACGGGGGCAGCCTAGAGAACCGGATGCGCTTCCCGCTCGAGATCTTCGAGGTCGTGCGCGCCGCCTTCCCGGCCGACAAGCCGGTCTGGGCGCGGATCTCCGCCACCGACTGGGTGCCGGGCGGCTGGGACATCGACGGCACGGTCTCGCTGTCGCGCGCGTTCAAGGCGCGCGGCTGCGCCGCGATCCACGTCTCGAGCGGCGGCGTCTCGCCGCAGCAGAAGATCGCCGTCGGACCCGGCTACCAGGTGCCGTTCGCGCAGCGCGTCAAGGCCGAGGTCGGCCTGCCGACGATCGCCGTCGGCCTGATCACCGAGCCCGAGCAGGCCGAGACGATCGTGGCCAGCGGCGAGGCCGACGCCGTCTCGCTCGCCCGCGCAATGCTCTACGACCCGCGCTGGCCGTGGCACGCAGCGGCGAAGCTCGGCGCGCAGGTGAACGCGCCCCGGCAATACTGGCGCTCGCAGCCGCGCCAGTACAAGGACCTGTTCATCGGCGCCGAATTCGGCGCGCGTTGACAGGGCCAGGAGCCGCCATGAACCCGAAGACCCTCGCCGCGACGAACTCCCGCTCCGTCTGCATCGTCACCGGCTCGTCGTCGGGCATCGGCGCCGCGACGGCGCGCCTGTACGCGACGAATGGCTGGGATGTCGTCGTCAACTTCTCGCGCGACCCGGCGCCCGCAGAGGCCGTCGCCGCCGAGTGCCGCGCGCACGGTGTCGACGCGCTCGTCGTGCGCGCCGACGTGTCGTCGGATGCCGACTGTCGCCGCCTCGCCGCCGAAGTCGAACAGCGCTTCGGCCGCGCCGACGTGCTCGTCAACAACGCCGGCACCACCAAGTTCGTGCCGATGCAGGATCTCGACGGCCTCGAGGCCGAGGACTTCCACCGCATCTACGACGTCAACGTGATCGGTCCCTTCCAGATGATCCGCGCCCTTCATCCGCTTCTGAAGGCGCAGGCGGGCGCGGGCATCGTCAACGTCTCGTCGATCGCGTCGATGATGGGCATGGGCTCGTCGATCGCCTACATGGCGAGCAAGGGCGCGCTCAACGCGATGACCGTCGGCCTGGCGCGCGCCCTCGGGCCCGCGGTGCGCGTCAACGCGATCGCCCCCGGGCTGGTCGAGACGCCGTGGCTGCAGTCGGGCCTCGGCGCCGAGCGCTACGCCGCCGCGGTGCAGGGCTATCGCGCCCGCTCGGCGCTCGATGCCGTGCTCACCGCCGAGGACGTCGCCGATGCAGCCTGGTGGCTCGGTGCGCGCGCCGCCAAGACGACGGGCGAGGTGCTCCTCCTCGACGCGGGACTGCGGATCACCCGCGGCTGAGACGATGGCCATGCCTCGCTTCGGCCACCCGATGCTCGAGCACTTTCCGCTCGAGCCCGGTGCGGTCTACCTCAACCACGGCACGCTCGGCGTCACGCCGCTCGCCGTGATGCGGGCGCGCCAGGCGATCCTCGACGAGATCGAGCGCCATCCATCGCGCTTCCTCATCCGCGAGCTGATGCACCTGGGCACCTTGACGCCCGCGGACTCGGCGCCGGTGGAGTCGCGGGCGCCGCGCCTGCGCGCCGCCGCCGATCGCGTCGCTGCCTTTCTCGGCGCGAGCGCCGCGAGCCTCGCCTTCGTCGACAACGCGAGCAGCGGCATCAACGCCGTGCTGCGCTCGAGCGCGCTCGAGCCGGGCGACGAGATTCTCGTCTCCGACCAGGGCTACGGCGGCGTCGTCCGCGCGGCCACCTTCCTCGCCAGCCAGCGCGGCGCGTCGGTCTCGACCTTGTCGTGGCCGTTCCCCGCCACCGACCCGGGCGCCTATGTCGACGCGCTGGAGCGCGCGATCGGACCGCGCACGCGGCTCGCGATGATCGACCACGTCACCTCCGAGACCGCGCTGGTCCTGCCGCTCGCCCAACTCGCCGCGGCCTGTCGCGCGCGCGGCGTGCCGGTGCTCGTGGACGGCGCGCATGCTCCCGGCGCGATCGACGTCGACATCGAGGCGCTGGGCGTCGACTGGTACGCCGCCAACCTGCACAAGTGGGCGTTCGCGCCGCGCGGCTGCGGCGTGCTCTGGGCCGCGCCCGGGCGGCGCGAAGGCCTCCATCCCGCCGTGATCTCGTGGGGCGTCACGAACGACGACTGGCTACAGGAGTTCGACTGGACCGGCACGCGCGACCCGTCGCCCTGGCTCTCGGCGCCGGCCGGCCTCGACTTCATGGCCGATGTCCTCGGCACGGCGGCGATGCGCGAGCACAACCATCGCCTCGCGTGGACAAGCGCGGCGCGGCTGGCGTCGCGGTGGGGCTTCGAGTGGTCGACGCCCGAATCGATGATCGGCTGCATGGCGACCGTGCCGCTGCCCGCCCGCCTCGGCGCCGGCGACCCGGCGACGGCGCAGCGCCTGCGCGATGCGCTGCTCCTCGAGCACCGCATCGAGGCGCCCGTCGTCGCCCGGGAAGGCAGGCTCTGGATCCGGCTCTCGTTCCAGGTCTACAACGACGAGCGCGACGTCGACCGGCTCGTCGAGGCGATCGACGTGCTCGCTCGTTGACCGTCGGTGGCTGCCTGACCCGCGTGCCCGCGGCGGCAGCGTCGCCGCATAGAATGTCGTCCCCCAGCACAAGCTCGATCGGCGCCGCCGACACGACTTCGAAAGACGGACGCATGACCCAGAAGGAAGACGAGCGCGAAGGCGCTCGCCAGGCCGCGCTCGACGCGCTGGCGGTCGACCGCTTCGCCGACACGGCGGTCAACGACATCGCCCGCATGGCCGCCGACCTGTGCGGAACGCCGGTGGCGCTGGTGTCGATGGTCGATCGCGACAAGCAATGGTTCAAGGCCCGCGTCGGCCTGGCCACGACCGAGACCCCGCGCGAATGGGCGTTCTGCGCTCATGCGATCCAGGATCCGACCCAGGTGATGGTCGTCGAGGACACGACGCGCGACCCGCGCTTCGCCGACAACCCGCTCGTCACGGGCGAGCCCAACATCCGCTTCTACGCCGGCGCGCCGCTGGTCACGTCGTCGGGCCATGCGCTCGGCACGATCTGCGTGCTCGACAGCGAGCCGAGGACGCTCGATCCCGAGCGAATGAAGGCGCTGCGCTTCCTCGCCCAGCAGGTCGTGACGCGGTTCGAGGGAAAAGGCGGGCGCCAGCGCCGCTAAGCTATCGGGCTTCGCACGAGGAGCCCGCCATGCCCCACCTTCCCGGCCTTGCCTTCGATCTCGGCGAGACCATCGTCATGCTGCGCGACACCGTGCAGCAGTTCGCCGACGACGAGATCGCCCCGCGCGCCGCCGAGATCGACCAGAAGAACCTGTTTCCCGCAGACCTCTGGAGAAAGCTCGGCTCGCTCGGCCTGCACGGCATGACCGTGAAGGAGGAATACGGCGGCAGCGACCTCGGCTACCTCGCCCACATCGTCGCGATGGAGGAAGTGTCGCGCGCCTCGGCATCGGTGGGCCTGTCGTACGGGGCGCATTCCAACCTCGCCGTCAACCAGCTCCATCGCAACGGCAGCGAAGCGCAGAAGAGGAAGTACCTGCCCAAGCTCGTTTCGGGCGAGCACGTCGGCGCACTCGCGATGAGCGAGCCGAATGCCGGCTCCGATGTCGTCAGCATGAAGCTGCGCGCCGAGCTCAAGGGGGACCGCTACGTCCTCAACGGCTCGAAGATGTGGATCACCAACGGCGGCGATGCCGACACGATGATCGTCTACGCCAAGACCGCGCCGGAGAAGGGCGCCGGCGGCATGACGGCCTTCATCGTCGAGAAGGGCACGAAGGGGCTGGCGTACGGCTCCAAGCTCGACAAGCTGGGCATGCGTGGCTCGAACACGTATCCGATCTTCTTCGAGGACTGCGAGGTCCCGGCCGAGAACATCCTCGGCGCGGAGGGCGGCGGCGTGAAGGTGCTGATGAGCGGCCTCGACTACGAGCGCGCCGTCCTTTCGGGCGGCCCGCTCGGCATCATGGCGGCCTGCATGGACGTCGTCCTGCCCTTCGTCCACGAGAGGAAGCAGTTCGGCCAGTCGATCGGCGAGTTCCAGCTGATGCAGGGCAAGGTCGCCGATCTCTACACGACCTGGTCGGCGTCGCGCGCCTACGTCTACGCCGTCGGCCAGGCGTGCGATCGGGGCGACCACTCGCGCACCCTGCGCAAGGACGCTGCGGGCGCCATCCTCTATTCGGCGGAGAAGGCGAC
>JBBSBZ010000215.1:0-6037 GCA_038250795.1 Burkholderiales bacterium | reverse complement strand
GCGGCTTCGCCGAAGCGCAGGTTCTGCTGCTTCTGGTACTGCAGGACGCGCTCGGCGTCTTCGGGCTTGAGCTGTCCGCCGTCGATCAGGATCGCGCCGAGCGAACGCGTCGCCCGCGGTGGGCTGGAGACCATCGAGACGGCGGTCTTCACGAGCGCATCCCCGGTCCGGCCAGCATGGGCCGCGTCGGCCGCGCCGTGCCCGTCATCAGCATGCGGCGGAAAACGGGACGCTTCGATCCGGCCGGGCGGAGGACACCGATCACCGGCACGCCGGCCATGACGATCATGTCCTCGGGCATGCGGATGCGCCGGTTCAACATCTCCAGGCCGATCGCGGCCAGGATGCCCGCCGCCAGGCCACCGAGGATCGAGCCGGCGATGCCGAGTGCGATCTTGGGCTTCGACGGCTCCAGCGGCTCCACGGCCGGGCTGAGCAGCCGGGTGTTCGCCTGGTTGTTCTGGCCCTCCATGCTGACCTGGCCGTAGCGCTGCGCGACCGCGTTGTACGTCATGCGCGCGGCGTCCACATCGCGCTGGTACACGGCGATCTGGTCGCGATCCGAGCGCAGGGCGAGGAGATTTCGCTTCTGCTCGTCGACCATCTTTTGCAGCTCCGCCACCTTCTGGGAGCTGCCGCGGCTGACGACGGCCGAGCTCCCCGCGACGCGGCGCGTCTCCGCCGCGAGCTGCTGCCTGAGCTCGCCCAGCTGCGCCTCGAGCTGGATGCGCTGCGGGTGGTTCTTGCCGACGATGGCACTGATCTCGATGAGCTTGGTCTCGGCCGCGCCGATCTGCGACTTGAGGGCCTGGATCGCACCGCTGCCCATGATGTCCGGCGAGATTTCGCTGCCCGTGTTTCGCTGCCGGGTCTGAGTGTCAACTAGCTCCGCCTGGGCCGTCGCCAGCTGCGACAGCAGTTGGCCGTATCTTGAGTTCTCGACGTCCATGCGCTCGTCGCTCACGATGCCCTTGGACTGCTGGAACTTCGAGAGCTTCGCCTGCGCCGACTCCAGGTCCGCTCGCAGGGACTTGGCCTGGTCGTCGAGGAAGGTCGCGGACTGCCGAGCCGGCGCGACGCGCAGCTCGACCGAGACGTCCATGTAGGCCTGCGCGAAGGCGTTGGCGGCGGCCTGCGAGAAGATCGGATCGGTGCCGGAGAACGTCAGGTTGATGATGTTGCTGCCACGCGCCGGCTCGACGGTGAGGCCGCGCTCGAGGACGCTGGCGAAGTAGCGCTCGAGCGGGATCTTCGCGTTCGTCGCCTCGCGCCACTGCGCCACGGCAGCGGCGGAGCGCTCGACGCCCAGGATCTTCACGGCCCGCGAGGCGACGCGCTCGCTCTTCAGGATCTCGATCTGGGTCTGCATGTAGCTCGGCGCGGCGAGGGCGGGCGCGAGCGCCCCGAGCGCCGGGTCGATCCGGATGTCGACGATCAGCGACGTCTCGGCCGTGTACAACTTGGGCAGGTAGAGCGTGTACGCTGTTCCGGCGATGGAGATCACGATGAACAGCGCGAGCACGATCCACTTGCGTGCCCAGACGATTCGCAGATATTGATTCAACAGGAACACAGGGTCACCTCAGAAGAGCGATTCACGGACATAGATCACGTCGTCCCGCTGGACCGGATCGTTCATCTTCAGCTCGAAGACCTTTTCCACGCCGTTCGCATCCTTGCGGTGCACCTTGATGCCGCGGTCGGTGCCACGTGCCGACAGGCCGCCGGCCGACGCCAGTGCCTGCAGCAACGTCATGTTGCGCTCGAGGCGCAGCTGCCCCGGATGCTGCACTTCGCCGTACATGTAGAACGTCGGCGCGCGGTCGACGTAGATGATGTCGCCGTTCTCGACGACGACGTCGAGATCCGCCCGGCCCGCCTGCAGGATCGCGGGGAGGTCGATATCGAGCTTGACCGGCTTGCCGTTGCGGTTGCCGACCAGCGTGACCACGTCGGCGCCGCCGGGCGTCACGCCGCCCGCCGCGGCGATCATCTCCGACACCTTGCTGCCGACGATCTCGATCGGGTATCGGCCGGGCTTGCCGACCTGGCCGAGGATCGAGATCTGGCTGCTCTTGATCGACACCGTCTGGATCGAGACCTGCGGCTTGAGCACAAAGCCGCCGTCGCGAAGCGCCTTCTGGATCTTCTGCTCGGCCGCCGACACCGTCAGCCCGCCGACGGAGATGTTGCCGACCAGCGGGAAGTTGATCTGGCCGTTTTCCGAGATCCGGGCCTCGATCGACAGGTCGGGGTTCTGGAACACCGTAATCTTGACGACGTCGCCGACCCCGAGGGTCGCCTCGCCGCGGGGCGCGATCTGGCCGAAGGCGACGCCGATCGTGACCAGCAGGATCAGAAGCGAGCGAAAGAGAAAGCGCATGGAGTGCATGGGAAGGCCCGCGGTCTGGCGGTCAGCTCCCGGATCGAAGCCGACACGGGTGTTGCAAGAAATCGGCTCGACGCCCTGCCCGGGCGTCGCGGCCGCTCATTTCAGCCCTTTCAGGCCCTTGTCGAGCGTCGAACTGCTCGGCATGGCGCCGGAGGCCGAGTTGATCGGCGCCACGTCGACCTGCGGCGCCGCCTCGACTGCCGAGGCGGGCAGCGTCGCCGGCATCGTCGTCAGCGGCGGCAGGTCGGGTGCCGGCGGCGGCTTGTACGGCGAACGCGCCGCGTCGGCCGCGAAGTCGCCGACATATTCGATCTTGGCCGCGGCGCGCAAGGCCTGCAGGTCGTCGGCCACGAGCTTTCTCTTGCGCTCGTTGAGAAGGAACTGCTCGATCGCCGGGGTGGCTTGGGCGAGAGTCACGGGCTGCATGCGCGAGGCCACCAGGTTGATCACCTGGGCGCCGCCAGGGCGAGCGTTGAAGACCGCCTGGCCGTCCTTCAGCTTGGCGAACTCGTCGACGCTGGCCAAGGGCAGCTGCTCAGCCCCCCGGACGGCTTCGCTGCCCGTGAACTTGTAGCCGTTGGACTTCAGGAAGGCGACGAAATCGGGGAAGGCCTTCGCGTCCGTCAGGTTCTTCTTCAGCGTGTCGATCTGCTCGGGCTTGGCCTCGATGTTGACTTCCTGCAGGCTGTAGACGCGGCGGTTCTTGAAGAGGCCGGGATGGCCCTCGTAGAAGGCCGAGACCTCGGCCGGAGTCGGCTTCGGAGCGCCCTCGCCGATCTTCTCGAGGTAGGCGCGCGAAATGATCTCGCGCCGGGCCGCCTCGATCTGCTGGACGACGCGCGGGTCGCGGTCGAGTTTCTGGTCGTCCGCCTTCTGCAGCGCCAGCTCCTGGTCGATGAGCTTCTCGAGCACCGCCCGGCTGGCCGATGCGGCCTGCGCCGGCGGAATGCCGCGCTGCTGGGAGAGCAGGAAGTTGATCTGGTGCACGGTGATCTCTTCCTTGTTCACCTTCGCCGCCGTCTGGGTGGCCGGCTTGTCCTTCTTCTTGTCGCCGCAGCCGGCAAGCAGCACGGCGACGACCGCCATGGACAGGCCGACCGCGCGAAGCGGGCCCGAAGGAAATGGCAGAAGTCGGATCGTCATGGGTATCTCACTCGTGGCAACGCGCCGGATCGGGACCGGGGAGTGTATTGCGCCAGCGCGTGACCACCCCTGCCGCGGCGTGCAAAAGTACCCAGCCCGGGAGGTTGTCGAACAGCCCGCGATCGACGCCCCCCACGAACAAGGGGCAAGCCTTGCCTTGACAAGAGGCCGTCCCAAGACGATGGCCGGCGCGCGCAGGGGCCATTGAAAACCGGTACAAACGCTGCAACTTCACTCGGCTTTGCAGGCGTCGATTTTGCTTGCGGCAATATACTTGGGGATACTGTGCATCACTCGCGTGAAACCATGGCTGGCGGGAAATCGAAGGGGTCGTTCATGGGCGTCAAACTGAAGGTCGCCGGCTGGCTCGCGCTCGGCGCCGTGGCCGGGGCGCTCGCGACCATGCAGCTCGACGCCACGGCGCGAAACTCGGTGGCCCAGTTGCCGATCGAGGAGCTCCAGCAGCTTGCCGCGGTGTTCGGCATGGTGAAGACCGACTACGTCGAGCCGGTCGACGAGAAAAAGCTGATCAGCGACGCCATCGGCGGCATGGTCGCCGGCCTCGACCCGCATTCGCAGTACTTCGACAAGAAGTCCTTCAAGGAGTTCCGGGAGGCCACGACGGGCCGCTTCGTCGGCATCGGCATCGAAATGGGCATGGAAGACGGCCTCGTGAAGGTGGTGAGCCCGATCGAAGGCTCGCCCGCGTTCCGGGCGGGCCTGAAGAGCGGGGACCTCATCACCAAGATCGACGACACGCTCGTCAAGGGCCTCACCGTCGACCAGGCCGTCAAGCGCATGCGCGGCGAGCCCAACACCAAGGTCGTGCTCACCGTTTTCAGGAAGAGCGAGAGCCGCACGTTCCCGGTGAACATCGTGCGCGAGGAGATCCGCACGCAGAGCGTGCGCGCCAAGATGATCGAGCCCGGCTACGCATGGATCCGCGTCAGCCAGTTCCAGGACCGCACCGTCGACGACTTCGCCAGCAAGCTGGGCGACCTCTACAAGCAGGACCCGAACATCAAGGGCCTCGTCCTCGACCTGCGCAACGACCCGGGCGGCCTGCTCGAGGGCGCGATCGCGATCTCGGCCGCCTTCCTGCCGACCGACGCCGTCGTCGTCACCACCAACGGCCAGATTCCCGACTCCAAGGCCACCTTCAAGGCGGCACCCGAGTACTACCAGCGACGCGGCGGCGCCGACCCGCTGCGCAAGCTTCCCGAAGCGCTGAAGAAGGTGCCGCTGATCGTGCTCGTCAACGAAGGCTCGGCCTCGGCCAGCGAGATCGTGGCCGGCGCTCTGCAGGACTACCACCGCGGCACGATCATGGGTGCGCAGACCTTCGGCAAGGGATCGGTGCAGACCGTGCGCCAGCTCTCGCCCGACACCGCGCTGAAGATCACCACCGCGCGGTACTACACGCCGAGCGGCGCGTCGATCCAGGCCAAGGGCATCGTCCCCGACGTCATGCTCGACGAGACGGCCGAGGGCAACCTCTTCGCTGCGCTGCGCACCCGCGAGGCCGACCTCGAGAAGCATCTCCAGAGCGGCCAGGGCGCGGAGGTGAAGGACGAGGCACGCGAGAAGGCGCGCGACGAAGCCCGCAAGAAGTACGAGGCCGACCAGGCGAAGGCGCAGATGCCGAAGCCGCCGCCGGAGTTCGGCAGCGCCGACGACTTCCAGCTTGCGCAGGCGCTCAACCGGCTGAAGGGCAAGACCGTGCTCGTGAGCAAGACGGCGGTCGAGCGCAAGGCCGAAGTCAACACCAACTGAGGCGCTTCGCCCCGTTCTCGAAACGCCCGTGCCCGCCACGGGCGTTTTCATTGCAGCCCGTCCCGCGGCGATGAACGACAACGACCTCCTCCGCTACTCACGCCATCTCCTGCTCGACGACATCGGCATCGAGGGGCAGCGGCGCCTGCTTGCCGCGCGCGCGCTGATCGTGGGCGCCGGCGGGCTCGGCTCGCCGGTCGCGCTCTTTCTCGGCTCCGCGGGCGTGGGCCGGATCACGATCGTCGACGGCGACGAGGTCGACCTCACCAACCTGCAGCGCCAGATCGCGCACAGCGTGGCGCGCCTCGGCATGGCGAAGGCGACGTCGGCGGCGCACGCCGTCCAGGCCATCAACCCGACGGTCGAGGTCGTCGCCCTGCACGAGCGCGCCGACCGGGCCCGGCTCGATGCGCTCGTCGCCGACGCCGACGTCGTCGTCGACTGCAGCGACAACTATGCGACGCGCCATGCGGTCAATGCGGCTTGCGTCGCCCACGCCCGTCCGCTCGTCGCGGGCGCAGCGATCGGCTTCGACGGCCAGCTGTCGGTCTACGACACCCGCCTCGCGAAGTCGCCGTGCTACGCCTGCGTCTTTCCGGCCGATGCCGCGGTCGAGGACGTCGCCTGCGCGACGATGGGCGTGTTCGCGCCGCTCGTGGGCATCGTCGGCAGCCTGCAGGCGGCCGAGGCATTGAAGCTGCTTGCGGGCGTCGGCACATCGCTGTCGGG
>JBBSBZ010000214.1:0-6064 GCA_038250795.1 Burkholderiales bacterium | reverse complement strand
CTTGTACTCCTGCTTCGGGTTCTTCTGCGCGTAGCCGCGCAGGTGGATGCCCTGGCGCAGGTAGTCGAGCGCGGCCAGGTGCTCGCGCCAGTGCTGGTCGATCGACTGCAGCAGGATCATCCGCATGAACGGCGTGAACTGCTCGAGACCGACCTTCTCGACCTTGCCGTCGAACATCTGGTCGGCCGTCTGCTGCACCTTCTCGACGATGTCCTCGTCGGTCACCGAGTCGCTCTGTTCGACCGTCGCGACAAGCGGCACGTCGAGCTGCCATTCGTCCTTCAGCACCTTCTCGAGCGCCGGCAGGTCCCACTGCTCCTCGACGCTTTCGGCCGGCACGAAGGTGCGCACGACGTCTTCCATCGTGCTCTTCCTGAGATTCTGGATTTGCGCGACCAGGCTCGGCGCCTCGAGGATGTCGTTGCGCTGCTGGTAGATCACCTTGCGCTGGTCGTTGGCGACGTCGTCGTACTCGAGCAACTGCTTGCGCACGTCGAAGTTGCGCGCCTCGACCTTCCTCTGCGCGCCCTCGATCGAGCGGGTGACGATGCCCGCCTCGATCGCCTCGCCGTCGGGCATCTTCAGCCTCTCCATGATCGCGCGCACGCGGTCGCCGGCGAAGATGCGCATCAGCGAGTCGTCCAGGCTCAGGTAGAAGCGCGACGACCCCGGATCGCCCTGCCGCCCCGATCGGCCGCGCAGCTGGTTGTCGATGCGCCGGCTCTCGTGCCGCTCGGTGGCGATGATTCGCAGTCCGCCCTGCTTCACCACTGCCTCGTGCAGGCCCTGCCACTCGCTGGCAAGCTTCGTCGCCCGCTCGACCTTCTCCTCGGCGGGGACCGATTCGTCGGCGTCGATGATCTTCACCTGGTTCTCGACGTTGCCGCCGAGGACGATGTCGGTTCCGCGACCGGCCATGTTGGTGGCGATCGTGATCACGCCGGGCCGGCCGGCCTGCGCGACGATGCCCGCCTCCATGGCGTGCTGCTTGGCGTTGAGCACCTGGTGGGGCAGCTTGGTCTTGTCGAGAAGACCGGAGATCAACTCGGAGTTCTCGATCGACGTGGTGCCGACGAGCACCGGCTGGCCACGCGTGTGGCAGTCGCGGATGTCCTCGATCACGGCCTCGAACTTTTCGCGGCTGGTCTTGTAGACGAGGTCGAGCTCGTCCTTGCGGATGGTCGGCAGGTTCGGCGGGATCACGACGGTCTCGAGCCCGTAGATCTCCTGGAACTCGTAGGCCTCGGTGTCGGCCGTGCCGGTCATGCCCGAGAGCTTGCCGTACATGCGAAAGTAGTTCTGGAACGTGATCGAGGCGAGGGTCTGGTTCTCGCTCTGGATCGGCACGCCTTCCTTGGCCTCGACCGCCTGGTGCAGGCCGTCGCTCCAGCGCCGGCCGGTCATCAGCCGCCCGGTGAACTCGTCGACGATCACGACCTCCAGGCCGTCCTCGCCCTGCTGCACGACGTAGTGCTGGTCGCGGTTGTAGAGATGGCGTGCGCGCAGTGCCGCGTACACGTGGTGCATCAGCGTGATGTTGGCCGGGTCGTACAGGCTCGCGCCCTCGACCAGGAGGCCCGCGTCGCGCAGCAGCTCCTCGGCGCGCTCGTGGCCTTCTTCGGTGAGGAAGACCTGATGCGTCTTCTCGTCGACGGTGAAGTCGCCCGGGTCGATCACGCCTTCGCCGGTGCGCAGGTCGAGCTCGCCGATCTGCTTCTTCATCTTCGGCACCACGCCGTTGATGCGCACGTACATCTCGGTGTGATCTTCGGCCTGGCCGCTGATGATGAGCGGCGTGCGCGCCTCGTCGATCAGGATCGAGTCGACCTCGTCGACGATCGCGTAGGCCAGGCCGCGGGCGACCCGGTCGGCCGTGTCCTGGACCATGTTGTCGCGCAGGTAGTCGAAGCCGAACTCGTTGTTGGTGCCGTAGGTGACGTCGGCGCCGTAGGCGGCCTGCTTGTCCTCGCGCGTCATCTGCGGCAGGTTCACGCCGACGCTCAGGCCCAGGAAGGTGTAGAGCCGCCCCATCCACTCGGCGTCGCGCCGCGCGAGGTAGTCGTTGACGGTGACGACGTGAACGCCCTTGCCGGTGAGCGAGTTGAGGTAGACCGGCAGCGTCGCCATCAGCGTCTTGCCCTCGCCGGTGCGCATCTCGGCGATCTTGCCGGCATGCAAGGTCATGCCGCCGATCAGCTGGACGTCGAAGTGGCGCATCTTCAAGGTGCGCTTGCCGGCTTCGCGTACGGTGGCGAACGCTTCCGGCAGGATCGCGTCGAGCGACTCGCCGCCGGCGACGCGGTCGCGAAACTCGACCGTCTTGGCGCGAAGCTCGCTGTCGCTCATCGTCTCGAAGGCCGGCTCGAGCGCGTTGACCTTGATCACGACCTGGCGATACTGCTTCAGCAGCCGGTCGTTGCGGCTGCCGAAGATCGAGGTGAGAAGCTTGGGCAACATGCTGTCGGGAAGTGAGGCGAGGCGACCCGCCGGGAGCTCGATGCGCCGGCAGGGCAGGCCCCGGGACGCTGAAAGTACGGCCGGACGCAACGAAAGCAAGCACGCCCGACTCGCCGGGAGGCCGGCGGAACCGCGCATTTTACTCGCCGGCCCGGGGATCAGTAGACTCGTCCGGTGAGCAGGAAGCCCGCGCCCTCGACCCCTTCGGCCCTGGGCATCGCCGAGGCGCTGCGCGCCAGCGCCCCGCTCGCCCGCCTCGGCGAGCGGCTGCGCCGGTCGAACGACTACCTGCGCGCCGTCGGTCCGGCGCTCCCGGCCGGCCTGGCGGCGCACGTCCGGGCCGGGCCGGTCGACGACGAGGGATGGTCGCTGCTCTGCGCCAACGCCTCGGTCGCAGCCAAGCTGCGCCAGCTCGTGCCCCATCTGGAGCAGCGCCTGAGGGATGGCGGCCACGCCGTCGCGGCGATCCGGATCAAGGTGCAGCCTGGTTGACCGCACCGTCCGGCGGACTCGCCGCGCCGATCGACAATATCTCCTGAACCAAATCGTGTCGGCGCCACTCGGTGCTGAAGCGTTTCGAAAGGCATGAACATGAATCGTCGCGACTTCTCCGCTTCCTTGGTCGGCACTGGCCTCTCGGCCGCCGCCCTCCTCTCCTGGCCCGCGGCCCGGGCCCAGAGCTCGCCGGCGCCGGTCGAAGGGCGCGAATTCACGAAGCTGGCGTCGCCGCAGCCGCCGATCACGCCGGCGGGCAAGATCGAGGTGCTCGAGTTCTTCTCGTACGCCTGCCCGCACTGCAGCGCCTTCGAACCGACGATCGACGCCTGGGCCAAGACGCTGCCGGCCGACGTCGCGCTGCGCCGCGTGCCGGTGCCGTTCCTCATGAACTACGACAACTTCATGCACACCTACTACGCGCTCGAGACGCTCGGCGCCGTCGACGCGATGCAGTCGAAGATCTTTCGCGCCATCCACGTCGATCGGCTGCGCCTCGAGAAGCCCGAGGACATCGCCGCATTCGTCGGCAAGAACGGCGTCGATGCGGCCAAGTTCCTCGCCGCGTTCAAGTCGTTCTCGGTCGCGACTTCGGTGGCGCGCGCCAAGAAGCTGGTCGCAGACTACAAGGTCGAGAGCGTTCCGCTGCTCGCCGTGGCCGGCCGCTACATCACGTCGCCGGCGCTCGCCAACGGCGGGCCGCAGTCGCTCGCCGTCGTCGACGCGCTCGTGCAGCGCACGCGCAAGGGCTGAGCCGCTTGTCGTCGCGCCGCGGCGCGAGACGCCGTTCGCTCGCGCCCACCGCTCGCCTCGCCCGCGCGGGCTTCTTTGTCGTGCTCGCATCGGTCGCGCTGGCCGGCGCGTCGGCTGCGCGCGCCGCCGACGCCGGCGAAGGCATCGACGCAACGAGCCCGACCGGGGCCGAGGGCCGGCAGGCGCATGTCCGCCTCGGCATCGAGCGCACGAAGTTCCCGGGCGACGAGCACGTCGGCCTGGTCGGCACGACCTACCTCGTCGACGTCGGCCAAGACACGGGCATTTCGCTCGGACCCGCGGTCTATGGCGCGATCACCGGCCGTCGCGGCGGATTCTTCACCTTCGGCGGCGAGGCGGCCTGGCGGACGAAACTGATCGGTCCGTTCGCGACCGAGATCGGCCTCTACGCCGGCGGCGGCGGCGGCAGCGGCGCCCCTCAGGGAGGCGGCCTGATGCTGCGGCCGCACGTCGACCTGCTCTGGCTCAGCGACGGCTATGCATTCGGCATCAGCCTGTCGAAGGTGAAGTTTCCCAACGGCAGGATCGACAGCAACCAGATCGGCCTCGTCTTCGACGCCGGCACCGACTTCAACTTCGTGCCCGCGCGCCGCCTCGGCGCCCAAGTGCAGTCCGGAGGCCGCACGGGGCTCGGCTTCGACCGCATGGCGATCGTCCTCGGCACCTACCGCCCGTCGCGCTCGCTCGTCCTCAACGACGGCAGCCCCTCGCCGCGGACCATCCGCACGCTCGGCGTGCGCGCCGAGCGCGGCTGGGGACGCAACACCTACTGGGGCGTCGAGGCGAGCGGCGCGGCGCAGTCGGGCGTCGCCGGTTATGCCGAGTACCTGGTGAGCGCGGCGATCGAGGATTCGGTCATCGCCGGCCGCGTCGACGCCGGCGCGCGCGTCGCCGTCGGCATGTCGGGCGGCGGCAACATCCCGGTCGGCGGCGGTGCGCTCGGCAAGGCCGCGCTCTACGGCCTCGTGCGCGTCAGCGACAACTTCGCGCTGTCGCTCGAGGGAGGCGTCGCGAGCTCGATCGGCGCGGGGCGATTCCGGGCCGCGAGCCTGGGCGTCGGCATGGTCTGGGCCTTCGACGCCCCAGCCGGCCACCAGGTTGCCGCACGGGCGGTGCGCAATGACTTCAGCTTCGGCGTCGAGCAGTTCAACGCGGCGCGGCGCGACGGCAGCACGCGCCTCCTGCAAGCCGACGTCCTGAAGATCGACCGCTTCGTGACGCCGAACCTCTTTCTCACCGGCCAGGTCCACAGCGCCGTCGCCGGCGGCGCGGGCGGCTATTCGGCCGCCCTGATCGGCGCCGGGTGGCTGCAGCCGCTCGGACCCCGCCTGCACGTCGGCGTCGAGGGCCTGGCCGGTGCGTCAGGTGGCGGCGGCGTCGACAGCCACGGCTTCATCGGCCAGGCGCAGGGCTTCGTCGGCTTTCAGGCGACGCCGGCCCTCGCGCTTCGCGTCGGCGGCGGCCGCATCCAGGCCGCGCGCGGGCCGCTCGCCGCCAACGTCGTGAGCGCCGTCGTCACCTTCACCTACGGCGTGTCGTCGGGCGGCTGAGCCGGGCGCAGCCGGACCACGGCGCGCACGCCGAGCCCGCCCGCGCCGGCGTCGAGCCTCAGGCTGCCGCCCATCAGCTCCGCATAGCGCGACGCGATGGCCAGGCCGAGCCCGGCACCGGCGCCGAGCTTGACGCCTGCCAGGCCCTGGGTCCAGCGCCGCCCCAGGCGCTCGCGCTGGCCGGCCTCGAGACCGGCGCCGTTGTCGGCGACCGCGATCAGGACCTCGCCGTCGCGACGCTCGATTTCCACGGTCACCGTGGGCGACTCGGCACCGCGGCCGTAGCGCAGCGCGTTGTCGACGAGGTTCGCGAGCACGCCTTCGAGCAGGACGGGCGAGGCCTCGGCCGTCGTCGCGACGTCGAGCCCGGCGGCGCCGAGGTCGACGCCGAGGGCGTCGGCGCGAGCGACCTGCGAGAGCAGCACGCGCCGCACCAGTTCGTCGACCCGCACCGGGTCGAGCCGGACACTGTCGCGTGCCTCGTCGGCGAGCGCGAGGGCGAGGAGCTGGTCGACGAGGCGGCTCGCCCGCTCCTCGCTTTGCAGGATGCGCTGCAGTTGCTCGCGCCAGACCTCGGGCTCGCGCCGCGCCAGGCCGTACTCGGCGAGCGCGCGGATGCCCGCGAGCGGCGTGCGCAGGTCGTGGGCGACATTGCCCGAGAACTCGCGCTGCGCCTGCACGCCGCGGCCGACGCGTGCAAGCAGCGAGTTGACGGCATCGCGCAGCTTCTCGACGTCGCTCGAGATCGGCGCGCCGCCGATCGGATCGAGGTCGCTCGAATGGCGCCG
>JBBSBZ010000213.1:0-6068 GCA_038250795.1 Burkholderiales bacterium | reverse complement strand
GCTGGCGTCAGCACCATCGACGGGTCGCCCCAGATGACGCGGTGATCACGCCTGATGCGGCGCGGAACGATCTGGTACGGGCCGCCTCGACGCATGACCCGGCGCCACCCCGATGCGAGAACCGCAGCGATCTTTCTCATACAAACGCCTCCAGGTCGGACGATACGGCGAAGCAGCGGACGCGTGGGCACGTTTCGCTCCCGCAGGGCCCCTCAGTCGCGGGATGAAGCGACCGTGGGCCGCACGCCTCCCGTGACGACCGCCTTGTTTGCAGGCATCGCCACGCAAGCCGCGGCCGCCAAGGCGATGCGCCGACGCAAGCTCGCTTTTCCACAGGCTTGTGCACCGCGGCAGCGAACAAGTCCGATCCGGTCCTCGACGGCGTCGCTGCGAAGGGCTGGCCTACACTGGTTCGCGACCTTGGGGAGACGACCCCGCTCGCGTCGGCAGGAACACGGAGCTCGAGATGATCGTCGCAATGAATCACTTCACCGTCATCGCCGAAGACGAGAAGGCGACGCTCGACTTCTATGTCGGCCTGCTCGGCCTTCGGTCCGGCCACCGGCCCGACCTCGGCTTTCCCGGGGCCTGGCTCTACGCAAGCGGCGAGCAGGCCGTGCTGCATCTGGTGTTCGGCCGGCCGATGCCCGCTCAGCGCACCGGTGTGATCGACCACATGGCCTTCAGCGCGAGCGACCTTCCAGCCGTGAGAGCGCGCTTCGATGCCGGCCGGATCCGGTACGACCTGCGCCAGCAGACCGGCTCGGGCATGTGGCAGCTCTTTTGCCACGACCCGAGCGGCGCCAAGGTCGAGCTCGACTTCGCGCCTTCCGAAACTCCCTGAAGGCAGACCTCATGGACATCACGCTCGACCAGGCCAACGAGATCATCGCCGCGGCACTCCAGCGCTCCTCCGAGGCCGGCTACCAGCCGATGGCGGTCGTCGTCCTCGACGCTTCCGGTCATACCCGGAGCGCCCAGCGCCAGGACGGTGCGAGCATGTTCCGGATCGACATCGCCAGCGGCAAGGCCTGGGCCTCGATCGCGATGGGCGCCGCGTCGCGTGTCCTGACGCAGCGCGCCAAGGACCTGCCGGCCTTCTTCGGCGCCCTCGCGTCCACCGGCAACGGCAAGTTCATCCCGCAGACCGGAGCGGTCCTGATCAAGGACGCGCAGGGTCGCGTGATCGGCGCGGCCGGCGCAAGCGGCGGCACCGGGGACGAGGACGAGGCGATCTGCATCGCCGGCATCGCCGCCGCCGGGCTGCAGTCGGGCTGATTCGTGACGATCGCCCAGCCACGTCGACCGGTTCACGCGAGGGCAAAGCTGTCATGAGCGAGCAGGAAGGTGTCGCTTTGCTGACCGACTCGGACCTCGAGGAAGGCCTGGCTGCCGTGGCCCATCCCGATGCGCGGGACCGGGTTCTGCGTCTGATCGACCGGATCGCCTCCCAGCGCATGGCTGCGATCGTCTTCAGTGCCTCGACATGCCGCGCCGAGGCGCTCGAGGTGACCCGCATCTATTCCTCTCGCGCCGACATCTATCCGGTCGGCGAAACCACGAACAAGCGCGAGACGAGCTGGGGCCGCCACGTCCTGCGCGACCGACGCATCTTCGTCGGCGAGGGATCGCTCGCCATGGCCGCGGCCTTCGACGACCCGGCGGGAATGGCCAGGTCCGGCATGCAGTCGATCATCAACGTTCCGATCGTCGTGAAGGACCGATGTCTGGGGGTGCTCAACTTCGGCTTCGGCACCGACCGGATCGACTGGCGTCAGTTGTCGGTGGCCCGTTCGCTGGCGATCCTTTCCATCGTCGCGTTCCTGTAGCGTCTCTTCGACGGCCCGGTACACCTTCCGGTCCCGGGCGTCGAAGGCGCTTCAGCTCAGCTGGGCCTTTCGGTCCGCCATCTGCTTTCGCAGACCGATCAGGTCCATGGTCGACCTGCGGCACTTCGGAAACATCTCCGTCTGCTCCTCGACGACATGGTGCTGGACGTAGTCGGCAAGGACCTTGACCTTCGCCTCGTACTGATCCTGGCCGGGCCGGCCGGCCTTGATCTGGGCGATCAGCAGCTTGGCGGACGCATGCTCGATCTTCGCCTCGTCCATCATGTCCGCGTCGAGCCCCGCAGCGCGCGCGGCCGGGTAGAAGATTTCCTCCTCGAGGGTGGTGTGGACGATCAGCATGCCGCAGACCTGGTCGGCCAGCGCCTTCTTCTCGGCCGCGCTGCCGCCCTTGTCCATGAGCTTCTCGAACTGCTTGAAGATCTTGCCGGCCGCGGAATGGTCGTCGGAGAGAAGGTCGACGGCATCCGCCGGGCGCGACTTGGGCGGCTTGGTGTTGTCGCCGGTGTTCTCGGGATACGGCTTCTTCGCCGCGGTGGACACCTTGCCGCGCTTGGGCGTCTTCGACGCGGCGGCCTTCTTCACGGTTGCGCTCTTCTTCGCTGCCTTCTTCGCTGTAGCCATCGGGAACTCCTCGGTGAATGGAAGGAGCCTCAATGGCAATCGTCGCGCCCGGGCGGACTGCCGATCGCGGCAAGAGCAATCGGTTGATGGATGGTTGGTGGGCGGTGAGGGCTTCGAACCCCCGACCTACGCAGTGTGAATGCGCCGCTCTACCCCTGAGCTAACCGCCCGTCCACCGATGGGCTTCACCGGTGTCTGCATCCTTCAAGCGCGCGCTGCTGGGCGGCCGCTGGCGGAAGGCCGTCATTGTGCCATGGCACCGGGCGTCGACGACGCTGCGAGCACCGTGCGCCAGACCGCGTGGCCGCCGCTCGCCTTGTCGATCTCGAGGAGCAGCGCGCCATGCGCGGCCAGCTCGTCGTCGTCGGCCACGATGACGACGAGCTCGAGCGCACCGAAGTCGATCGGGCGCTCGGCGAAGTCGGCTGCGAAGACATCGGCTGCGTCGATGACGAGCGAATCCTGGCCCCGGGTCATGCGGATATAGACCTCGGCGAGCAGCCCCGCGTCGAGCAGCGCGCCGTGCAGCTCGCGCGCCGCCGTGTTCACCTCGAAGCGCCGGCACAGGGCATCGAGCGAGTTGGCCTTGCCGGGGAAGGTCTCGCGCGCCATCGACAGGCTGTCGGTGACCCGGACCTCGTGGACCGTGAATGCCGGCCGGCCGATGCGGCGCAGCTCGGCGTCGAGAAAGCCGATGTCGAAGGCGGCGTTGTGGATGACGATCTCGGCGCCGCGCACGAACTCGATCAGCTCGTCGGCGATGTGCGCGAAGAGCGGCTTGTCGGCGAGGAACTCGTCCGACAGGCCGTGGACCTTGTAGGCATCGACGCTGTTGCGGCGCTCGGGGTTGACGTAGAAGTGCAGCGTTCGCCCGGTGCGGCGCCGGTTGACGATCTCGACGCAGCCGATCTCGATGATACGGTCGCCCGACTCGGGGCTGAGGCCGGTGGTCTCGGTGTCGAGGAAGATCTGCCGCATCGGGCCGTCAAGCGCGTTCGGGTTGCACTGGCGCGGTCGCCGCGATCGGCGCCACACGCCCGCGTCCCCACCACCAGAGCGCGATGCCGGCCAGGATCATCGGCACGCACAGCCACTGACCCATGCTCATGTCGAGCGCGAGCAGGCCGAGGAAGCTGTCCGGCTCGCGGAAGAACTCGGCAATGAAGCGCAGCACGCCGTATCCGATCAGGAACGCGCCCGACACCTGACCCAGCCCGCGCGGCTTCTTGCCGTAGACCCAGAGCACGACGAAGAGCAGCATCCCTTCGAGAAGGAACTGGTAGAGCTGGGAAGGGTGGCGCGGCAGCGGCGAGCCCGACTGCGGAAAGACCATTCCCCACGGCAGCGACGGATCGGAAAACCGGCCCCACAACTCGCCGTTGATGAAGTTGCCGATCCGTCCTGCGGCGAAGCCGGTGGGCACGCAGGGCGCGACGAGGTCGGTCACCTCGAGGAAAGGCCGGCGCCGCGTGCGCGCGAACAAGGCGATCGCGACGATCACGCCGAGCAATCCGCCGTGAAAGGCCATGCCGCCCTTCCACACCGCGAAGACCTCGAGCAGGTGGGTCGCGTAGTAGCCGGGCTTGTAGAAGAAGATGTAGCCGAGCCGGCCGCCGATCACCGTGCCGAGCACGCCGTAGAAGAGCAGGTCCTCGACGTCGCGCCGGCTCCAGCCGCGCACGGCGAACTGCGCAAGCCGCGTGCGCCGGATGGCGAGGAAGAGGAAGAGGCCGAAGCCGACGAGATAGGTCAGGCCGTACCAGTGGACCGCGATCGGAACGCCGAAGCGGTGGAGGTCGAGCGCGATCGGATCGAACTGCGGATGCACGAGCATGCGACGATGATACGAGCGCCCCCAGGGGCGTCGGGCCGTGCACGCGCCGCTATAGTTTCATGACTTCCGCATGTCCGAGAACGCGATGAGCATCAACCGCCGATCCCGCCACATCACCGAGGGCGTCGCGCGCGCGCCGAACCGGTCGATGTACTACGCCCTCGGCTACCAGGAAGCCGATTTCGGCAAGCCGATGATCGGCGTCGCGAACGGGCACTCGACGATCACGCCGTGCAACTCCGGCCTGCAGAAGCTCGCGGATGCGGCCGTCGCCGGCATCGAGGAAGCAGGCGGCAACGCGCAGATCTTCGGCACGCCGACGATCAGCGACGGCATGGCGATGGGCACGGAGGGCATGAAGTACAGCCTCGTTTCGCGCGAGGTCATCTCCGACTGCATCGAGACCTGCGTCGGCGGCCAGTGGATGGACGGCGTGCTCGTCGTCGGCGGCTGCGACAAGAACATGCCCGGCGGCATGATGGGCATCTGCCGCGCCAACGTGCCGGCGATCTACGTCTACGGCGGCACGATCCTGCCCGGCCGCTACCAGGGAGAGGACCTCAACATCGTGAGCGTCTTCGAGGCGGTCGGCCAGTTCACCGCCGGCAAGATGACCGAGAAGGACTTCGGCGAGATCGAGCGCCGCGCGATTCCGGGAAGCGGCTCGTGCGGCGGCATGTACACCGCCAACACCATGAGCTCGGCGTTCGAGGCGCTCGGCATGAGCCTGCCCTACTCGAGCACGATGGCCAACGTCCACGACGAGATCGTGGCCGCGGCGAAGAACGCGGCCAAGGTGCTCGTCGAGGCCGTGAGAAAGGACCTGAAGCCGCGCGACATCGTCACGCGCAGGAGCATCGAGAACGCCGTCGCCGTGATCATGGCCACCGGCGGCTCGACCAACGCGGTGCTGCACTTCCTCGCCATCGCCCACGCGGCCGAGGTCGAATGGACGATCGACGACTTCGAGCGGATGAGGAAGAAGGTGCCGGTGCTCTGCGACCTGAAGCCCTCGGGCAAGCACCTCGCGGTCGACCTGCACCGCGCCGGCGGCATCCCGCAGGTGATGAAGATCCTGCTCGACGCCGGCCACCTGCATGGCGACTGCATGACGATCACCGGCAAGACGATCGCCGAGACCCTGGCCGAGCAGCCCGCGGCGCCCTCGTCGTCGCAGGACGTGATCCGCCCGATCGACCGTCCGATGTACGCCCAGGGCCACCTCGCGATCCTCAAGGGCAACCTGTCGACCGAAGGCGCCGTCGCCAAGATCACCGGCCTGAAGAATCCCGTCATGACCGGGCCGGCGCGCGTCTTCGACGACGAGCCCTCGGCAATGGCCGCGATCATGGACCGCAAGATCGTTCCCGGCGACGTGATGGTGCTGCGCTACCTCGGCCCGAAGGGTGCGCCGGGCATGCCGGAGATGCTCGCACCGACGAGCGCCCTGATCGGACAGGGGCTCGGCGAGTCGGTGGGCCTCGTCACCGACGGGCGCTTTTCAGGCGGCACCTGGGGCATGGTCGTGGGCCACGTCGCGCCGGAGGCGTACGCGGGCGGCACGATCGCGCTCGTCCGCGAAGGCGACCCGATCACCATCGATGCGCACCGGCTGCTCCTGCAGCTCGATGTCCCCGAGGCCGAGCTGGCCGCACGTCGCGCCGTCTGGAAGGCGCCGCTGCCGCGCTACACGCGCGGCGTGCTTGCCAAGTTTGCCAGGAACGCGTCGAGCGCCAGCCGGGGCGCCGTGCTCGACGGCGACT
>JBBSBZ010000212.1:0-6153 GCA_038250795.1 Burkholderiales bacterium | reverse complement strand
TGGGCTCGTCGGGCTGCCGCGACAGCGCCTTGAGCACCCCGAGCCCCGAGCCGCCCTTCAGGAAGATGTCGATCATCACCAGATCGCAGGCGTTTCGCTCGCGACCCAGCCAGTCGAGCGCGGTGGCTTCGTCGGCGGCCGAGCCGACGATCTCGACCGGTGCGATCTCGTGCAGGGCGTCGACCAGGTTCTCGCGAATGATCGAGCTGTCCTCGACCAGGAAAATCCTGACCTTGCCGGTTTCGCCGTGATCCGTCGTCATCCGGCATTGTCGGGAGGCCGGCGTCGACGTCGCCATCGGTCGGAGAGCGTGAGCCGCGTCGGGATCGGGACCGATCTGCGGTCGGAATCGTCCCACGCCGCCCCGGCGAAGCCGCCTCAACCGGCGGCCGTCGAGCGCCCTTCGTAGAGATCGCGGCCTTTCGCCAGGACGCGGATCTTGGCGTCGGCGATCGGACGTTTCAGCATCCAGAAACCGCAGTCGGGATGGATGTACTTCACCCGCCCGTCGCCCAGCAGCGCCTCGGCGCGCTCGATCGAGCGCGCGACCGCTTCCGCCGACTCGACCTCGTTGGCCTTGATGTCGACGACGCCCAGGCCGAAGCCGATCTCGGGCTTCAGGTCCCTGAACACCGCCAGTTCCTCGGGCGGCCGATGCGCGCACTCGAGCACCACGTGGTCGGCGTGGAGCGCGTTCAGGTAGCGCATCAGCTGCTCCCAGGTGCCGTGCTGAACGCTCTGCCCGCCGTAGTTGCCGAAGCACAGGTGCACGGCCGGCGTCGCGCCGGCCTCGCGCGCGGCGTCGAGGACGCGGTTGATCGACGAGGCCGCCCATTCCCATTCCTCGGGATGGCCGGGCAGGTTCGCCTCGTCGACCTGGACGATGTCGGCGTCGACATGGCGCACCTGCTCGGCGAGGACGTCGGCGAGCGCGTGGGCGAGCTCGGCCGTGTCGGCGTAGTGACGATCGAGCAGCGTCTTGGCCAGCATGTGCGGACCGGTGACGGTGAACTTGAACGGATGGGTGGCAAGCGCGGCAGCGCGCTGGCAGGCGAGCGGAAGGTCGAGCGTGCCGCTCGAGACCGGCCCCTCGACGACGCCGGGCGGACGGGTGCGAAAGCGCATGCCCGGCTGCGACCGGTAGGCCAGGATCTCGTCGAACGTCATTTCCCAGCGCACGCCCTGCATCGGCCGAACGAAGTACTCGATCATCCCGTTGGTCTCGGGATGGTTGACGTCGAAGCGGTACAGCTCGCCGTCGCAGACAACGTCGACGCCGGCCAGCTCCTGCGTGGCGATGACGACGCGCGTGGCGTCGACCAGTCCCTGCTCGGAGGGCGTGGCGACCAGCCACTCCGGGACGGGATACGAGCCGACGACGGTCGTCAGGATTCGGGCAGGCGCGCTCACTTGCCGCGCCTCACTTCGGCATCTTGATGGATCGGTCGAGGAACTCGTTGGTGTAGGCCGCCTTCACGTCGTAGGGCGTGTCGAGGCCGATGTAGGTCTTGACGATGTCGTAGTCGGCGGCCATCCGCGCGTCGTCGAGGATGCCGAGGGCCACCGTCTCCGAGTACTTGTCGCGCATCAGCTGGGTGACCAGCTCCCAGTTCTGCATCTCGTTGTCGTAGTTGAGCGCGCCGTTGGCTTCGACCAGCGCCTGCACGCAGGGCTTGGGCGTCGCCGCGCAGGTGGCGAAGGCCTTTTGCGTGACCTTCACGAAAGCGGCGACCGTCGACTTGTTCTTCTTCAGGTAGTCGGGGTTGACGATGATGGTGTTGCCGTAGGTGTTGAGGCCCACGTCCTTCCAGGCGACGAAGCCCATGTCGTCGCCGAGCTCGCGCTTGAAGATGTGGTGGATGTTGTAGAACGAGGTCGTCGCGTCGATCGAGTGCGCCTTCAGCGCCGCCAGCTTCGAGTTGGCGTCGATGTTGACCCAGGTGACCGAGTTCGCGTCCATGCCGTTCGCCTTGGCGAGCGCCGGCCAGATCGTGCGTGCGCCGTCGCCGGCGGGGTTGCCGATCTTCTTGCCGGCGAGGTCCTTGACCGACTTGATGCCCGAGCTCTTCAGCCAGTAGAGGCCCTGCGGCGAGTTGGCGTAGACGTTGAACACGCCCACCGTGTCGGCGCCCTTGCCGCGCAGCGTGAGGGCGTTGGGCATGTCGGCCAAGCCGATCGGGTTGGCCCCGGCCGCGACCTTCTGCACGGCGACGGCCGAGCCCTTGCCGGGCTCGAGGTTGACGTCCAGGCCGGCGTCCTTGTACCAGCCCATCTTCTTGGCGTAGTAGTAGGGCGCGTGATCGCCGCCCGGCACCCAGTTGAGGATGAAGTCGAGCTTTTGCTGGGCGAAGGCGGGCGCGGCGGAGGTGGCCGCCGCGACGGCGGCGGCGATCAGGGCGAGGCGGCGAAAGGCGGTCATGGCAGTTCCCGGAATGCGTTGAGGCGTCGCTCGCAGTCTAGCGAGGCGAGCCGCGATTCCGGGAGAGCAATGACCCCGAGGAGCCGGCCGCCGGGGCCGGTCACGGCCCTATGATCGGCCCGGCTTTCCAGCCTCCTCTGGTCCCTCGTCACGTGCCGTCGCCCCGCCGATGACTCCTCCCCCGAACCGCTGGTCGCGCCCGACGATGGCCGTCGCGTCGCACCTCGCGCTGCTCCTCGTCTGGTACCTCTTCGTCAAGTTCGGCGACGTGCCGAAGTTCGTCATGCCGTCGCCTGTCGACACGGTCAAGACGCTGGCGGCGGGGAACTACAACTGGTGGGGCAACGTCTCGGTCACAGCCATCGAGATCTACGGTGGCTACGTCCTCGCGCTCGTCGTCGGCGTGCTGCTCGCGCTCGCCTTCACGTGGTCGAAGTCGCTCGAGGCGCTGATGATGCCGCTCCTCGTGAGCCTCAACATGATCCCGAAGGTGGCGCTCGGTCCGCTGATCATCGTCTGGTTCAAGTACGGCATCGTCCCGAACATGCTGATCGCCTTCTCGATCTGCCTCTTCCCGATCCTGCTCACGACCGTGCGCGGCCTGCGCGAGGTCGAGCCCGACCTGCTCGACCTCGTCAGGAGCCTGAAGGGCTCGCGCTGGCAGACGTTCACCAAGATCCAGCTGCCCGGTGCGCTGCCCTACATCTTCTCGGGCATGAAGGTGGCTGCGATCCTCGCCGTCGCGGGAGCGATCGTCGGCGAGTTCCTGAGCTCCGACAAGGGGCTCGGCTACCTGATGCTGCAGGTCCAGGTGACGCTCGACACCGCCGCCATGTTCATGGCGGTGCTGCTGATCACCGCGATCGGCATGGTGCTCTACGGCGCCGTGCTGCTGCTCGAGCGCTGGCTCGTGGTTCCCGATGCGCGGATCGGCTGAGATGGTGCGCCAACCCTTCATCCATCTCGAGGGCGTCGCCAAGAGCTACGGCACGGGCGCCCGGGCGCACCTGGCGATCTCGAACGCCACCTTCGACGTGATGCCGGGCGAGCTCGCCTGCCTGGTCGGCCCGTCGGGCTGCGGCAAGAGCACGCTGCTCAAGATCCTCGCCGGCCTGCATCCGCACGACGCCGGGACCGTGACGATCGGCTCGCCCGCGAGCCCGTTCGATCCGAGCCGCGACATCGGCATGGTGTTCCAGCAGCCGCTTCTCCTCAAGTGGCGCACGATCCTCGACAACGTCCTCCTGCCCGCCGAGATCCTCGGCCTGCCGGCGAAGGAAAGCCGCGAGCGGGCGATGGGCCTGCTCGCGCTGGTCGGCCTTGCCGGCGCCGAGTCGAAGCGGCCCTACGAGCTCTCGGGCGGCATGCAGCAGCGCGCCTCGATCGCGCGCGCGCTCGTCCACGACCCCAAGCTCGTGCTGATGGACGAGCCCTTCGGCGCCCTCGACGCGCTGACGCGCGAGAAGATGAACCTCGAGCTCCTTCGCATCTGGCGGGAATCCGGCAAGACCATCCTCTTCGTCACCCACGGCATCTCGGAGGCGGTGTTCCTCGGCACTCGCGTCGTCGTCTTCACCGCCGGCCCGGCGCGCATGGCCGACGACTTCGCGATCGAGCTGCCGCGGCCGCGCACGCTCGACATGAAGACGCACGAGGCCTTCGGCGTCTACACGCGCCGGGTCTACAAGCTGCTCGGGATGGAGTGAGCCGGCCTCACGACACGCGCATCTTCAGCGCGTGGTCGTAGGGCAGCGCCGGCGTCGCGAACTCGACGCCGTTCCTCACGTAGTGAAGCGCGCAGGCGCGCCGCCATTGCATGCTGTGGTTCGGCCCCGACTGGTGAAAGGTGTTGCCGTGATGAAAGCTCACGCCGCCCTTTCGCACCGGCGCCGGCGTCATCGGCTGCCTGTCGAGGACGGCGGGCGGGAGCTGCAGGTTGAACGGCTCGGCCTCGGGGGCGACATGGCCGTAGACCGGGCCGGCGTTGCTGCCGTCACCGAAATAGAGGCAGCCGTTCTCCAGCGTCGCATCGTCGAGCGCGATCCAGGCGGTGGCGACGCCGTCGAGGTCGGTCGGGCCGAAATAGAAGTTGTCCTGGTGCGCCGGCTTCGGCCCACCGCCCTCGGGCGGCTTGAAGAAGATCTGGCTGAAGTAGACCGACACGCCCGGGCCGAGAAGGCGCTCGACGAGCGCGACGAGGCGCGGGTCGCGCGCAAGCGCAACGATCGCGGCACGGTGCGCGTGCGGGTTGTCGAGCTTTCGCAGCACGGTGCGCGCGCGCACGTTGCCGTCGACGTACCAGGCGCGCTGCTCCTGCGGCAGCTCGGCAAGGAAGGACTCGCCCCACGCCTCGATGTCGGCGATGACCGCGTCGGTCTCGGTCGCACCGAAGACGCCGTTGACGGTGAGATGGCCCCGGTGGCGGTAGAAGCCGAGGTCGACGTCGTCGATCGACACGGCGGCGGTCATGACGCCGGCGCCGTCCATTGCGACTTCGGCATCGGCGCCGTCGTCGACAGGTCGGGCACGACGGCACTGCCGAATCCCGGGCACTCGAGCGAGCCGAGGGCGAGCCGGCCGCCGACGATCCTCAGGCGCACGCGCCGGTCCTCCTCGACGTAGAGATCCGGGTGCGCCTGCAGGAAGGCGAGGCTCTCGCCCGGCGGCCGGCCGGCGAAGCCGTCGATGAAATGGTGACCGTTGCGCTCGACGTCGGCCAGGCCGAGCAGCGAGACGAGCGCCAGGTCCTGCTGGACGGACAGGCCCGCCTGCGTCGTCAGGTCTTCGCCCGAGAGGAAGAACGCGCCTTCGCCGCCCTCGGCATTCCAGGTGCGGCAGCGCGCGAGGTTGACGAGCGACTTGTAGAAGCCCTTGCAGTCCTTCGACGACACGCCGCCGTAGCCGAGCGAGCGGGCGCGCACGAACGAGTCCATCTCGCCGTCCGACTCGTCGATGATCACCGGGCGCAGGCGGGCGAGCGCGGCGATGCTGCGCGAGAGCGCCGCCTGGCGCTTGATCGGCTGCTCGATGAAGAGCGTCGCCGCGCAGAGCGCGTGGAGCGCCGGCTCCGCTTCCATCGCGCTCCAGAGCTCGACGACGCCTTCGACGTCGTCGTACTGCTCGTTGCCGTCGAGCGTGACGTGGAGCGCCCCGGCGATGCCGTCGAGCACCGAGGCGATCTTCTTCAGCCGGTCGAGATCGGCGCGCAGGTTGCCGCTCACCTTGAGCTTGAAGCAGCGTTGGCCGTAGCGCCGCACGACTTCCTCGAGCGTTTCCGGCAGGCCGTCGTTGACTCGCTCGGCGGTGGCCTGGTCGCCGGCCGTGATCGGGTCGACGAGGCCCACCGTGTGACGCGCCTCGATGCTCTGCGCCGGCACGAGACCAGCCAGGAACGTCGTGAAGTCGAAGCTGCCGAGGTCGGCGATCACCGGATGCGGGACCATGCCGGCGAGATTGCTGCGCATCGCCGTCCAGAAGCTCACGCCCACCAGCCGGCAGACGGCGTCGAGCACGGCGCGGTCGACGAGCGCGTTGCCGAAGCTCGCGACCAGCGGCGGCAGCCCGAGCTCGCGACCGGCGCGGATCTGGTAGCGGTAGTTGTCGGCGAAGAGGTCGAAGGGCGTCGAGGGCGTCGCGTCCTGGTAGGCGGCGGCCGCGAGCTCGATCGCGCGGCGCAGCTGGTCCTGGTTCTGGGCGTCGCTGAGCGCCGGGTTCTTGTCGAACCACTTCGCCGC
>JBBSBZ010000211.1:0-6165 GCA_038250795.1 Burkholderiales bacterium | reverse complement strand
GCGAAGAAATATGCCGCACGCTCCGACATCGTCGACTACCTCGCGGGCAAGATCCGAAGCGGTGGCCAGGGCGCCTGGGGGTCCGTCCCCATGCCGCCGCAGGCGCAGTTGTCGGAGGCGGACGCAAGGAAGATCGCGCAATGGATCGCAGCGGGAGCCCACGAATGAGCAGCGCGGCGGGCGATCAGAGGGCGACCGGTACGATCGGTCGAGACCATAGACCAACGGAAGGACATTCGACATGACGACGAGACGAGACGTGATCCGGCACACCGGCTTCCTGGCGCTGCTGCTCAGCTGCGGCGCCATCACGGCGGAGCAGGCGCGTGCCGCCGACGCCCCCGGGTTCGGGGCGAAGACACTGGACGACGCATTCGCCGCGATCGGCGGCAAGCCTGCCGACAGCAAGGACATCACCATCACCTCGCCCGACATCGCCGAGAACGGTGCCGTGGTGCCGATCGCGGTGACCAGCGCGATCCCCAAGACGGAGGCGATCTACATCCTGGTGGAAAAGAATCCGTTCCCGCTGACGGCCGTCTTCACGATTCCCGATGGCACCGAACCCTACGTCGCGACGCGGGCGAAGATGGGCGAGAGCTCCAAGGTCTACGCGGTCGTCAAGGCCGACGGCAAGCTCTACGCGACGTCCAAGGAAACCAAGGTGACGCTCGGCGGCTGCGGCGGCTGATCGCCTTTGCGAACCTCACCCCAAGGAGAAAGACATGGCTGACCCGATGCGCATTCGCGCGACGATGAAAGAAGGCGTGACCGACGTGCGCGTGCTGATGGCGCACCCGATGGAGACGGGCTTTCGCAAGGACTCGAGCGGCAAGATCGTTCCTGCCCACTACATCAACGATGTCAAGGCCACGAGCGGCGGAAAGACGGTGCTCGCCGCCAAGTGGGGCCAGGCGATCTCGCAGAACCCTTACCTGCAGTTCCGCTTCAAGGGCGCCAAGGCCGGCGACAAAGTCAGCGTCACCTGGACCGACAACATGGGCGAGACGCGTACCGACGAGGCCACGATCTCCTGACCCGTCCCGACGTCCGCTCTCGACGAGCATCTGAAATCAGGGAACATCCATGAATCGTTTTGTCATCGCCGCACTGCTGTGCGCGGCCGTGCAGGCCCATGCGCAGTCGTCGTCCGACGAGATTGCCAAGTACCGGGCCATGCTGGCCGACGGCAACCCCGCCGAGCTGTGGGAGGCCAAGGGCGAGGCGCTCTGGAAGCAGGCGCGCGGCCCGAAGAAGGCCACGCTCGAGAAGTGCGACCTCGGCAAGGGGCCGGGCGTCGTCAAGGGGTCGTTCGTCGAGCTGCCGCGCTACTTCGCCGATACCGGCCGCGTCCAGGATCTCGAGTCGCGTCTCGTCACCTGCATGCAGGATCTCCAGGGTTTCAGCGCCGCCGAGATCGTCAAGACACCGTTCGGCAAGGGTGAGCAGGTGACCCTGGAAAACCTCGTCGCCTACGTGTCGAGCGAATCGTCCGGCATGCGGTTCGGCGTGCCGCAGTCGCATGCGCAGGAACGTGACATGTACGAGACCGGCAAGCGGATCTTCTACTTCCGCGCCGGTCCGTACGACTTTTCGTGTGCCTCGTGCCACGGCCAGGAGGGCAAGCGCATCCGCTTGCAGGACCTGCCCGATCTGACGACCGCGAAAGGCGCCGGCGTCGCGTTCGGCGCGTGGCCGGCCTACCGAGTCTCCAATGGGCAGTTGTGGGGCATGCAGCATCGGCTCAACGACTGCTTCCGCCAGCAGCGCTTCCCGTCGCCCGGCTTCATTTCCGACGCGACGATCGCGCTCGGCGTGTACCTGGGGGTGACGGCGAAGGGTGCCGAGTCGATCGCTCCGTCGATCAAGCGCTGAAAGAATCCCATGAGCCGAATCCAGATCTCTCGCCTCGCCGCCCAGTCCCTCGTCGTCGCGGCGCTCGCGGCCGGTTGCGCAACGCCTGCCGTCGCGCCGCCGGACTACGACGCGATGACGCTGGCCATGATCAAGTCCTCGTTCGAAGCCAAGGGCCAGGCCACGCTCAGTCGCCTCGACCAGGATCCGCTCCAGCGCGCCTGCTCGGTGGCGAGCCCTCCGCCTGCCGGCGTCACGAGCAAGCTCGAGGCGGTGCAGCTCGCGGCCATCCAGCCGCCACCGGAAGGCCGCTACCTCGGCGACTGGAAGGCGGGCGAGAAGCTCGCCCAGAACGGCCGCGGCATGACCTGGTCGGACAAGGCCGACTCTCCAGCGGGCGGCAACTGCTACAACTGCCATCAGCTGAGCAAGTCGGAAATCTCGTACGGCACGCTCGGCCCGAGCCTCTACAACTACGGCAAGCTGCGAGGCGTGACCGATCCCGCGAGCGAAGCCGCCCAGCCGATCGTTCGCTACACCTGGGGCAAGATCTACGATGCCAAGGCATTCAACGCCTGCTCGATCATGCCGAGGTTCGGCGAGGCCCACGTCCTGACCGCCAGGCAGATGCAGGACATCATGGCGCTTCTGCTGGACCCGAAATCGCCGGTGAATCAATAGCCTCCATGCCGATCCGGCGACGCGACCTCGGCAGCACCGCATGAGCCTGGGCAGGCGGGAATTTCTCCAGATGCTGGCTGTCGCCTCGGCCGGCGGCATGGCGCTCGACGCGCCCGATGCGCTGGCTGCGACGCCGGGCGCAAGCGAGCGTCTCTACGACATGCCGAAGTTCGGCAACGTCAGCGTGCTGCATTTCACCGACTGCCACGCGCAGCTGATGCCGGTCTGGTTTCGCGAGCCGAGCGTCAACCTCGGCGTCGGCGACGCGCTCGGGCAGCCGCCGCATCTGGTCGGCGAGAAGCTGCTCGCGCATTTCGGCATCGCGCCCGGCACGGCGCAGGCTCACGCGTTCACTTTCCTCGACTTCGAAGCAGCCGCGCGGACCTACGGCCGCGTCGGCGGCTTCGCCCATCTGGCGACACTGGTGAAGCAAGTGAGGGCCACTCGACCCAACGCGCTGCTCCTCGACGGCGGCGACACCTGGCAGGGCTCGGCGACGGCCCTCTGGACCCAGGGGCAGGACATGGTCGATGCCTGCAAGCTCCTCGGTGTCGACTGCATGAGCTCGCACTGGGAATTCACGCTCGGCGCCAAGCGCGTCCAGGAGATCGTGAAGAAGGATCTGGCCGGGCACATCGATTTCCTGGCGCAGAACGTCACGACCAACGACTTCGGCGATCCGGTCTTCGACGCTTACCGGATCAAGACCCTCAACGGCGTGGCGGTCGCGGTGATCGGCCAGGCTTTTCCGTACACGCCCATTGCCAATCCGCGCTACATGGTGCCCGACTGGACCTTCGGCATCCAGGACGAGAACATGCAGAAGGTCGTGGACGAGGCGAGGGCGAAGGGGGCCCAGGTCGTGGTCGTCCTGTCGCACAACGGCATGGACGTCGACCTGAAGATGGCGTCGCGCGTTTCGGGCATCGACGCGATCCTGGGCGGCCACACCCACGACGGCGTGCCGGCGCCCTCGATCGTCAGGAACCGCAGTGGCCAGACGCTGGTCACCAACGCAGGCTCGAACACGAAGTTCCTGGGCGTCCTCGACTTCGACGTTCGCGGCGGCCGCGTGCGGGACTACCGATACCGCCTGATGCCGGTGTTCGCGAACCTGCTGGAAGCCGATCCGGCCATGAGTCGTCACATCGAGAAGGTCCGTGCGCCTTTCGCGCCCCGGCTTGGCGAGGAGCTGGCGACGAGCGAAGGGCTGCTGTACCGGCGCGGCAACTTCAACGGCACCTGGGACCAGGTGATCTGCGACGCGATCATGGACGTCAAGGGCGCCGAGATCGCCTTCTCGCCGGGGTTCCGCTGGGGCACCACGCTCCTGCCCGGCGAGAAGATCACCCGCGAATCGATGATGGACCAGCTGGCCATCACGTATCCCTACGCGACCCTGACCGAGATGACCGGCCAGACCATCAAGACCATCCTCGAAGACGTCGGGGACAACCTGTTCAACCCCGACCCGTACTACCAGCAGGGCGGCGACATGGTTCGCGTCGGCGGCCTGACCTACACCTGCACGCCCGCCGAGAAGATGGGCTCGCGCATCTCCGACATGCGCCTGAAGGGGCAGCCGATCGAGGCTTCGAAGACCTACAGGGTGGGCGGCTGGGCGCCGGTGGCCGCGGGCGCTGCGGGTGAGCCGATCTGGGACGTCGTCGAGACCTATCTGCGCGCGCACAAGGTCATCGGCCGGCCGACGCTGAACCGACCGGTCCTGGTGGGCGTCGCCGGCAATCCGGGCATCGCATGATCGTCGGCCGACGGGCCTCGTCGATGCGCGTGGCGCTCGGCCTGCTGGCGATGCTGTCCGGCGTTGCGTCGTGCGCGGCCGGGCCAGCGCCGGCCGTCGCCGAGGTCGAGGACGTGCATGTGCCGATGGCCGTCATCCAGGTCGCCCCGCACAGCTACTACGTCCAGGGCCAGGCGGGCGTGGTGTCGACCGCGAACGAAGGCTTCAACTCGAACGCCGGATTCGTGGTGACCGACGACGGCGTCGTCGTCTTCGACGCCCTCGGCACGCCCGCGCTCGGCCGGCAGCTGCGTCGATTGATCGCCGGGGTCACGTCGCAGCCGGTGAAGCTGGTCGTCCTGAGCCACTATCACTCCGACCACTTCTACGGCGTGCAGGCGCTCGAAGGCGCCGGCGTCGAGATCTGGTCGCACGAGGCCGTCCGCGACTACCTGGCGAGCGACGCGCCCGCGGCCCGCCTGGTGGAGCGGCGCCAATCGCTGGCACCGTGGGTCAACAGCCGGACGCGCGTCGTGACGCCCACACGCTACCTCGGCGAGGACACCTCGTTCACGAGGGGCGGCCTTCACTTCCGGATCGTCCACGTCGGGCCGGCGCACACACCCGAAGACCTGATGATGCTGGTCGAAGAGGACCGCGTTCTCTTCGCCGGAGACCTGGTCTTCGCCGGCCGCGTGCCGTTCGCCGCCGATGGCGACATCGGCTCCTGGATCGTGGCGCTCGGGCGCGTGCTCGAGTTGAAGCCGCTCATCGTCGTGCCGGGGCATGGCCGCTATTCGACCGACGCGGTCGGCGACCTGGTGCAGACGCACGATTACCTGGCCTATCTGTACGGGCGCATGAAGGCTGCGTTCGACGACGGCATCGACTTCGAGACGGCGTACGCCCAGACCGACTTTTCCCGTTTCGCGGCGCTGCCGGCCTTCGACGCCGCGAACCGGCGCAACGCGTATCAGGCGTATCTCAACGTCGAGCAGGATGCCCTTCGCGAGGTGAAGCAGGAGAAGCAGAAGAAGCGCTGAACAAGCCGACGACGCCCGGGCGCCCTAGCCGGGCATCAGCGCCGCGCTGAGATCGCCCATCGGCGGCTCGCCGTTAGCCTTCAGCGCCTGGTCGCGCTCCACCACGCCCGGCAGGGGCTCGAGCGACCAGCGCCGGGTGATGAAGCGCAGGATCGAGCCGGTGTCGTACTGCGTCTTGTCGACGAAGCCTCGCCTGGCTCTCGGCGAGACGATGATCGCCGGGATGCGCGTGCCCGGGCCCCAGCGGTCGCCCTTCGGCACGCGGGCGTGGTCCCAGAAGCCGCCGTTCTCGTCGTAGGTGACGACGATCAGCATGCGCGACCACTGCGGGCTGCGCTGAAGCATGGCGATCACGTCGGCGATGTGGGCGTCGCCGGCGCTCAGGTTCGCATAGCCGGCATGCTGGTTCAGGTTGCCCTGCGGCTTGTAGAACGTCACCGCCGGCAGTCGGCCGGCGGCCGCATCAAGCGCGAAGCGGCTGTCGAAGTCGCGCAAGTGCTCCGCGCGGTAGGCCGCATGGCCCTTCGGGTCGACGCTGGCGTAGTAGTTGAAGGGCTGGTGATGCGGCTGGAAAAACACGCCGCCGCCGTAGATGATCTTGCGCGCCTCGGGTGTGCCGGCGCTGGCGGCGTTCCAGGCGCCGCTGTACCACGCCCACGACACGCCCCTAGCGTCGAGCCGATCGCCGATGGTCGCCAGCGTCTGGGGCGGCAGCGTGGTCGGCTTGGACTTGTCGGAGTAGCGCGGATCGTCGGCCGCAGTCGGCGCATTGCTGCTCGGCTGGAACGCCGGCTGCATCGTGTTGACCGTGTAGGCCACGCCGTCGGCACCGCGTGTCAGCGGTGC
>JBBSBZ010000210.1:0-6173 GCA_038250795.1 Burkholderiales bacterium | reverse complement strand
CGCCTTGCTCACGGCCATGAAGATCGAGGCCGAGAGCCCCTTGCCGGCGACGTCGCCGATCAGCAGGAAAAGGCGATCGTCGTCGAGCTTGAAGAAGTCGTAGAGATCGCCGCCGACCTCGCGCGCCGGCGTCAGCGCGGCGTGCAGCTCGACCCGCGCGTCGGCTTCGAGCAGGTCCGCGCGCGGCAGGCTTGCCGACTGGATGCGCTGCGCCGCCTCGAGCTCGCCGGCGATGCGGGCGCTGTCTTCGCGCTGCGTCTGGACGACGGCTTCGAGCGAGCCGCGCTGGCGGATCGACTCGGTGAGCGCGAGCATCAGCAGCACGCCGAACAGGACGAGCAGCGAGACGGCCGGCGTCGCCGCGTCGAGGAGCAGGCCGCGGCTGCGAAAGAGCGCGAACGCGGCGACGAGCGGTGCGGCGACGAGCACGAGCATCAGCGTGCCGACCCGGCGCGGCGCATGGCGCGGCAGCGCCCACACCAGGAGCAGTCCCGACAGCAGCACGAAGAGCGCTTCGACGGTGCGCGCCCACGGCGGCCGGCGCAGCGACGTGCCGTCGATCAGGTTCTCGAGCACCTGGGCCTGGATCTCGCTGCCCGACATCCGCTCACCGATCGGCGTGTCATGAAGCTCCTGGAAACCGATCGCCGTCGGGCCGATCAGGACGAGCTGGCGGCGCAGCAGCGCCGGATCGACGCGGCCCTGGAGCACGTCGACGGCCGAGACGAAGCGGTCGGCGCGATGACGAGAGAAATAGGGTCGGACGGCGCCGTCGGCCTCGGTCCTCACGCGCACGCCGCCCACCGAGAGCGAGGTCACGGCGCGACCCGAGGTGGCGAGTCGCACGGTCGAGGCGCCGTAGGCGACTCGCAGCATCTCGACGGCGAGCGCCGGCACCAGTGTGCCCTGGATGCTGGCCACCAGCGGCAGGCGGCGAACGATGCCGCGCGTCGTGTCGATCGAGATCAGCCCCCAGCCGCTCGCCTGCCGGTTGAGCTCGTCGATGGAAGCGAGCGCGCCGGTGTGAGCGGCGATGTCGAGTCCCCTCGGGTCCGGCGCCCGGGCCTGGACGGTGACGGGCGCGGCGCGCAGCACCGTGCTCGTCTTCTCGTCGGTGCCGGCGACGACCAGCACCGCCGGCGCCGAGGCGAGCGCGTTCGCGAGAACGGCGTCGTTCGAAAGCAGCGAGCGCAGTGCCTGGGCGACCGAGCCGTCGGCCGGCACGGTCTCCGCGAGCAGCCGCTCGGGGGAGAGGGCGTCGCCTTCGGGCATCAGGATGTCGATGCCGATCGCCGCCGCATCGGCACGGGCCACGGCCGTCACGAGTCGCGCGAGCCGGGTGCGTGGCCACGGCCACTGGCCGAGCGCGACCAGGCTCTTCTGGTCGATCTCGACCACCGTCACGGGCAGCAGGCTCACCTGGCGCGGCGAAATCGCCTGGCAGGCGTCGAACCAGGCCGACTGGAGCCGGTCGGCCCAGGGTGCCGGCAGCCAGACGAGCCCGGCCAGGAGGACGGCGACGGCAACACCCGCCAGGCCGATCGGCACGCGGTCGCGGGCCGGCTCGCGGCGCGCCGGGCGCGCCGTCACAGCGCGATGTCCATCCCGTCGAAGGCGGCGCTGACGCGCAGCGCCTTCGCGCCGCGCGTGATCTCCTCGAGGCGGCGCGTCTCGGCGAGCATGGCGTCGATCGCCGCGTCGTCGAACACCGGCTCGTGGTGGAACAGGCACAGGTGCTTCGCGCCCGCCATCTGGCACAGCTCGACGCCGACGACGTTGCTCGAGTGGCCCCAATCGGCCTTCACCGAGATCGCGTCGGCGAGCGAGTACATGGCGTCGAAGATGACCAGGTCGGCATCGCCGAAGAAGGCGACGAAGCGCTCGATGTGCTCGGGGTCGGAGAGCGGGTGCTCGGAGTCCGTCGAGTAGACGACGGTCCTTCCGCCGGACTCGAAGCGATAGCCGTACGAGTCGCCGCCGTGTCGCTGCAGCATCGTCGTCACGCGCACGCCGGCGATCTCGTGCGCCTGGCCCGGCTCGAGGTGCACGAACTCCATCGTCGCGCCGAAGATCCGGAAGTCGACGGGGAACGACGGCGGCTCCTGCTGCCGGCGCAGCGCGAACTCGAGCTCAGCGTGGCTGCCGTAGATCACGACCCGGTTGCCGGGAATGAAGGCCGGCACGAAGAACGGCAGCCCCATGATGTGGTCCCAGTGCAAATGGGACATGAAGATGTGGAAGGTCTGGGGCTTGCCGTGGCGCCGGGCGGTCGCGGCCTGGCCGAAGGGGCGCAGGCCGCTGCCCATGTCGCAGACGAAATGGTCGGCGCCGCCGGTGTCGATCTGCACGCACGAGCTGTGACCCCCGTAGGTGCCAGCGACCGAGAACGGCAGCGCCGCCAGGACTGCCTCGAGGTCGCCCTCCGAGGCCAGTTCCCGGCCCCGCGCAGCGCGCAGCGCGGCAAGCAGCTTTTCACGCACGCCCGCGGCCGTGAGTGCCACCGGCAGCGAGCCGCGGCAGCCCCAGACGCGCACGCCCTTCACGGCGCCGTCTCGGGGTTCGCGTTCCGGGCCGCGCTCCGATACTGGGCAAGGGCTTCGGGCGAGCATTTCGCGAGCGCGTCGTCGAGCGTCACGCTGACGACGAGGATGCGGTCGAATCGGCTGATCGCGAAGATCTCGGCCACCACGCCCTGCAGGGCCGCGACGATCAGAGGCGCCTCCTGCTCACGCATGCGCCGGGCCGCGACCATCAGGACGCGCAAGCCGACGCTGCTGATGTATTCGACCGCCGAGAAGTCGAGGACCAGCGGCCCGCGACGGCCCGCCGCCTCGGCCAGCCAGGGCGCCAGCGCGGTCTCGAAGGCCTCGGCGCTGCGGTGGTCGATGCGGCCTTCGGGCCGGGCGACGACGGTGTCGGCGAAACGGCGCGTTGCGATCTGCAAGGGGCTTCTCCTGGTCGATCCGGCCGGCGCGCGGTCCGATTCGGCACGCTTCGATCCAGTATAGGACGCGGCTTTCGACGCGCGAGTCCGATCAGGTGGGCCGTGCCGACCCGCCGCCGTGGCGGCGTCAAGCAAAGAAAAACGCGGCCGGAGCCGCGTTCGTTCTGCGCGGCGCCGCTCTCGCGGCACCGAACCGGGAAGCCCGATTACTTCGTGGCTTCCTTCGCCGCTTCCTTCGACTCGTGGGCCGCGTGCTTGGCCTTGGCCTTGTGCACCTTGGCCTTGGCCTTGTGCACGGTCTTCATCGGCTCGCTGCTCACGGCGGCCTTGGTGTTCTCGGTCGCCTGCTTGGCGGTCTCGGCGGTCGCCTTGCCGGCTTCCTTGGCGGCCGTGGTGGCTTGCGCGTGGGCGCCGACGGCGCCGAGCAGGAAAGCGAGGGCGATGAGTGCGTTCTTCATGGTGGATTCCTGGAAAGTATGGTTCTGAGGGAGAAAACGGTGGCTGGCTGCCCCGGGCCGGATCTCGACATGCGAATTTCGACCTGCGGCCGCTTTGCCGCCCTCGCCTCAAACGGCGATGGGCCGGTTTAGGTTGACGAGAAGCGGCGCGCCGACGAAGCGCCCCTCGTCGGCTCGCCCCCGCTTCACGAGGCGAATCGGCCGGTCGGTCGCAGACCGGGAGCCCGAAGGAGAACAATGGGCTCGATGCCCGCCCCGACGACACGCCGCCCGAGACGCCGGCCCTCCGGCAGCGCTGGCAGGCGCCCGCATATCCCGGTCGCAGGCGGGCAAGTCTGAGCATGGCCACCCGCATCGGCCTGATCTCCGACACCCACGGCCTGCTGCGCGACGATGCCGCCGGCTTCCTGCGCGGCAGCGACCTCATCGTCCACGCCGGTGACATCTGCGACCGCTCGGTGCTCGACACGCTCGCGGCGATCGCCCCGACCGTCGCCGTCCGCGGCAACAACGACCGCGGCGCCTGGGCCGAGGCGCTGCGCGAGTCCGAGCTCGTCGAGGTCGGCGGCATCGTGCTCTACGCGATCCACGACCTCGCCGCGATCGACCTCGATCCCCGGGCCGCCGGCGTGCGCGTCGTCGTGTCCGGCCATTCGCACAAGCCGGGCGCCGACGAGCACGACGGCGTCCTCTTCGTCAATCCGGGCAGTGCGGGACCGCGCAGATTCACGCTGCCGATCTCGATCGCCGAGCTGGTCGTCGACGAGGGCAACGTGTCGGTGCGCTTCGCGCAGCTCGCCGACCGTCGCCCCTGAGCGCGGCTAGCGTGCGGGAAGGTGCGGCGAGGGCGAGGGCGGCGTCGGCACGAGCTTGACCTCCACCTTGACGGGACGAGGGGGCGGCGCCGCCTGGCGCCAGACTCGGCTCACGACGGCGAAGGTGATCGCCGCGAACGCGACCGCGACCAGCACGGCGACGGCTCGGGCGCGCCGGCTCGGCCCGGCCCACTCGACGCTGCTCGCGGGGAGCTTGCGGCGCCGCTCGTCGTCGCGCGGCGACGCCCGGCCCGCGCGCCAGCGCGTCCTTCTCGCGATGCCTCGCCGCATGACCACCCGACGATTGTGCTCGTGGCGGTCGCAACCGCGCCCCCGACAGGGGCGACGTACAGTCTGCGGTCAGCGGCTTCGTCTCGCCCGAAATTCACCGGCTCTGCGTCTTTTCCCCTTGAAGCTCGACAACTCCTACGGCCGTGACCTCGAGGGCTTTTCGGTGCCCTGGCGCCCGGCTGTCGTGCCGGCGCCGAAGTCGCTCTTCTTCAACGCGCCGCTCGCGGAAGAGCTCGGCCTCGACGTGGCCGCGCTCGCCGGCGAGGCCGGCGCCGCCCTCTTCGCCGGCAACGCCGTGCCGCAAGGCGCCGAGCCGATCGCGCAGGCCTACGCCGGCCACCAGTTCGGCGGCTTCTCGCCGCAGCTCGGCGACGGGCGGGCGGTCCTGCTCGGCGAGGTGATCGACAGCGCCGGCCAGCGCCGCGACATCGCGCTCAAGGGCTCGGGCCGGACGCCCTTCTCGCGCGGCGGCGACGGCAAGGCCGCCGTCGGGCCGATGCTGCGCGAGGCGCTGATCGGCGAGGCGATGCACGCGCTCGGCATTCCGACGACGCGCGCGCTCGCCGTCGTCGCCACCGGCGAACCGGTGCTGCGCGAGGTGCCCCTGCCCGGCGCGGTGCTGACGCGCGTCGCCGCCAGCCACCTGCGCGTCGGCACCTTCCAGTTCTTCGCCGCGCGCGGCGATGCCGCGCGGGTGCGCCAGCTTGCCGAGTACGCGATCGCACGCCACGACCCCGATCTCGTCGGCACGCCCGGCCGCTTCCTCGCGCTGCTCGAGCACGTCGCCGAGCGCCAGGCGAAGCTGATCGCGCAGTGGATGAACGTCGGCTTCATCCACGGCGTGATGAACACCGACAACATGACGATCTCGGGCGAGACCATCGACTACGGGCCGTGCGCTTTCGTCGAGGCCTACGACCCCGAAGCCGTGTTCAGCTCGATCGACTCGCACGGCCGCTACGCCTACGGCAAGCAGCCGGGCATCGCGCGCTGGAATCTCGCGCGGCTGGCCGAGACGCTGCTGCCGCTGGTCGCCGAGGACGCCGACGAGGCGACCGCCGAGGTGATGCGCGTGCTCGACGCGTTCCCCATCCGCTATCGCCACCATCTGCTCGCCGGCCAGCGCGCCAAGCTCGGGCTCGCGCGCGTCGACGGCGCCGACGACGGCTCCGATGCGGCACTCGCCGACGACTGGCTCTCGGTGCTGCACGCCGGCAGCGTCGACTTCACGCTCGCCTGGCGGCGCCTGGCCGATGCCGCGGCAGGGGACGAAAGACCGTTGCGAGCGCTCTTCGCCGATGGCGGCGCGCCCGCAGCATGGCTGCTTCGCTGGCGGGAACGTTGCATGCGCGAGGACGAAGGCGTCGCCCCCGAGCGCGCGTCGCCCGGCGAGGCCCGCGCCACCAGGATGCGCGCCGTCAATCCGTACGTCATCCCGCGCAATCATCGCGTCGAGGAAGCGCTCGAGGCGGCATCGAACGACGACGACATCGCGCCGTTCGACCGCCTTCTGGCCGCCCTGCGCCGTCCCTTCGACGAGACCGCCGGAAACGCGCGCTATGCCGAGCCGGCGCCGGCCGAAGTCACGGCGCAGTACCAGACCTTCTGCGGCACCTGACGGCTGCCGCTCACCGGACCGGAAGTCCATGATGACGGACCCTGCTT
>JBBSBZ010000209.1:0-6173 GCA_038250795.1 Burkholderiales bacterium | reverse complement strand
GGCACGAGCGAGGCGGCGACCGAGACGATCTGGGTCGGCGCGACGTCCATGTACTGGATCCGCTCGGCCGAGGTCAGCACCGATTCGCCGTTGTCGCGCGCCGAGACGAGCTCGTCGACGAGCTTGCCGTCAGCGTCGAGCGTCGCGCTCGCCTGGGCGATCACGTACTTGCCTTCCTCGATGGCCGACAGGTAGTCGATCTTCATCGTCACCTTGCCGTCGGCGACGCGGCGGTACGGCGTTTCGAGGAAGCCGTATTCGTTGAGCTGCGCGTAGAGGGCCAGCGAGTTGATCAGGCCGATGTTCGGGCCTTCCGGCGTCTCGATCGGGCAGACCCGGCCGTAGTGCGTCGGATGCACGTCGCGGACTTCGAAGCCGGCGCGCTCGCGCGTCAAACCGCCCGGGCCCAGAGCCGAGACGCGACGCTTGTGCGTGATCTCGGAAAGCGGGTTGGTCTGGTCCATGAACTGGCTCAACTGCGAGGCACCGAAGAATTCCTTCAGCGCCGCCGAGATCGGCTTCGAGTTGATCAGGTCGTGCGGCATCAGCGCTTCGGTCTCGGCCTGGCCGAGACGCTCCTTCACCGCCTTCTCGATCCGGGCCAGGCCCGACCGGTACTGGTTCTCGGCCAGCTCGCCGACGCAGCGAACACGCCGGTTGCCGAGGTGGTCGATGTCGTCGACCTCGCCGCGGCCGTTGCGCAGCTCGACCAGGATCTTGACGACGTCGAGGATGTCCTCGTTCGAGAGCGTCATCGAGCCTTCCGGCGCGTCGCGGCCCACGCGGGCGTTGAACTTCATCCGGCCGACGCGCGACAGGTCGTAGGTGTCGGCCGAGTAGAAGAGGCGATGGAAGAGCGCCTCGACGGCGTCTTCGGTCGGCGGCTCGCCGGGCCGCATCATCCGGTAGATGGCAACGCGCGCGGCGAGCTGGTCGACCGTCTCGTCGGACGCGAGCGTCTGCGAGATGTAGGCACCCTCGTCGAGCTCGTTCGTGTAGAGCGCGGGAATCTCCTTGACGCCCGCGAGGCGCAGCTTCTTCAGCACCGCTTCGGTCAGCTCGTCGTTGGCCTTGGCCAGGATCTCGCCGGTCTCGGCATCGACCACGTTTCGGGCCAGCATGCGGCCGATGACGTAGTCCTCGGGGACCGAGATGAACTTGGTCTCCGACTGCTCGATCGAGCGCACGTGACGCGCGGTGATCCGCTTGTCCTTCTCGACGACGACCTTGCCGTCCTTGTCGGTGATGTCGAAGCGCGCGATCTCGCCCCGCAGCCGGTCGGCCACGAACTCGAGCTGCGCGCCCGTGTCCATGAGGCGGAAGTTGTCGAAGACGAAGAAGTTGGCGAGGATCGCCTCGGGGTTGAGGCCGATCGCCTTCAGCAGGATCGTCACCGGCATCTTGCGGCGGCGGTCGACGCGGAAGTAGAGGATGTCCTTCGGGTCGAACTCGAAGTCGAGCCACGAGCCGCGGTACGGGATGATCCGCGCCGAGAACAGGAGCTTGCCGCTCGAGTGGGTCTTGCCCTTGTCGTGCTCGAAGAACACGCCCGGCGAGCGATGCAACTGCGAGACGATGACTCGCTCGGTGCCGTTGACGATGAACGAGCCGTAGTCGGTCATGAGCGGCACTTCGCCCATGTAGACCTCCTGCTCCTTGATCTCCTTGACCGTCTTCGCTTGGGCGGATTCACGGTCGTAGATGATCATCTGCAGCTTCGCCCGGACGGCGGCGGCGTACGTGAGGCCGCGCTGCTGGCACTCGCGCGTGTCGAACGCGGGCTTGGCCATGTTGAATTCGATGAACTTCATCTCGACGAACCCGTTGTGCGACACGATCGGGAACGCGGAGAGGAAAGCCGCTTGCAGGCCTTCGGGCTTGCGCTTTTGCGGTGGAACGTCTTTCTGCAGGAAGGCGACGTACGAGTCTTTCTGCATGGTCAGCAGATAGGGCACGTTGAGAACGCTCTCGCGCTTGCCGAAGCTCTTGCGGATGCGCTTCTTCTCGGTGTAGGAATAGGGGATTGCTTGCTGCGCCATGAACACTCCGTTCAGGTTGCCCCGCTGGCCTAGCGGTGCGGACCCACGAACTCCAGGCCGGCCGGGCCCTTCGTTCGCGAAGGCGACTGTCTTTCGAGCCTTGCGCTCGAAGCTTGGTGGCAGGCCACTACCTGCCGCTGGCGGACAACCCCGGCGTTGCACCGGAGTCCGACCAAACCCGTTCCTTGCAGTCGGATCAAGGAACTTTTTTCATCGAAAACACTTGGAAGAACCCTCGATTGTCGATCGGGATGCTTTCAAGTGCTTTCGAAGGGCCATCCGGCCCCTCGAAGCACCCGACCACCGGCCTACTTCAGCTCGGCCTTCGCGCCGGCCTCTTCCAGCTTCTTCTTGCCGGCTTCGCCGTCGGCCTTGTTCATCGCTTCCTTGACCGGCTTCGGAGCGCCGTCGACGAGGTCCTTGGCCTCCTTCAGGCCCAGGCCCGTCAGCTCGCGCACGGCCTTGATGACCTGCACCTTGTTGGCGCCGATCTCGGTGAGCATGAGCGTGAACTCGGTCTGCTCCTCGACGACCGCCGCGGCCGCGCCGCCGCCGCCACCGCCGCCCGGCGCGGCCATCGCCGCGGCCGAGACGCCGAACTTCTCCTCGATCGCCTTGACCAGGTCGTTGAGCTCCATCACCGACATGCTGTCGAGGGCGGAGATGAATGCGTCTTTGTCGAATGCCATTTTGAATTCCAGTTCAGATGAGAGGTTGCTGCGGGCGCTCAGGCGGCCGCGGGGGCCGGATCGGCCGAGGGTTCAGCGGCAGGGGCAGCCGGCTCGGCCGCCGCTTCGGCGCCAGCGCCGCGCTTTTCGGCCAGGACCGCGAGCACGCGGGCCATCCGGCTGATCGGCGACATCATCAATCCCAGGAGCTGCGACAGCAGCACTTCCTTGGTCGGGATCGAGGCGAGCGACTGAACGCCCTTGGCGTCGAGCATCTTGCCGGCATAGGCGCCGGCCTTGATGACGAGCTTGTCGTTCGTCTTGGCGAAGTCGGAGACGACCTTCGCCGCGGCGACCGCGTCCTCCGAAAAACCGTAGATCAGCGGACCGACCATGGCGTCCGAGGCCACCTCGAACGGCGTGCCCTTGACGGCGCGACGGGCGAGCGTGTTCTTCAGCACGTGCAGGTAGACGCCCTTCTCGCGGGCCTGCTTGCGCAGGACATCGAGGTGGGCGACGGTCATGCCACGGTACTCGGCCAGAGCGAGCGTCTGCGAGCGGGCCACCTGGGCCGTCACATCCGTCACCACGGTCCGTTTCTCGTTGCGATTGAGACTCAAGAGTCCCTCCTTTCGTCAGGCGGAGCGCCTTGCGGCGCCTCGCATCGGTTCAGCGACCTTCCGAACAGGAATCGTTCCTCTTCGGCGGGACCGCCATCTGCGCTGGCCATTAAGCCGCCCCGGTCAGGAGGCGGCACCAGCGGTCTTGGATGGCCCGGGCCATCCGGTTGCCCGGACGGCTCGACCCACCATCTCTTCGGCTGCCGCCCTCGGGCGACAGCCTCTCTTTCCTTCGCGATCAGGCCGCGGCGGCCTGGGCGTTGATCGACGCCACGTCGACCCGGGCTCCCACGCCCATCGACGACGACAGCGCCACCTTCCTCAGATAGATGCCCTTGCTCGACGGCGGCTTGGCCTTGTTGAGCGCCTCGATGAGCGCGCGCAGGTTGGCGACCAGCTTGTCGGACTCGAACGAGCGCCGGCCGATCGTTGCGTGGACGATGCCCGCCTTGTCGACCCGGAACTGGACCTGGCCGGCCTTGGCGTTGCGAACGGCCTGGGCCACGTCGGGCGTGACCGTGCCGACCTTCGGGTTCGGCATCAGGCCGCGCGGGCCAAGGATCTGGCCGAGCGTGCCGACGACGCGCATCGTGTCGGGCGAGGCGATGACGACGTCGAAGTCCATCTTTCCGCCCTTGATCTCGGCGGCGAGGTCGTCCATGCCGACGATGTCGGCACCGGCCGCCTTGGCCTCCTCGGCCTTGGCGCCCTGTGCAAAGACCGCGACGCGCTTGGTCTTGCCGGTGCCGCTGGGCATCACGACGGCGCCGCGCACGACCTGGTCGGACTTCTTGGCGTCGATGCCGAGCTGCACGGCCACGTCGATCGACTCGTCGAACTTCGCGATGGCGTGCTCCTTGACGATCGCCAGGGCGTTGTCGAGAGGGTAGAGCTTGGTGCTGTCGACCTTGCCGACGAGCGCCTTCTGGCGCTTGGTGAGCTTGCCGTGGCTCTTGGTGTTCTCGGTTGTCATGGTCAGACCCCCCCTTCGACCGTGATGCCCATCGAGCGAGCCGTGCCCGCGACGGTGCGCACGGCCGCCTCGAGGTCGGCGCCGGTGAGATCCTTCTGCTTGGCCTTGGCGATTTCCTCGACCTGGCCGCGCGTGAGCTTGCCGACCTTGTCGAGGTGCGGACGGGCCGAGCCCTTCTCGAGCTTGAGCGCCTTCTTGATCAGCACTGCCGCGGGCGGCGACTTCATCACGAAGGTGAACGACTTGTCGGCGAACGCGGTGATGACGACCGGCAGCACGAGGCCCGGCTCCATGCCCTGCGTCTGCGCGTTGAAAGCCTTGCAGAACTCCATGATGTTGAGTCCGCGCTGGCCGAGCGCCGGGCCGATCGGCGGCGATGGGTTTGCCTTGCCGGCCGGCACTTGCAGCTTGATGAAGCCGACGATCTTCTTTGCCATGAATGTCCTTTGTCGAGTGCGAACGCGTTGCAGGGCGAACCTGCTCGGCTCCTCGTCTTGCTCCCGGAAAACGAAACGGCGGGAGACGCCGGGTGGCGTCCGTCTCCCGCCGGTGAATCAGACTTTTTCGACCTGTGCGAAGTCGAGCTCGACCGGCGTGGCGCGACCGAAGATCGTGACCGCCACGCGGACCTTGGACTTGTCGTAGTTGACGTCCTCGACCGAGCCGTTGAAGTCGGTGAAGGGGCCCTCCTTGATGCGGACCATTTCGCCCACTTCCCACAGCACCTTCGGGCGCGGCTTTTCCACGCCTTCCTGCATCTGCGAGACGATCTTCATCACCTCGGCTTCGGAGATCGGCGAGGGGCGCGTCTTCGCGCCACCGACGAAGCCGGTGACCTTGCTCGTGTGCTTGACGAGGTGCCAGGAGTCGTCGCCCATCTCCATCTCGACCAGCACGTAGCCCGGGAAGAAGCGCCGCTCGCTCACCGACTTCTTGCCGTTCTTCAGCTCGACGACCTCTTCCATCGGCACCAGGATGCGACCGAACTTCTCCTTCATCTCGGAGCGATCGATCCGCTCGCGAAGATTGCGCTCGACGGCCTTTTCCATGCCCGAGTACGCGTGCACGACGTACCAGCGCTTGCCGGCGGTCGGCGCGAACGATTCGGGGGTGGCGGCGGTGGCTTCGCTCGTTGCAGTCATGGGATGCTCCTTAGCGCTTCCAGCCGAGAACCAGGTCGTACAGCACCCACTCGAGCGTCTTGTCCGTCAGCCACAGGAAAAGCGCCATGATGACGACGAAGGCGAACACGTAACCAGTCATCTGCAGCGCTTCCTTGCGCGTCGGCCAGACCACCTTCTTCACCTCGCGGACCGAGTCCTGGCCGTAGGCGATGAGCTGCTTGCCCGGCTCCGAGGTGAAGAACGTGACGACGGCGGCGATCATCAGCACGAGCAGCGCGACCACGCGCAGCCACAGGTCCTGCTGCCCGAGCGCGTAGAACGCCACGACCGCGGCGACGACGAGCGCCGCCGCGACGGCGAGCTTGGCCTTGTCGGCGCCGGACGTGATCGTCTCGACGGGAGGGGAAGTGGGATTGGCCATATGTGATCGTTGCCGTTGCGTGCTGTCAGCCGCCTCGGCGGGGGTCTTCTGTCCTGCTGTCTATGTCTCGAACCTGCCGGTGGATACCTGGGCCCTGCCGGTGGCAGGGGCGGAGGGCATCGAACCCCCAACCTCTGGTTTTGGAGACCAGCGCTCTGCCAATTGAGCTACGCCCCTCTTGTCCTGCTTACTCGAGGATCTTCGCCACGACGCCGGCGCCGACGGTTCGGCCGCCTTCTCTGATGGCGAAGCGCAGTCCTTCTTCCATGGCGATCGGGTTGATGAGCTTGACGGTGATCGAGACGTTGTCGCCCGGCATCACCATCTC
>JBBSBZ010000208.1:0-6178 GCA_038250795.1 Burkholderiales bacterium | reverse complement strand
GGCGAGCGGCTAGCGGCCGACGTCCGCGGGCAGCAGCAGACGCTCGACGACCTGGCCGCCGACGAGATGCGAGTCGACGATCTCGTCGACGTCGGCCTCGTCGACGAAGGTGTACCAGGTGCCCTCCGGATAGACCACCGCGACCGGGCCGCCGGCGCAGCGGTCGAGGCAGCCGGACTTGTTGACCCGCACCTGGCCCGGCCCGTTCAGGCCCGCCTTCTTGATGCGCGACTTGCAGCGATCGAAGCCCGCCTTGGCGCCGTCGTGGCCGCACGACTTCTCGCCGTTGTCGCGTTCGTTGAGGCAGAAGAAGATGTGTCTCTCGTAATAGCCCATCGGCCGAGATTCTAGAAGCGCGTACCGCGCGGCCCGCGCGCGGCCAACCTCGTCAGCAGGTAGGTCAAGGCGGCGTAGGGCCAGAGCCAGCCGACCCACTGGGCGCCGCCGTGGAAGCGGATGAAGCGGCCCTGCTCCCAGCCTTGCAGGCTTTGCGCGAAGTAGGGATCGGCCGGCGCCTGGGCGACGAGCATCACCTGGGCGGTCAGAACGATCAGGCCGAAGCCCGCCGCGACGCGCCCCGGCACGAGGCTGAGCAGCAGGGCCACGCCATTGCCGACGAGGAATGCCTGCAGTGCCCGCTCGGTCGTCCACGCGAAGGCGTGGGCCGGGCCGAAGTTGAGCGCGGCCGAGAGCGTCATCGTCGCCGCGCCGAGCACGGCCCCGCCGACGACGAGGAAGGTGCGGCGCCAGCCGGGCGCGGCAATCGTGAAGGCGACCAGGCAAGGGGCGATCACGCCGAGCATGACGATCGAGAACTCGGTCGCCGGCGACAGCGACCGGACGGCCTCGCCGGCGGCCGGCGACGCGATCGCCAGGCCTTCGCTCCAGGCCTCGATCGGCGTGTCGCGCAGCCACTCGACCAGGAGCGGCTGGAGACGGGTTGCGACGTGGCCGAGTCCGAACGGCACCGCGCTCGGAAACAGCAGCCCGATCGGCCAGAGCACCAGCAGGGCGAGGCCGCCGGCGCTGTGCGAGACGAACCAGCGCTCGCGCGTGCGTTGCCAGCGATCGATGCCGCCGCGCCAGCTCAGCGCTGCGCCGATCGCGACGCCCAGCGCGGTGCCCGCCGCGTTGAGGCCGAGGTCGACGTTCGACGCGACCCGCAGCGGCAGATAGTTCTGCAGCGTCTCCATGGCGAACGAGAGCAGCGTTCCGCCCAGACAGGCCCCTGCCGCAGAGACCGCGAGGCTGCGGCCGCTGCGGATGCCCGCGACCAAGAGGAGAAAGCCGAGCGGCAGGTAGCCGAGCAGGTTGGCGATCAGGTCGAAGCGCGTCCACCAGCGCGGCCAGCCGAGCAGTAGGTAGTCGAACGGCCCGACGCCCGGGAGGCGCCAGCCGGAGGAGGGATACAGGCTCGCATAGACGATCAGCCCCGCGTACAGCCACGCGAGCGGCACGGCGGAGCTTCGGTGTCGCGGCATCCCTCGTCTATGCGACCGTCGCCGCGCTCACGAGAAGGGCTTGACGACCGCCAGCACGACGATCGCCGTGAACAGGATGACCGCCGATTCGTTGAAGACCCGGAACCAGCGCTCGCTCCTCACGTTGGCGAACTCCTCGAACTTGCGCAGCAGCGACCGGCAGGCGTGGTGGTAGCCGATCGCGACGACGACGAGCACGATCTTCGCGTGCAGCCAGTAGCTGTGCGGCTGCTTGCCGACACCGTAGCCGAGCCACAGCGCGAGCCCGAGCACGATCGCCACGACCATCAGCAGGCTCGAGAAGCGATAGAGCTTTCTGGCCATCATCAGCAGCCGCTCGCGCTCGGCGTGGCTGTCGGCGGGAACGCTGACGAGGTTGAGGAAGATCCGCGGCAGGTAGAAGAGGCCGGCGAACCAGCTGCTGACGAAGACGATGTGCAGCGCCTTGACCCACAGAAACGATGAACCCATGCGCGGATTATCGGTGGCCCTCGAAGCCCTCGACGCCGGCGCGACCGCGCGTCGGCGCCGAGCCCAGCCGCCGGCCGCCACGCGCCGCGACCTCTAGAATCGCGCCCGTGCTGACGCCGCCGCCCTTCCCCCGCAGCCGCCCGCGGCGACTGCGTCGAGACGCGTGGAGTCGCGATCTCGTGCGCGAGTCGCGCCTGCATCCGAGCGACCTCATCCTGCCGGTCTTCGTGCTCGACGGCCAGGGCCGCACCGAAGACGTCGCCTCGATGCCGGGCGTGCAGCGCGTCTCGCTCGACCGCCTGCTGCCGATCGCCGAGGAGTGCGTCCGCCTCGGCATTCCGGTGCTGGCGCTTTTCCCTGTGATCGAGCCTTCGCTCAAGAGCGACGACGGGCGCGAGGCGCTCAACGCCGACGGCCTCGTGCCGACGGTCGTGCGCGCCCTGAAGCAGCGATTTCCCGAGCTCGGCGTGATGACCGACGTCGCCCTCGATCCGTTCACCTCGCACGGCCAGGACGGGCTGCTCGACGGCACCGGCTACATCGTCAACGACGAGACCGTCGCGGTGCTGACGAAGCAGGCGCTCGTCCAGGCCGAGGCCGGCGTCGACATCGTCGCGCCGAGCGACATGATGGATGGCCGCATCGGCGCGATCCGCACGAGCCTCGAGGAGGCCGGCCACATCCACACCCGGATCATGGCCTACAGCGCCAAGTACGCGAGCGCCTTCTACGGGCCGTTCCGCGACGCGGTCGGCTCGGCGTCCAATCTCGGCAAGAGCAACAAGAAGGTCTACCAGATGGACCCCGCGAACAGCGACGAGGCGCTGCGCGAGGTGGCACTCGACATCGCCGAGGGCGCCGACATGGTGATGGTCAAGCCCGGCCTGCCGTATCTCGACATCGTCCGCCGCGTCAAGGACGAGTTCGGCCTGCCGACCTTCGCCTACCAGGTGAGCGGCGAATACGCGATGCTGAAGGCCGCCGCGCAGAACGGCTGGCTCGACCACGACGCGACGATGATGGAAGTGCTCGGCGCCTTCAAGCGCGCCGGCGCCGACGGCGTGCTCACCTACTTCGCGCTCGACGCCGCGCGTCTGCTCAAGCGCGTCGGCTAGGACCCGGGCCGCCATGGCGACGCCGTTGCGTGCGTTCCACATCGTCGGCGACCAGTTCACCGAGCTCGAAGGTCTGCCGGAAACCTTGCCGCCGCAGGGCTATCTGTGGGTCGCGACGGCCCGGCCCGCGCTGGAGGAGGTGCTGCCTGAGGTCCAGGCGCGGCTGCAGGCCTGGACAGGCGCCCAGCTCTTCGACCTGCACATCTCCGACCTCGCGAACCGGCAGCTGCCGTCGACCTACGACTACACCTCGGCCTACGACCTGATGGTGTTCCGGCGCCTGGCCGCCCACGCCATCGCCGCCATCGACCAGGACGGCGCGCCGACGCAGGGCGTGCAGAACGCGATCGACATGATCGACACCAGCCCGGTCGGGTTCGTGGCCTTCGACCGTGTCCTGCTCACCGTCCATCCGACCGATTGCCAGGTGCGGGAGTTCTTCGCCAACCGGCTGCAGAACCAGACCTCGTCGACCGCGGAAGGCCGCGCCGCCGCGCGCATGCCGACAAGCCCGGCCGACCTGATGCTGCGCATGGTGAACTACATGGTCGACAGCTATCTGGCGCTGCGCCGACTTCTCACCAAGCAGCTCGACGAGCTCCAGGACCAGCTCTTCGGCGCACGCCGCGTTCGGGGCGGCTGGCGCCTCCTGCTCGACTCGCGCAACGCCCTGCACCTGCTCGAGGACACCTGCGAGGACCAGCGCGCCGCGATCACCGAATGGCTCGACGCCCTCGAGGAATGGCCCGCGCCCGACAGCGAGGGGCAGAAGCGCGAGCGCGAGCAGCTGCGCGTGCGCTCGCGCGACGTGCTCGAGCACATCGAGCGCGTCATCACTCACGTGCGCCGGCTCGAGGCCTCCTCCGAGAACGCCGTGCAGATGCACTTCGCCGAGCAGGGCAACCGCACCAACAACATCATGCGCACGCTCACGGTGCTCACCGCGATCTTCCTGCCGCTCAATCTCGTCACCGGCTTCTTCGGCATGAACTTCGTCGGCCTGCCGCTGATCCACAGCCCGACCGGCTTCTGGACCGTGTTCCTGGTCATGCTCGCGCTCGGCGTCGGCATGAGCGTCTTCTTCTGGCGCAAGCGCTACCTGGGCCGCACCTGAGCGCTGTCCCGTCGCCCGAGTTCGCATGGGGCCGCCGGCAGATCGCCCTGCTCGTCCTGCTCACGCTCTCGTGGGGCCTCAACTGGCCGGTGATGAAGGTCGGCGTCACCGGCTTTCCGCCCCTCACGTTCCGGGCGATCTCCATGTGGCTCGGCCTGCCCGTTCTCTGGGTCGTGCTGCGCGCGCTGCGCGTGCCCTTCACGATCGGGCGGCGCGACTGGCGCGCGCTCGCCGTACTCACCTTCACCAACATGCTGGTCTGGCACGTGGTCGCGATCCTCTCGATCCAGTCGCTGTCGTCGGGCCGGGCCGCGATCCTCGGCTACACCATGCCGATCTTCTCGGCGCTCTGGGGCGTGGCGCTGTTCCACGAGCGGCTGCGCGCGCGCCACATCGCCGGCATCGTCGCCGCGGCGCTCGGCGTCTCGTTCCTGCTGTGGCACGAGCTCGGCGCGATCGCCGGGTCGCCCTACGCGGCGATCGGCATGCTGGTCGCGGCGGCGGTGTGGGCGCTCGGCACGCAGCAGATGCGGCGCACGACGATCGACGCACCGACACTCGCCATCGTCTTCTGGATGACGGTCGTGACCGCCGTCGTGATGACGACGCTCGCCGTCGTCTTCGAGCGCGAGCGCTGGGCGGCGCCGGCCGCGCCGACGTGGGCGGCGATTGCCTACAACGCGGTCCTGATCTTCGGCATCGCCCAGGCGGTCTGGCTCGTCCTGGCCCGCAACCTGCCGCCGGTGGCGTCGAGCATGTCGGTCATGATGATCCCGGTGCTGGGCACGCTGGCCGGCGCGTGGTGGCTCGGCGAGCAGCTGCACTGGCAGGACGGCGCGGCGATCGTGCTCGTGCTGGTCGCGATCGCCTCGGTGATGTGGCCGACGCGGATGAAGCCACCCGACGGCGCGGACCTCACGCCATCAGGCCCGACGGCGAGTTGAGCAGCGAGACGACGACGACCGGGCAGGCGAGCTTGAAGTTGCCGCTCTCGAAGTCGGCTTCGATGTCGCCATCGTCGTTCTCGAAGTCGATCGCCACGGCGACTTCGAAGACGACCGCCTGCCCCGGCGGAACCGCGAACATCGTCCTGCTGAGGCTGACGCCTGCGGAGACGGAGCATCCCGTCGTGTCGCCGCCTGTCGTCGTGCTGCCCAGTGCGCGGGCCGTGCCGAGGCTTTCGCTCGCATAGTCGGTCGAGGCCACGTCGTTCGGCCAGCCGAACCAGAGGCCGAGGCGGGCCGACGCCTCGATGTGGCTCGTGTTGACACCGAACGTCCACGGGGCGTGTGCCTTCAGATGCCCTGTGGCGGACAGGAACGTGTTGGCGTTGATCACCGCGTAGCTGCCGGAGGAGTTCGTCCAGAAGAAGTAGAAGCCGATCTTCTGCGTGCCCCGGCCCCGCGACGTCTTGAACTTGAACTTCGCCGTGCTGCCGAATGGCACGGCGACGGTCTCGGTGGGCCCGAAGAGCGGCGTCGTCCAGATCAGGAAGGGCTTGTCCAGGCTGAACGACGGATGGGGAAAAAAGTCGCCCTGGGCCGCGAGGTCGTGCAGCGCCTTGCTCTGCGCGACGATGCTGGAGTGAACCGTGTCCTTCTTTCCCGCTGCGCGCCTCACGGCGTCGGCCTTCTGCCGGGCGACGATGCGCTCCATCACGGCGCCGCGCTGCTCCTGCACGACCTGGAAGGATTTCAGATCCATTCCCGCGTGTCGCAGGAATCCCGACACCATCTTGTCCGACGTCCGGCGGCCGTCCCTGATCAGAGCCTGTTGCGCCCGGTCCGGACGCAGGTCGACCGGATGCTTGAGCCGCTCGGACTCCACCGCGACGATCGCCCGCTTCAGCGCGGCCTCGGAAATGCTTTTCATCCTGCCCTCCTGGCTGTCGACCGGTCGGCCCGGCGACCGATGCTGCGGCTCGGGCTCGCATGGCGTCAAGTAGGGATCCGCAAAGCCCAGCGCGGTGAGGATCCCCGATTCGCGCGCTTCCATCC
>JBBSBZ010000207.1:0-6179 GCA_038250795.1 Burkholderiales bacterium | reverse complement strand
CACAGCCTCGGCGGCCTGGTCGCGGCGCGCTTCGTCGCCGGCGGCCTCGAGTCGCCGGTGCCCGGCTGGCACCGTCCGGTCGACGCGCTGGCGCTCTCGTCGCCCGCGCTCGGCATCCCGCTGACTCCCGTCCAGCGCCTGCTGCTCGCCGTGCTCGGCCCGATCGCGCCCGACCTCGCGGTTCGCAACGGGCTCGGAGCGGCCTCCGTCTCGCGCAGCGCCGCGACGGTGTCCGACTACGAAAGCGATCCGCTCGTGCACGACCGCGTCAGCGCACGCCTCACGCGCTTCATCGTCGACGGCGGCGAGCGGGTGCGAAGCCTCGCGCCGCGCTGGGTCGTGCCGACGCTCCTGCTGTACGCCGGCAGCGACGCGATCGTGCAGCCGGCGGCGAGCGCCGCCTTCGCCGCCGCGGCGCCGAAAGGCGTCGTCACGGCGCGCGAGTTCGGGCCGCTCTTCCACGAGATCTTCAACGAACCCGAGCGGGCCGAGGTGTTATCGGTGCTCGTGGCCTGGCTCGATACACTGTCCTTTTCGCCGCCGACGAGGAACCCGCGATGAACGCACGCGACCCGCTGCAACCGATCCGGAAGGACGAAGCCGAAGCGCTCGGCCGTTTCGCCGAGCGCGTCTGGGACGACGAGATCGTGCCGCAGATCACCCGCTACATCGAGGTCCCGGCGAAGAGCCCGAGCTTCGACCTCGACTGGCAGCAGCACGGCTTCATCGACCACGTGGTGCGCGACGCGGCGGCGTGGGTCGAGCGCCAGCAGGTCGCGGGGCTCAAGCTCGAGGTCGTCCGCCTCGAGGGCCGCACGCCGGTCATCTTCTTCGAGGTGCCGGCGACCAAGCCCGGCGGCAACGCCGCCGACGCCGAGACGATCTGCCTCTACGGCCACCTCGACAAGCAGCCCGAGTTCAACGGCTGGAAGAACGGCTACGGCCCGTGGACGCCACGCTACGAGAACGGGCTCCTGTACGGTCGTGGCGGCGCCGACGACGGCTATGCGATCTATGCCGCGGTCACGGCGATCAAGGCGCTCGACCTGCAGGGGATCGCGCGGCCGCGCTGCGTCGGCCTGATCGAGACCTGCGAGGAGAGCGGCTCGCCCGACCTGCCGGTGTACGTCGATGCGCTGCGTGCGCGCCTCGGTCACATCGGCCTCGTGGTCTGCCTCGATTCGGGCGCCGGCAACTACGACCAGCTCTGGCTCACGACCAGCTTGCGCGGCAACGTCACCGGCACGCTGAAGGTCGAGATCCTCACCGAGGGTGTGCACTCGGGCGATGCGAGCGGCCTGGTGCCGTCGAGCTTTCGGATCCTGCGACAGGTGCTCGATCGGCTCGAGGACTCGACCACCGGCCGCCTCCTGCCCGAGAGCCTGCATTGCGCGATCCCGGCCGATCGCATCGAGCAGGCCAGGGCGACCGCGAAGATCCTCGGCGACGAGGTCTGGAAGCGGTTCCCGTGGGCCTGCGGTGCCGACGGCGGATCGACGCTGCCGACCACCACCGACCCGGTCGAGGCGCTCGTCAACCGCACCTGGAGGCCGACCCTTTCGGTCACCGGTGTCGAAGGCATGCCGGCGCTCAAGGATGCGGGCAACGTGCTGCGTCCGTACACCGCGTTCAAGCTCAGCCTGCGCACGCCGCCGCTTGTCGACGGCAACGTCGCGGCACAGACGCTGAAGACGCTGCTCGAGGACAACGCGCCCTACAACGCCAAGGTCACCTTCCACACCGACGCGCGCGATGGTGACGTCGCCTCGGGCGCGACCGGCTGGAACGCGCCGACGCTCGCGCCGTGGCTCGACGACGCGCTCAACGCCGCCTCGCAGGCGCAGTACGGCGCGCCCTGCGGCTACATCGGCCAGGGCGGCACGATCCCGCTGATGTCGATGCTGCAGCAGGGCTTCCCGAAGGCCCAGATGATGGTCTGCGGCGTGCTGGGCCCGAAGAGCAATGCCCACGGTCCGAACGAATTCCTGCACGTGCCCTACGGCAAGAAGCTGACGGCCGCGGTGGCGCAGGTGATGGCCGCCTGCCCCTGAGCTTTCAGGGCGCGGCGAGCGACTGTGCGAGCGCCTCGGCGACCTCGATGCCGTCGACCGCGGCCGACATGATCCCGCCCGCGTAGCCCGCGCCCTCGCCGGCGGGGAAGAGGCCGCGCACGTTGAGGCTCTGCCGGTCGCGCCCGCGCGTGATGCGCAGCGGCGCGGAGGTTCGCGTCTCGACGCCGGTCAGCACCGCGTCGGCCATCGCGAAGCCCTTGATCTGGCGCTCGAAGGCCGGCAGCGCTTCGCGGATCGCCTCGATCGCGTAGGACGGCAGCGCCGGCGCGTCGGACGCGCCGAGGTCGACGGGCCGCACGCCCGGCCGGTACGACGGCTGCACGGCGCCGAACGACGACGACGCGCGCTGCGCGAGGAAGTCGCCGACCCGCTGCGCCGGAGCGACGTAGCCGCCGCCGCCGAGATCGTAGGCGCGTGATTCCCAGAACCGCTGGAAGGCGATGCCGTCGAGCAGGCCGCCGGCGCCGGCGGGGTCGGGCGATGCGCCGTCGAGGCGGAAGTCCGACGGCTGGATGCCGACGACGATGCCGGCGTTGGCATTTCGCTCGTTGCGCGAGTACTGGCTCATGCCGTTGGTGACGACGCGGCCGGGCTCCGAGGTGGCGGCGACGACGGTGCCGCCCGGGCACATGCAGAAGCTGTAGACGCCGCGGCCGTTCCTGGCCAGGTGGACGAGCTTGTAGTCGGCCGCGCCGAGGAGCGGGTGGCCCGCGCTCGGGCCGAAGCGGGCACTGTCGATCACCGACTGCGGATGCTCGATGCGAAAGCCGATCGAGAACGGCTTGGGCTCGAGGAAGACGCCGCGCGCGTGCAGCATCTCGAAGGTGTCGCGGGCGCTGTGGCCGGGCGCGAGGACGACGCGGTCGGCGACGATCTGCTCGCGCGTCGCGAGATCGCCGCGCGTCTTCGCGACGACGACGCCGCGCATCGCGCCGCCCTCCACGTGCAGATCGACCACACGCGTGTCGAAGCGGATCTCGCCGCCGAGCGATTCGATCGTGGCGCGCATCCGCTCGACCACGCCGACCAGCCGGAAGGTGCCGATGTGCGGCTTGGCGACGAAGAGGATCTCCTCGGGCGCGCCGGCGGCGACGAGCTCGTCGAGCACCTTTCGCATCAGGTGGCGCGAGTCGCTGATCTGGCTCCAGAGCTTGCCGTCGGAGAACGTGCCCGCGCCGCCTTCGCCGAACTGCACGTTCGATTCCGGATCGAGCACGCCCTTGCGCCACAGGCCCCAGGTGTCCTGCGTGCGCTCGCGCACCGCCGGGCCGCGTTCGAGGACGAGCGGACGCAGCCCCGCCTGCGCGAGGATCAGCGCGGCGAAGATGCCGCAGGGGCCGAAGCCGACGACCACCGGGCGCGGCCGGCCGCCGGCCGCGAAGTCGGCGGGCGCCGTGGCGATCGCGCGATAGCGGGTGTCGGGCGTGGTCTTGACGTGCCCGTCGCCGGCGTGACGCTCGAGCACGGCCTGGGGATCGTCGACCTCGCAGTCGACCGTGTAGACGAAGACGATCGCCGACTTCTTGCGCGCGTCGTGGCCGCGGCGAAAGATCGAGAAGGCGTGCAGCGCGGCGTCGGCGATGCCGAGCCGGGCGACGATGGCCGCTCGCAGGTCGGCGTCGGCGTGATCGAGCGGCAGGCGAAGTTCGGTGAGGCGCAGCATGTCGAAGGCGAGCGACGATTGTCGGCGCGCCGCATGGGCGCGGCGTCAGCGGAAGATTTCGACGCGCGTCGCGCCCATCAGCGGCTCGAGCAGGCGGCCGAGCGGACGCAGCGCCGAATAGCGCGTCGCGACCTTGTGCGCGTAGGCGAAGAAGCGCGGCAGGTCGGCGCTGTACGCGGGCTTGCCGTCCCGGTGCTTCAGGCGCGAGAAGATGCCGAGCACCTTCAGGTGGCGCTGCAGGCCCATCCATTCCAGGCCGCGCCAGAACTCGCCGAAGTCGTCGTCGACCGGCAGGCCTGCCTTGCGCGCAGCCTGCCAGTAGCGCACGGCCCAATCGATCTCCTGCTCCTCGTCCCACGAGATGAAGGCGTCGCGCAGGAGCGAGGCGATGTCGTAGGTGATGGCGCCGTCGGCCGCGTCCTGGAAGTCGAGGATGCCCGGGTTGGGATCCGAGACCATCAGGTTCCTGGGCATCCAGTCGCGATGCACCGCGACGCGCGGCCCGGCGAGCGCGCTGGCGACGAGACGGTCGCAGGCCTCGGCCCAGGTCGCGCTCTCGGCGGCGGACCAGGTCACGCCGCACTCGCGCGTCACGCACCATTCGGGGAAGAGCGCGAGCTCGCGACGCAGCATCGCGTCGTCGTAGCCGGGCAACGACGACCCCGGCACCTTGAGCTGCCAGGTGACGAGCGCGGCGATGGCGTCGCGCATCAGCGAATCGGCGCGCCTCGCATCGCCCGAGCCCTGCGCATCGACGAGCGCGGCGAGGTACAGCTTGCTGCCGAGATCGTCGAGGAGCAGGAAGCCGTGCGGCTCGTCGGCCTCGAGGACGCGCGGCGCGTGCAGCCCGGCGGCGGCGATCAGGCCGGCGACGTGCACGAACGGACGCACGTCCTCCTGCGGCGGGGGCGCGTCCATGACGATGAAGCTGCCGCCGTCGCCGCGATCGACGCGCAAGTAGCGGCGAAAGCTCGCGTCGCTCGACGCCGGCCTCAGGCTCGCGGCGACGATGCCGTGGCGCGGGCCGATCTGCCCGAGCCAGGCGACGAAAGAGCGCTCGCGCTCCGGATCGGGCCACTCGACGACGGCAGGGGCGGAGGACAGGGCGTTCATCGAGTGGAGGCGGCTTCGCGCAGAGCCGAGCGGCGGGGCAGCGCAGCGGCGGGCTCGTGGATAATCGATTCTACAAATCGATGCCAGGCGCCCGCGGGCGTCGTGGTGCTCGTGTCCATCCGGTGCGCTGCACGCGAACGCCGGCTTCGCGCCTCCAGGTGCTCCCGTCCGCGCCGCCCAGTGAGTCCAGCCGTTCGCCAAGATCGACGATCACGCGCTCGCCGGCGAGGGCCCGAGCGTCTCGGGGCGATCGTCGTGCTCACCGCTTTCGCCGCGTCGTCGGCGTATGGGCAGGCGACGCCACCGCCCGCCGCAGCGTCCGGAGTCGAGCTCCGGCAGGCCGACGTGCTCGGCCCGCCGCTGCGCGGCGACGCGGCGCGCCAGTTGCCCATCATCCTGCGCGCGCGCGAGATCCGGTCGCGACCGAATCTCGACGCCGAGGCGATCGGCGATGTCGAATTCCGGCGTGGCGCGACCGTCATCCACGCCGACCGGCTGACCTATGACGAGGCGGAGGATCTCGCCCGCGCCACCGGCCACGTCGTCATCGTCCGTGACGGCAACGTTTTCAGCGGACCCGAGCTGCAGCTGCGGATCGAGCGTTTCCAGGGCTTCTTCCGGATGCCGACCTACCGCTTTGCCAAGACCGGCGCCGGCGGCAAGGCGTCCCGGATCGAGTTCATCGACGACCAGCGGTCGACGGCGACCGACACGACGTATTCGAGCTGCAGCGCGGCCGATGGCGAGGAGCCGGCCTGGATCCTGAAGACCCGCGAGCTCCACATCGACAACGAGAACAACGAGGGCATCGCGCGCGACGCCGTGCTGCGCTTCTACGGCGTGCCGATCCTGGCGGCGCCGGTGTTCAGCTTTCCGCTGAGCGAGGAGCGAAAGTCGGGCTTCCTGCCGCCGAGCGTGGGCATCGACAGCCGCAGCGGCGTGCAGATGGCCATCCCCTACTACTGGAACATCGCGCCGAACCGCGACGCGACGTTCACCTTGAGCGAGAGCCTCAGGCGCGGGCCGGCCGTCGACAGCGAGTTCCGCTACCTCGAGCCGAACTACAACGGCACCCTCGACCTCAAGCTGATGCCGAACGACGACGTACTCCACCGTTCGCGCTATTCGCTGCGCGCCGACCACGAAGGCGCACTGCCTCTGTCGAGCTATCTGCAGATGCGCGTCATGCGCGTCTCCGACGACGACTACTGGAAGGACTTCCCCGGCGAGGTGAAGAGCCTGACGCCACGCCTTCTGCAGACCGACCTGCTCCTGACGCGCCCCTTCGGCGACTGGTCGTCGTATGCGCGCGTGCTGAAGTGGCAGGTGCT
>JBBSBZ010000206.1:0-6256 GCA_038250795.1 Burkholderiales bacterium | reverse complement strand
GGCGATCGAGCGCGCCCTGCGGCCCAAGGGCCTGGCCGATTACGTCGGCCAGGCGAAGGCGCGCGAGCAGCTCGAGATCTTCATCGGCGCGGCCCGCATGCGCAGCGAGGCGATGGACCACGTGCTCCTGTTCGGCCCGCCGGGCCTCGGCAAGACGACGCTCTCGCACATCATCGCCGCCGAGCTCGGCGTCAACCTGCGCTCGACCTCTGGCCCGGTGCTTGAGAAGCCCAAGGATCTCGCCGCGATCCTCACCAACCTCGAGAAGAACGACGTCCTCTTCATCGACGAGATCCATCGCCTCTCGCCGATCGTCGAGGAGATCCTCTACCCGGCGCTCGAGGACTACCAGATCGACATCATGATCGGCGACGGCCCGGCGGCGCGCTCGATCAAGCTCGAGCTGCAGCCGTTCACGCTGATCGGCGCGACGACGCGCGCCGGCATGCTGACGAACCCCCTGCGCGACCGTTTCGGCATCGTCGCCCGGCTGGAGTTCTATACCGCCGAGGAGCTCGCCAAGATCGTCCGCCGCTCGGCCGGCCTGCTCGACGTGCCGATCGACGACGAGGGCGGCTTCGAGATCGCGCGCCGCTCGCGGGGCACGCCGCGCATTGCCAACCGGCTGCTGCGCCGCGTGCGCGACTATGCCGACATGAAGGGCGACGGCCGCATCACCCGGCCGCTCGCCGACAAGGCGCTGGCGATGCTCGACGTCGACCTCTTCGGTCTCGACGTGATGGACCGCAAGCTCCTCGAGGCGGTGATCCACCGCTTCGACGGCGGCCCGGTCGGGCTCGACAACGTCGCCGCCGCGATCGGCGAGGAGCGCGACACGATCGAGGACGTGATCGAGCCCTTCCTCATCCAGCAGGGCTTCCTGCAGCGCACGCCGCGCGGCCGCGTCGCGACGCTGGCGGCTTATCGACACCTCGGCGTGGCGCCGCCGAAGTCGAGCGGCGGGCTGTTCGAAGGCGCTGCGTGACGCTGGCAATCATGCGGTCGGCGTTGGCAGGGATCACGATCCTCGCCGGCGTGGCCGCATCGGTTCATGCCGACGCTGCCCCGCCGACCTACCGCGTCGAGGTGCACACGGTGGCGACGCTGACCAGCGCCCAGGTCCGTGCCGGCCAGCAGGACGGAGCGGCCACCATGATCGCCGGCCAGTTGCGCCTGCCGTTCGGCGGTGCCCAGCGCCTTCCCGCGGTGCTCATGCTCCATGGCGACGCCGGGGTGCTGGCGGCACAGGTCGTCTGGACCGACGAGATGAACGCGCTCGGCATTGCCGTCTTCACGCTCGACAGCTTCACTGCGCGCGGCGCCGTCGCGACCGGCGCGAGCCTGGCGACGATGCCCGGATCGGTGAGCTCCATGGCCCGGATCGTCGATGCCGAGCGCGCCCTCGCGTTGCTGCCCGCTCATCCGCGCATCGACCCGGCGCGGATCGCGGTGATGGGCTTGTCCTCGGGAGGCCGGACGGCGATGCTGCTCGCCCAGACGCGGTTCGCGTCGCGCTACGGTCGGCCCGGCGCCGGCTTCGCGGCCTATGTCGCGCTCTATCCTGACTGCAACGTCCACCTTCGTGGCGACACGCGGGTCGAGCCGGGCCCGCAGCGGGTGTTCATCGGCGAGGCCGACGTGCTGACCGACGCGGGCGCGTGCAGGCGCTATGTCGAGCGGCTGAAGACTGCCGGTGCCGACGTGGCCATCGCCACGTATCCGGGCGCGCACCATGCTTTCGACAGCCGGATGGGAGCGGAGCTCGTCCGCATCCCCGGCGTGCCGATCGCCGCTCGCTGCAACCTGGAAGAGACAGCGGCGGGCGGGATCGTCAACGTCGACTGTTGGTCGAGCGCTTCGCGCTGAAGCCGGCGCGCTGAATTCGCGCGGCAGGATCAGATCAGGTCTTCGGAGGCGAGCCTCGCGTAGCGCACGGCCGACTTCGCGTTGAAGCGCCTGGCAACCTCGGCCACCTTCTTCGTCTGCTCTTCCTCGGGCGCGTAGACGACGAGCCAGCCGCAGCCTTCGCTCGCGAGCGTCATGTAGCGGCGCATCAGCGTCACCTCGTAGCCGAAGCCGGCGGCGCCGCTCGCGTTCCTCATCATTGCGTCGAGGTCCGGAAAGAGCTGTCCCGACGTGTAGGCCAGGATGTCCGGCTCGGCAAAGCCGGCAGCGAGCAGCGCCTGCCTCGCGTCGGCCGCGACGGCGTCGCTCGCGAAGGCGAGGATCGCGTGTCCCACGGGGTTGAGCGCACCCAGCGTGCGCATCTCGTCCAGTTCACCCCTCGTCATCCGCTCGCTCATTTCGCCGGGTCCTCGTTGGCTTCTTCCGCGGCAGTGTAATTGCCGCGCCGCTTCAGCCACGCAAGCAGCTCGCCGACGAAGCCACGCCGGAAGGCGACGACGCAGACGACGAAAATCGCGCCGATGATGACGGTGACGTACGAGCCGGCCCGGTCGGCGAGATAGTCCTGCAGGCCGATGATGGTGAACGCGCCGATCACCGGCCCGGCGAAGGTGCCGAGGCCGCCGAGCAGCGACATCAGGATCACCTCGCCCGAGAGCGACCAATGCGCGTCCGAGAGCGTCGCGAAGCCGAGGACGAGGGTCTTCAGCGCGCCGCCCAGGCCGGCAAGCGTCGCCGAGAGGACGAAGGCGAGCAGCTTGTAGCGGTCGACGTCGTAGCCGAGCGAGATCGCGCGCGGCTCGTTCTCGCGGATCGCCTTCAGCACCTGGCCGAAGGGCGAGCGGACGATCCGCATGATGAAGAGAAAGACGGCGACGAAGATGGCGAGCACCATGTAGTACATCGCCAGGTCGTTCTCGCCCGAGAAGATGCCGAGCAGCGAGCCGCGTGGCACGCCCTGCAGGCCGTCCTCGCCGTGGGTGAACGGCGCCTGGAGCCAGACGAAATAGATCATCTGCGCCATCGCCAGCGTGATCATCGCGAAGTAGATGCCCTGGCGGCGGATCGCGATCAGGCCGATCGCCAGGCCGAGCACACCAGCGAAGGCGGTGCCGCCGAGCACGCCGACGATGGCCGGCAGCTCCGTCGACTTGACCAGCCAACCGGTGATGTAGGCCGCCGCGCCGAGGAAAGCGGCGTGGCCGAACGAGAGCAGTCCGGTGAAGCCCAGCAGCAGGTTGAACGCGCACGCGAAGATCGCGAAGCAGAGCGCCTTCATCGCGAAGACCGGATAGACGCCGAGAAAGGGCGCCGCCAGCAGCAGCGCCAGGCCGACCCAGAGACCGATGCGCGACAGCCTGGCGCTGTTGTCTGTGCTCGCCATCACGCCTCCTTGCCGAACAGGCCGGCGGGCCGGATCACGAGCACGATCGCCATGATCACGAAGACGACGATGTTCGACGCCTCCGGATAGAACACCTTCGTCAGCCCCTCGATGAGGCCAAGCGCGAGACCAGTGAGGATCGAGCCGAGGATCGAGCCCATGCCGCCGATCACCACGACCGCGAAGACGATGATGATCAGGTTCGAACCCATCAACGGCGTCACCTGGATCACCGGCGCGGCGAGCACGCCGGCAAGCGCGGCGAGGCCGGCACCGCCGGCGTAGGTGAGCATCACCATGAGCGGCACGTTGATGCCGAACGCCTGCGCCAGCGCCGGATTCTCGGTGCCCGCGCGCAGCGTCGCGCCCAGCCGCGTGCGCTCGATCACGAACCACGTGCCCAGGCAGACCCCGAGCGAGGCGACCACGACCCATGCACGATAGTTGGGCAGCACCATGAAGCCGAGGTTGGTTGCGCCCTGCAGCGACTCGGGCACGGGATACGATTGGCCCGACACGCCGAAATGCTCGCGAAAGAGCCCCTCGGCGATGAGGGCCAGGCCGAAGGTCAGCAAGAGGCCGTAGATCGGATCGATCTTGTACAGATGGCGCAGCAGCGTGCGCTCGATGACGATGCCGACCGCGCCGACCACGAGCGGCGCGACGACAAGCGCCGTCCAGTAGTTCATGCCGAACTTGTCGAGCCCGAACCACGCCGCGTACGCGCCGATCATGTACAGCGCGCCATGGGCGAAGTTGACGATCCCGAGCAGGCCGAAGATCACGGCCAAGCCCAGACTCAGCAACGCATAGAACGAGCCGTTGACGAGCCCGAGCAGCAGTTGGCCGAGCAAGGCCGGCAGCGGAATGCCGAAGATCTCCATCGAGCGTCAGCGCCGCCGGCCCGACCGGGCTACTTCCAGGCCGCGCACTTCGACTCGGCCTTGGTCAGGAAGGCAGCCTCGCCCTTGGCGGTGGAGACGACATTGAAGTAGTCCCATGGCGTCGTCGACGCCGCGGGCGTCTTCACCTGCAGCAGGTACATGTCGTGGATCATGCTGCCGTCGCCGCGGATGTAGCCGTTCTTGGCATACATGTCGTTGACCTTCATCTTCTTCATCTGCTCCATCACCTTGTCGCCATCGTCGCTGTTCGCGGCCTTGACGGCATTGAGATAGAACTCGGTCACCGAGTAGTCGGCCGCCTGCAGCGACGACGGCATGCGCTTGAACTTCTCGAAGAACTTCTTCGACCAGGCGCGCGATTCGGGCGACTGGTTCCAGTACCAGCTGTCGGTGAGGTACATGCCCTGCGTCGCCTTCAGGCCGAGCGAGTGGATGTCGTTGATGAACATCAGCAGGCCCGCGAGCTTCATCGTCTTGGTGACGCCGAACTCGTTGGCCGCCTTGATCGAGTTGACCGTGTCGCCGCCGGCGTTGGCCAGGCCGAGGATCTGCGCCTTGCTCGCCTGCGCCTGCAGCATGTACGACGAGAAGTCGCTGGTCGAGAGCGGCGCGCGCACCGAGCCGACGATCGTTCCGCCCGCGGCCTTGACGGCTTCCGACGTGTCGTTCTGCAGTGCCGTGCCGAAGGCGTAGTCGGCGGTCAGGAAGAACCAGGTCTTGCCGCCGGCCCTGACGACGGCCGGCCCGGTGTTCTTCGCCAGTGCGACCGTGTCGTAGGCGTAGTGGACGGTGTAGGGCGAGCACTGCTCGCTGGTCAGCGCCGAGCTGCCCGGGCCGACGGCGAGGAAGGGCTTCTTCTTCTCGGCCGCGACCTTGGCCATCGCCAGCGCCGTGCCCGAGTTGGTGCCGCCGATCAGCATGTCCATGCCCTGCTGGTCGAACCACTCGCGCGCCTTGGCGGCGGCGACGTCCGCCTTGTTCTGGTGATCGGCGACCAGCAACTCGATCTTCTTGCCGGCCACCGAGCCGCCCATGTCGGCGATCGCCTGCTTGATCATCTCGGCGCCCGCGGGGCCGTCGATGTCGGCGTAGAGCCCGGAAAGATCGGTGATGAAGCCGATACGGATGACGTCGCCCGAGATCTGCGCGTTCGCAGCCGGGATGACGCCGACGACGCCGACGACGCCGGCGGCGGCGACGGCGCACGCGGCGGAAATGCGGTTGAGCTTGAACATGGATGTCTCCTCTGAAAGGACGGTTGGGAAAGGAAGGGCGCCGTGGTCAGACGCCCAGGTACTCGTGCAGGCGCTCCATGCGCGAGGGCAGCTCGGCCTGCGTGAAATGCTGCATCACCCGGCCGTGCTCCATGACCAGAAAGCGGTCGGCCAGCGGAGCGGCGAAGCGGAAGTTCTGCTCGACCATGACGATCGTGTAGCCGCGCTGGCGCAGGTCGCGCACGACCTCGCCGAGCTTTTGCACGATCACCGGCGCGAGGCCTTCGGAAATCTCGTCCAGCAGCAGCAGGCGCGCGCCGGTGCGCAGGATGCGCGCGACCGCCAGCATCTGCTGCTCGCCGCCCGACAGGCGCGTGCCCTGGCTCGATGCGCGCTCCTTCAGGTTCGGGAACATCGCGTAGATCTGCTCGACGCTCATGCCTCCGCCTTCGAGGGTCGGCGGCAGCATCAGGTTCTCTTCGGCGGACAGGCTCGAGAAGATGCCGCGCTCCTCGGGGCAGTAGCCGATGCCCAGGCGGGCGATCCGGTGCGTCGCGAGTTGGGTGGTCTCCGTGCCGCGCACCTTGATCGAACCCTTGCGAGAGCCGATCAGCCCCATGATCGCGCGCAACGTGCTCGTGCGGCCCGCACCGTTGCGCCCCAGCAGCGTCACGACCTCGCCTTCGTCGACGTGGAAGTCGACGCCATGCAGCACGTGCGACTCGCCGTACCAGCCCTGCAGACCGCTCACCTCGAGAAAACGTGCCGCCATCAGTGCGAACCCGCCAGTTCGGTGTGCGCGCTGCCCATGTAGGCCTCGATCACCGCCGGGTCGCGCGAGACCTCGG
>JBBSBZ010000205.1:0-6286 GCA_038250795.1 Burkholderiales bacterium | reverse complement strand
TCGACGCCCGACGTCTGGGCGTGGAACTTGAAGCGCCACGCCTTCTCGCTCTTCGCGCCGAGGCGCTCTTTGGCGAGGCGCGCCCAGATCCGCCGGCCGGCGCGGAACTTGGCGATCTCCTCGAAGAAGCTGAGCGAGATGTCGAAAAAGAAGGTGAAGCGCGGCAGGATCTCGTCGGGGTCCATGCCGCGGGCGATGCAGTCCTCGGCGTTCTGCACGGCGCTCGAGAGCGTGAAGGCCATCGCCTCGGCGGGCGTCGCGCCGGCCTGCTGCATGTGCTGGCCGACCACCGACATCGGGTTCCAGCGCGGCACGAACTCGCGGCAGTACGCGATGTGGTCCATCAGCACGCGCCGCGCGCCCGGCAGCGAGAGCCGGTAGAACATGTGGTTGGCGACGTAGTGCGAGAGGTAGTCGCTCTGGTTCGAGGTGCCGGTGATCCTCTTCCAGTCGATGCCGCGACGCTCGGCGGCGACCAGCATGAAGGCGAGCAGCGTGAACGGCGACGGGTCGTTCATCGCGCACGAGATCTCGCCGATGTCGATGCCTTCGAGGCAGCGCTCCATGTGATCGGCGTTGTTGACGACGACGCCGCAGGTGCCGAGCAGCTCGGGCTCGACCGAGTCCATGTCGTAGCCGCGGTACACCGAGTTGCACGGGATCAGCGAGACGGCGGTGGCGCCGCCCTGCAGCAGGCCCAGCAGCCGCTCGTTGTAGTCGGGCGGCGTGCCGAGGCCGGCGAGCTGGCGCTGCGTCCAGGTCCGGCCGCGGTGCATGGTGGCGTAGATGCCGCGCGTGTAGTCGGGCTGGCCGGGATAGCCGAGCGACCCGTCGTTTCCGGAGGCGGAGCGGTCGTCGGCGGTGTACAGCGGCTGGATCGGGATGCCGGAGACGTTGAAGACCTCGCGATCGGTGCCGATCTCGGCGCGGTAGTCGCGCTGCCAGCGCTCGCGGGCCGGCGACGCGTCGGCGGCGAGAACCTTGGCATCGATCGGCTTGTTCATGGCTTTTCCTCGGCGACGGCGCGGCGCGACTCGCGCGCGTACACGCGGATGCGGCTGGTGATCTCGTCCATCGTGCTGCCCGGATGGAAGACCTCGCGCACGCCGGTGGCGAGGAGCTGCGCTTCCTCGTTGTCGGGGACGATGCCGCCGACGACGACGCGCACGTTGCCGAGGCCCGCGTCGTGCAGCGCCTTCATCAGCTTGGGGACGATCAGGTGGTCGGTGGCGAGCGAGGAGATGCCGATCACGTCGACGTCCTCCTCGGTCGCGAGCTTCACGACCGCGGGAATGCTCTGCCAGGGCGGCGTGTAGATCACCTCCATGCCGGCGTCGCGGCAGGCGGCGGCGACGATGCGGCTGCCGCGGTCGTGGCCGTCGAGGCCGATCTTGGTGACGAGCACGCGCGGGCGGAAATCGTTGTCGTTCATGCGGGTTCCTTGGCAGGCGCTGCGATGTTCGCCTTGAGCAGGGCGACGAAGCGGCGCGCGATCTTCTCCGGCGACGTGCCCTTGCCGTCGCGATACCAGGTCTGGCTCCAGTTGAGCGCGCCGACGAGCATCAGGCGCAGCAGCGTGCGATCGGTCGGGCGCGCCAGCGGAAGTGCGCCGACGAGGCGGGCGAAGCGCTTCTCGTACGAGTCGCGCAGGGCGACGAGCTCGGCCTCGGCGGCGGGCGCGTCGCTCGGGCGGACGCGGATCACGACCTGCGAGTAGTCGGTCTGGTCGAGCAGCGAGGAGAGATGGGCGACCGACGCCGCCTCGAGCCGCTGCCAGGGATCGTCGAGCCGCGCGACCGCCGCGTCGACCGCCGCGCCGATCCGCTCGACGCCTTCCTTGTAGACCGCGACAAGGAGCGCTTCCTTGGTCGCGAAGTGGCAGTAGAGCGAGCCCGGCAGCATGCCGACCGGGCCGACGATCTCGCGCACCGAGGCGGCGGCATAGCCGCGCAGGGCGAACGCGTGCGCGGCCTCGTCGAGCAGGCGCGGCAGGCGGCTGGAGCCACGCTTCACGGCCGGCGCGGCCCTGGGAAGGGAGGTTCGAGTTTCGGCGGAGGCGAGCATATGATCATTAGAAAGACAAACAGTTGTTTGGTCAAGTCCGTGGGTTGCGGCCTGCTCCCGGGCGGAGGACGAGAATCGACGCGCCATGCCGACCTCGCCCGCTGCTGCCGACCTGCGCCAGCGCGCTCGCGCGCCCGATGCGATCGAGCGTGCCGACATTCCCTGGCTGCAGGCGCTCCAGCCGCACGAGCGCGAGCGCGCGCTGGCCGACCTGAAGGTCGTGAAGGTCGAGGTGGGCGAACTGCTCTGTCGCGTCGGCCGGCCGGTGACGTACTGGTTCGGCGTTCTCGAAGGCCTGCTGAAGACGAGCAACGACACCTCGATGGGCATTCCGATCACCTTCACCGGCCTGCCGCCGGGCGGCTGGTTCGGCGAGGGCACGGTGATCAAGCGCGAGGCCTATCGCTACAACATCGAGGCGCTCCGCCCGAGCGTCGTTGCGGGCCTGTCGGTCGACACCTTCCACTGGCTGCTCGATCGCAGCATCCCCTTCAACCGCTACATCGTCCAGCAGCTCAACGAGCGGCTCGGCCAGTTCATCGCGGCGCGCGAGATCGACCGCCTCGGCGATCCGGATGCGCGGGTCGCGCGCAGCCTCGCAGCGCTGTTTCATCCCGTCCTCTATCCGAAGGTCGGCACCCTTCTTCGGATCACCCAGCAGGAGCTCGGCTACCTGGTCGGGCTGTCGCGCCAGCGGGTGAACGAGGCGCTGCAGGCCCTGCAGGCGCGTGGGCTCATCCGCATCGAATACGGCGGCGTGACGGTCACCGATCTCGAAGGGCTGCGTGCTTTCCGCTGATACCTCGCGCCGCCACGTTCAGGGGTTGCTGATCCCCGAGGCGACGTGGCCGGAGGGCACGTGCGCCGACGCGTTCTCGATGTGGCCGGTCTGGTCGTCGAAGAAGAAGTCGGGCTCGAACTCGCGCAGGAACTCGCCCTTGGCAAGACCGCCGAGGAACATCGCCTCGTCGATCTCGACCTTCCATTCCATCAGGGTGCGGATCGCGCGCTCGTGCGCCGGTGCGCTGCGCGCGGTGACAAGCGCGGTGCGGATGCGCATGCCATGCGCCGGCTCGCTCTGCAGCCGATGCAGCGCCAGCAGCAGGGGCTGGAACGGACCGGCGGCCAAGGGCGTGTCGGCCTGCTCGCGCTCGTGGGCTTGGAACGCGTCGAGGCCGCTCGCCTGGAAGACCCGTTCCGCCTCGTCGGAGAACAGCACCGCGTCGCCGTCGAAGGCGATGCGCACTTCGTTCGGGTGCGCGTCGGAGGCGCGCGCCGAGTGCGGATAGACCCGCGCGGCAGGGACGCCGGCTTCGAGCGCCGATCGGACGTCGGGGTCGTTGGCCGAGAGAAACAGATTGGCGGCGAGTGGCCGCAGATAGCGCCAGGGCGAGCCGCCCCGCGTGAACACGCCTCGCTGGATCGGCATGCCGTAGGCCTGCGCGGAGCGGAAGACGCGCATTCCGGACACCGGATCGTTGCGCGACAGGATCACGACCTCGACGCGCTGCGCGGCCGCGTCGTTGAAGGCGAGGAGCTTCTTCACCAGCGAGAAGGCGACTCCGGGCTTGGCGGCCTCGTCGAGGCGCTCGTGCTGCAGCCGCATGTAGGCGCGGTCGTCGTGGGCCTCGAAGTGCTCGTTCTCTTCCTCGAAGTCGAAGAGCGCGCGCGAAGAGATCGCGACGACCAGCTGACCGGCGAGGGAAACTGCCATGCGCCGATGTTACGAGGCGGCAGGGACGCCGCAGGCGTCCGCCCCTTCCTCCCGGAGGAAGGGGAGCGCAGCGGGGAAGGAGCAGCCCTGTCAGCGACAGCTGAATTCCTTCGTCACTTGACGAAGGAATTCAGCTGGATGATCGGCAGCAGCACCGCCAGCACGATCAGCATCACCACCCCGCCCATCGCGACGATGAGGAGCGGCTCGAGGATCGTCGCCATCTGGAGGGCGCGGCGCTGCACCTCGCCCGACAGCTGCTTGGCCGCGCGGTCGAGCATCTCCGGCAGCTGCCCGGTCTGCTCGCCGAGGCGCGAGAACATCGCCAGGATGCCGGGGAAGCGCTTCTTGCCGGCCAGTGCCGAGGCGAGCGGCGCGCCTTCGCGCACCTGCACCAGCGCGTCCATCGCGTCGGCGCGCATGGCGCGGTTCGAGAGCGTCTCGGCCGCGGCCTGCAGCGCCTTCAGGATCGGCACGCCGGCGCCGGCAAGCATGGCCAGCGTGCCGGCGAAGCGCGCCGCGTTGTAGCCGCGCGCCAGTCGCCCGACCAGCGGCAGGCCGAGGAACGCGGAGTCGAAGCGCTCGCGAAAGACCTCGTTGCGCAGCACGACCGCGAGGAGCAGTCCGCCGCCGACGAGCAGCAGCAGGACGAGCCAGCCGTAGCCGCGCAGGAAGTCGCTGAAGGCGATCATCGCGACGGTGAGCAGGGGCAGCGCCCGCTTGGAGCTGGTGAAGACCGTCGCCACCTGCGGCACGACGTAGGTGACGAGGAAGACGACGATGACGACGGCGATCACCGAGACGATCGCCGGATAGAGCGTCGCGCCGATGAGCTTTCCCTTCAGCTCCTGGCGCGCCTCGAGGTCGTCGGCGAGCCGCTCGAGGACGAGGCCGAGCGCGCCGCTCTGCTCGCCCGCGGCGACGACACCGCGATAGACCTCGTCGAACTCGCGCGGTGCGCTCGAGAGGGCGCGCGCGAACGGCGCACCGGCGTTGACCTCGCTCCTCAGGTGGGCGACGAGCTCGCGCTGGCGCGCGTCCTCGGCCTCGTCGGCCAGCGCCGTGAGGGCGCGCTCGAGCGGCAGGCCGGAGCCGACCAGGCCGGCGAGCTGGCGCGTCCACACCGCGAGCGCGGTCGCGTTGAAGACCTTGCGCGAGAGATTGAAGCCGGCGACCTTGGCGCCGCCCGAATCGACCTGGGTGACCGCGAGCGGCACCAGCGACTGCGCACGCAGCTGCGAGCGGGCAGCGCGCGAGGTGTCGGCATCGATCAGCCCGCTCGTCGTCTTGCCGGCGGCGTCGAGCGCCTCGAATCGATAGGCGGGCATCAGGCGACGAGCGCGGGAGCGGCCATCACTCTCGGGTGACGCGCAGGACTTCCTCGAGCGAGGTGACGCCCTCCGCGACGAGTCGCTCACCGTCCTCGCGCATCGACTTCAGGCCGCCCGCCTCGCCGGCGGCCTGGATCTCCGCCTCGGTGGCGCGCGCGTGGATCAGGGCGCGAATGCCGTCGTCGACGTCCATCAGCTCGTAGACGCCGGTGCGGCCCTTGTAGCCGGTCATGCCGCACTGGGCGCAGCCGACCGGATGCCAGTGGCCGCCCTCGTCCTGGCGGCGACAGACGAGGCAGAGCTTTCGCACCAGCCGCTGGGCCAGCACGCCGATCAGGCTCGACGACAGCAGGAAGGGCTCGACGCCCATGTCGATCATCCGCGTCACCGTGCTCGGCGCGTCGTTGGTGTGGACGGTGGCGAGCACGAGGTGGCCGGTGAGCGAGGCCTGGATCGCGATCTGCGCGGTCTCGTAGTCGCGGATCTCGCCGATCATGATGACGTCGGGGTCCTGGCGCAGGATCGCGCGCAGGGCCTTGGCGAAGGTCAGGTCGATGCGGGCGTTGACCTGCGTCTGGCCGATGCCGGCGAGCTCGTACTCGACCGGGTCCTCGACGGTGAGGATGTTCGTGCCGGCGGTGTCGACGCGGCCGAGCGAGGCGTAGAGCGTCGTCGTCTTGCCCGAGCCGGTCGGGCCGGTGACGAGGATGATGCCGTGCGGCTGGTGCACCAGCTTGTCGAACTTCTCCAGCACCTCGCCGCTCATGCCGAGACCTTCGAGAGTGAACTTCGACTCGGCCTTGTCGAGCAGGCGCAGCACGGCGCGCTCGCCGTGCGCCGAGGGCAGCGTCGAGACACGCACGTCGACGGCGCGGCCGCCGATTCGCAGCGAGATGCGGCCGTCCTGCGGCAGGCGGCGCTCGGCGATGTCGAGCTCGGCCATGATCTTGAGGCGCGAGATCAGCGCCGCGTGCAGCGCTCGATTGGGCTGCACGACCTCGCGCAGCGTGCCGTCGACGCGAAAGCGCACCGCGCTCGAGCGCTCGTAGGGTTCGATGTGGATGTCGCTCGCGCCGTCCTTGGCGGCCTGCGTGAGCAGCGCGTTCAGCATGCGGATGATCGGTGCGTCGTTCGAGGCCTCGAGCAGGTCCTCGATCGCCGGCAGCTCCTGCATCAT
>JBBSBZ010000204.1:0-6324 GCA_038250795.1 Burkholderiales bacterium | reverse complement strand
TCGCCGCCGGTGGCGCGAGGCGCACGTCCTTCGGCTCGACCCAGGGCGAGAGCAGGCGCAGCTTCTCGAGCACCGCGTGCGACTGGTCGTCGTTCATGCGCACGGCGTGCTCGAGGAGCGCACGCTTCCACCACGACTTCCGCTCGTCCGTGACCTGCCCGGCCCGTCGCTTCGCCGCGGCGAAGCCGTAGAGATGGGCGCGATCCGAATAGGTCGAGATCAGGGCGAGGTCGTAGCGGCGCCAGAGGCGCTTGAGGAGCTTTCGCGACGCCACCCAGCCGCTTCCCGCCGGTACCTCGATCAGCTCGGCGACATCGCCGTTGCCGCGCAGCATGCCGAGCGTGCCGCCGAAGCCGAGCACGTCGATCCGCGCCTGGGGCCAGCGCTGCTTCGCGGCATGGATCAGCGGCGTCGTCAGGAGCACGTCGCCGAGCTGGCGCGTGCAGACGACGAGGATGCGCTCGAATCGGTCGTCGACGCGGGCCCGCTTCACCGGCTCGAGCGGGTCAGAGGAGGACGATGTCGTACTGCTCGGGCGAGGCGAACAGCTCGGTGCGCAGCGAAATGGGCTTCTTGATGAAGTCCGACAGCCCCGCCAGGTGCTGGCTCTCCTCGTCGAGCAGCATCTCGACGACCGCCGCCGCGGCGATCACGCGGAACTCCTTCGGGTCGAACTGGCGCGCCTCGCGCAGGATCTCGCGCAGGATGTCGTGGCACACGCTCCTGGCCGTCTTCACCTCGCCGCGTCCCTTGCAGGTCGGGCACGGCTCGCACAGCATGTGGGCGAGCGACTCGCGCGTGCGCTTTCGAGTCATCTCCACGAGGCCGAGCTGGGTGAAGCCGCTCACCGTGATCCGCGTGCGGTCGCGCGCAAGCTGCTTCTTCAGCTCGGCGAGCACGGCGGCCTGGTGCTCCTCGCGCGCCATGTCGATGAAGTCGATGATGATGATGCCGCCGAGGTTTCGCAGGCGCAGCTGGCGCGCGATCGCCTGCCCGGCCTCGAGGTTGGTCTTGAAGATCGTGTCGTCGAAGTTGCGCGCGCCGACGAAGCCGCCGGTGTTGACGTCGACCGTCGTCAGCGCCTCGGTCTGGTCGAAGATCAGGTAGCCGCCCGACTTCAGGTCGACCCGGCGCAGCAGCGCATTGTCGATCTCCTCGTCGACCCCGAACAGGTCGAAGATCGGCCGCTCGCCGGTGTAGTGCTGGAGCTTGCCGACGGCGCTGGGGGTGTACTCGCGGCCGAACTTGAGGAGCGATTCGAACTGCATGCGCGAGTCGATCCGGATCGTCTGCGTGTGGTCGTCGACGAGGTCACGAAGGACGCGCTCGGCCAGGCTCAGGTCCTGGTGCAGCAGCGTGCCGGGGGGCGACTTGAAGGCGCGCTCCTTCACCCCGGCCCATGTCGTGCGCAGGTAGGCGATGTCGTCGGCGAGCTCGGCGTCGCTCGCCTCGGCAGCGTTGGTGCGCAGGATGAAGCCGCCTCCCGGCGCCTCGACGCCGTCCCGGGCGCGCGCCGCGGCATCGGCCGCCGCGAGCGTCGTCATGCGCTCGCGCAACTGCTCGCGCAGCTCCTGCGAGCCGATCTTCTGCGAGATGCCGATGTGATCGTCCTGCGGCAGGAAGACCAGGAGGCGCCCGGCGATCGAGATCTGCGTCGACAGCCGCGCGCCCTTGGTGCCGATGGGGTCCTTGATCACCTGCGCCGTCAGCGACTGCCCTTCGAAGACGAGACGCTCGATCGGCGGCGGCGTGGTGGCGCCGCGCTCCCCGCGCGCAGGGGCTCCGTTCGAGTGCTCGCCGCGCGAGGTGCCGCCGTTGACGTGGACGTCGGCGATGTGCAGGAAGGCGGCGCGCTCGAGGCCGATCTCGACGAACGCCGACTGCATCCCGGGCAGCACGCGCGCGACCCTGCCGATGTAGATGTTGCCGACCCGGCCTCGCTCGAGCGCGCGCTCGATGTGCAACTCCTGCACGGCGCCGCTCTCGACCACGGCCACGCGCGTTTCCTGGGGCGCCCAGTTGATGAGGATGTCTTGCATCGAGCTCGCCTTGTTCAGGGCTTCGGACGAACCCCTTTCGTCACGACCGGAGGTCGACGCCGGCCCAGTCGAGCAGCGCGGCCGTCTCGTGCAACGGCAAACCCATGATACCGGTGTAGCTGCCCTCGATCCGCTCGATCCAGGCCGCGGCCGCGCCCTGGATCGCATACGCGCCGGCCTTGCCGAACGGCTCGCCGGCGGCGACGTAGCGCTCGATCCGCGCCCGCGACAGCGGTGCGAAGCGGACGTGCGACACGCTCGTCGCGAGCCGCATCCGGCTGCCGCTGGTGGCGACCGCGACCGCCGTGACGACGCGATGCGTGCGGCCGGCGAGCAGCCCGAGCATGCGCGCCGCGTCGGCGCCGTCGGCGGGCTTGCCGAGGATCGTCCGCCCGAGCGCGACGGTGGTGTCGGCGCAGAGGACCGGCGCTTCGGCGAGCGCGCGCGACGCCCGACGCGCGATCGCCGCCTTCAGCTTGGCGCGCGTCACCCGCTCCACGTAGGCACGCGGCAGCTCGCCGGCGACAGTCGCCTCGAGCGACTCCGCGTCCTCGTCGCCGGCCGCCAGGAGCATCTCGCAGCGCACGCCGATCTGCTCGAGCAGCTGGCGCCGGCGCGGGCTCTGCGAGGCGAGGTAGACGAAGGTCGAGCGCTTCATGCGACGGCGCGGCTCATTCGCGGTGGTACGGGTGATTCACGGTGATCGTCCAGGCGCGGTAGAGCGCCTCGGCGACCAGCACGCGCACGAACGCGTGCGGCAAGGTCAGGTCCGAGAGGCGCAGGCGCTCGTCGCAACTCGCCTTCAGCGCCGTCGCGAGGCCGTCCGGGCCGCCGACGATGAGTGCTGCGTCGCGGCCATCGCCCTGCCAGGCGACGATGCGAGCGGCCAGGCCGGTCGAGGTGACGCGGTCGCCGTGCTCGTCGAGGGCGATCCGGCGCGCGCCGCGCGGCAGCGCGGCCTCGATCCGGCCCGCCTCGGCCGCCATCAGCTGCGTCGCGCTCTTCGCGCCGCGCGGCTCGGCCTTCACGGTCTTCAGCTCGAGCCGCAGCTCGGCCGGCATGCGCCGGGCGTACTCGTCGAAGACGGCATCGGCCCACGCCGGCAGGCGCTGGCCGACGGCGACGAGCACGAGCTTCAGCGCGAGCCGCCTGCCTTCTTGGCCGCCGGCCGGCGCGTCGTGGAACCGGTGCGCGCGGCCCCGCGCGGTCCGCCGGGTGCCGACTTCGAAGCCGCCTTCGCCGCCGACTTCACGCCGACGGTGCGCACGACGAGCCGCGTCGGCGCGGGCTTGCGCGCCCCGGAACGGGCCGGCGCCCGCGCGACCGCCTTCTTGGCCGCGGGCGACTTCTTGGCCGGCGTCTTTTTCGCGGCGACCGAATGGTTCGAGCCGACTGTCTTGCCCGGCGCGGCCGGCCGGCGTGCCGGCGCCCTGTCCTCGCGCTCCGGTGCCGCCGCCCGGACGAGCCGGGTCGGGACCGGGACGCCGATCTTCATGCGCACGGGCTTGTCGCCCCAGAGCTCCTCGAGGTGGTAGTACTCGCGGATCGCAGGCTGCATGACATGGACGACCGCCGCGCCGCAGTCGACGATGATCCATTCGCCGTTGTCCTCGCCCTCGGTGCGGGGCGACGGCTCGCCCGCCGACTTCACCGCATCGCGAACGCTCGCTGCCAGCGACCTCGTCTGCCGGTTGCTCGTTCCCGACGCGACGATCACGCGTTCGAAGAGCGGCGACAGATGCTCGGTGTTGAAGACCACGATGTTCTGGGCCTTGACGTCCTCCAGACCATCGACGATGACGCGCTGCAGCTTTCGAATGTCCATTCAGCTCCTTGTGATGAGGCCCTCGCGGTCAGCGATAGAGCCCGTGCTTCTCAATATAGCTCGCGACCGCGTCCGGGACGAGCCCGGCAATCGACTCGCCCGCGGCGATGCGCCGGCGCAGCTCGGTGGACGAGACGTCCATCATCGGCAGCGTCAGCGCAAGGTGCGGCGCGCGCGCGATCCGCGCGTCGGCGTCGAGCCGGGCGTCCGGACGGTTGGCCACCGCGAGCGTGACGCGCTCGAGCAGTTCCTGCCAGCCGTGCCAGGTGTGCAGGGTCGCGTACTGGTCCTGGCCGAGGATCAGCACGAAGGTTGCGTCGGGCATCGCCGTGCCGAGCGCGCGCACGGTGTCGAGGGTGTAGCTGACGCCGGTGCGGCAGAGTTCGATCCGGTCGAGCACGAAGCGCGGCTCGCCGGCGATCGCCAGGCGCACCATCGCCTCGCGGTCGCTCGCGGCGGTGAGCCGATGCGTCTTCTGCCAGGGCTCACCGGCCGGGATCCAGCGCACCTCGTCGAGTCCGAGCTCGGTCAGCGCGAGCCTGGCCAGCGCGACGTGCGCCGAGTGGACCGGATCGAAGCTGCCGCCGAAGAGGCCGACGCGCCTCATGCCCCCGGCTCGTCGGCCCACTCGCGCGGGCGCAGGAAGTCGCTGTAGAGGCGGGCCTCGGGCGTGCCCGGCTCGGGTCGCCAGTCGTAGCGCCACTTCACGATCGGCGGCATCGACATCAGGATGCTCTCGATCCGCCCGCCCGACTGCAGGCCGAACAGCGTGCCGCGGTCGAAGACCAGGTTGAACTCGACGTAGCGGCCGCGCCGGTAGGCCTGGAAGTCGCGCTCGCGCTCGCCGTACGGCGTCGACGCGCGCCGCTGCACGATCGGCAGATAGGCGGCGAGGAAGGCGTCGCCGACGCTTTGCATGAGCGCGAAGCCGTTGGCGAAGCCGCCCTCGGCGAAGTCGTCGAAGAAGATGCCGCCGATGCCGCGCGGCTCGTTCCTGTGCTTGAGGAAGAAGTACTCGTCGCACCAGCTCTTGAAGCGCGGGTACTTGTCGTCGCCGAAGGGCGCGAGCGCGTCGCGCACGATGCGATGGAAATGGGTCGCGTCGGCCTCGAAGCCGTAGTAGGGCGTCAGGTCCATGCCGCCGCCGAACCAGACGACCGGCTCGCGCCCGCGCGGCAGGGCGGCGAGCATGCGCACGTTCATGTGCACCGTGGGCACGTACGGATTCGTCGGGTGGAAAACGAGCGACACGCCCATCGCCTCGAACGGCGCGTCGGCGAGGTCGGCAGCGCGGTGCTGCGTCGCCGACGCGGGCAGCGCGTGCCCCTTCACGTGCGAGAAGTTGCAGCCGCCACGCTCGAGCAGGCGGCCGCCTTCGATCAGCCGCGAGAGGCCCTCGCCCTCGAGCTTGCCGCCCGGCTCGCGCTGCCACGCGTCGGTGACGAAGGCTTCTCCACCCTCGGCCTCCATCGCCTGGACGATGCGCGACTGGAGGCCGACGAGGTAGTCGCGAACGTCGGCGGCTGACATCTGCTCGGGCGCGCTGCGCTAGCGCCTGAGGCCGCGCTGGCCGATGTCGCTGCGCCACTGCGCGCCGGCGAAGGCGATGCCGCGCAGCGCGTCGTAGGCGTGCTGCTGCGCCAGGCGCGTCGAGTCGCCGAGCGCTGCGACCAGCAGGACGCGCCCTCCGGCCGTCACGACGTCGTCGCCGCGCTTCGCCGTGCCGGCATGGAAGACCTTGGAAGCGTCGTCCGCGCCCGGTTCGGCGCTCTCCGGCAAGCCGGTGACGACGTCGCCCGCGCGCGGCGCCGCCGGATAGCCGGCCGCCGCCATCACGACGCCGAGCGCGACGCGACGGTCCCAGTGCAGCTCGACCTCGTCGAGCGGATGCTCGGGCGCCGGCGCCGACGCCTGCCAGAGCAGCTCGAAGAGGTCGCTCTTCAGGCGCATCAGGATGACCTGCGCTTCCGGATCGCCGAGCCGGCAGTTGAATTCGACCGTCTTCGGCGCGCCGTGCGCGTCGATCATCAGGCCGGCGTAGAGGAAGCCGCTGAATGGACGGCCTTCGGCAGCCATGCCTTCGATCGTCGGCAGGACGATCTCCTGCATCACCCGCGCGTGCACGTTCGGCGTGACGACGGGCGCCGGCGAGTACGCGCCCATGCCACCGGTGTTCGGCCCCTGGTCGTCGTCGCGCAGGCGCTTGTGGTCCTGGCTGGTGGCGAGCGACAGGACGCTCCTGCCGTCGCAGACGACGATGAAGCTCGCCTCCTCGCCCTCGAGGAACTCCTCGATCACGACGCGCCCGCCGCCGGCCGCCGAGGCGCCGCCGCCGAGCATCGCGTCGATCGCGGCGAGCGCCTCGTCGCGCGTCTGCGCGACGACGACGCCCTTGCCGGCGGCGAGGCCGTCGGCCTTGACGACGATCGGCACGTCCGACTTCGCGATGTGCGCGCGTGC
>JBBSBZ010000203.1:0-6372 GCA_038250795.1 Burkholderiales bacterium | reverse complement strand
TCGCGCACCGCACCGCCCACCAGAAATCGTTGCATGCGCGAGTCTAGAACCGCTGCACAAATCGTTACTCCATCACAAGCCGACAAGCGGTCGCAAAACCCCCGTGGCCGCGGGTGCTCTCCCCCGGAGCCGTGGGATGTCAGCGGCAGGGGCGCATCCCTAAAGTGCATTGCATCGTGTCGTCGATCGCGATCGATGAACGAGCCCTCGACCTTTCGGAGAGATCCATGAAATTCACGTCCATCGTTGCGCTGCTCGGCCTTGCCGCCGGCGCCCCCGCCTTCGCGGCGCCCTTCGTGCAGAACACCAACGTCCCGTCCGTGATCAATCCGGCGCCGGGCACGGAGCAGAACCTGCAGACGATCGTCGACGGCCTGTTCGGCCCCGGCCACGTCAACGTCAACACCGACCAGAGCTCGGCGGGAATGTTCGCGTCGTCGACCCCGAGCGCGGCCTCGACCATCCCCACCCTCGTCGCCGAGTTCACGGCCAACGCCAGCACGCAGGTGTTCGGCATCTGGTTCGGCACCAACACGACCAACGTGGTGACCTACGACCTCCTCAATGGCGGCGCCACTGCCGGCGACAACGCGGCGCTGTCGTTCAGCGGGAACACGCTCAACGTCGGCACGTCGGTGATCGCGAGCTGCGGCGTCCGCGTCAACTGCGGCTCGTTCACCAACGCGCTCGTCAACCCGAGCTCGTTCGGTTTCTACTTCAAGGCCTCGCCTTCGAGCCAGACCTACTACTCGCTCGACCAGCTCAACGCGCCCGATCCGCGCACCGACCGGGTCGTCTCCTTCCGCGACGGCACGACCACGAACTGGGTCTTCGCCTATGAGGACGGCAGCGACTTCGACTACAACGACATGGCCGTGAAGGTCGAGTCGATCACCGTGCCGGTGCCCGAGCCCGAGTCGTACGCGCTGATGCTCGCCGGCCTCGCTGCGATGGGTGTCGTCGCCCGTCGCCGGCGTGCGCCGCGCTGAGCCGCACCCGCGTCGCGGTGGCAGGCTCATCGATCCGCAAGCGGGCTTCGGCCCGCTTTTTTTTCGCCCTTGCCCGGTTCGTCGAACCCGCATTCGTGGCTCGCGCGGGCGCGGCTAAGGCGTGCGGTAGGGCTCGTCTTCCTCGAGAAAGTCGTGCTCCGTCAAAGCATTTTTGCTCCACTCGAGCATCGCCGGCAGGCTCAGGACGCGCTCGAGGTAGGCCCGCGAGCTGGCACCGAGCGGCAGGCCATAGCTGGCGATCCGAGAGCACACCGGCGCATAGGCTGCATCGACCGCACCGAAGGCGCCGAACAGGAACGGGCCGCCGCCCTGTGCCAGCTGCCCGCTCCACATCTGGTCGATGCGACGCAGGTCGGCAATGACCTCGGGCCATTCGCGCGCGGCGCGCACGCCCACCTCGGGCATCGTGAGCTCGATGTTCATGGGGCAGCGGGTGCGCAGCCCGGCGAAGCCCGAGTGCATCTCGGCCGACAGGCTGCGGGCGCGGGCGCGCAGGAGCCTGTCGGCCGGCCAGACGCGCTTGTCGGGGAAGCGTTCGGCGAGGTACTCGGCGATGGCGAGCGAATCCCAGACCGCGAAGCCGTCGTCGAGGAGCAGCGGCACCCGGCCGGTCGGTGCGAGCGCGAGCAGCGTCGTCCTGAAGGGCGAGCCTTCGGCGCCGTCGAGACGAAGCCGATGCTCGGTGAACGCGACGTCGAGCTGCTTCATCAGCAGCCACGCGCGAAGCGACCACGACGAGTAGTTCTTGTTGCCGATGTAGAGCTGCATGACGCCGTTCCTGCCTGTGTCGGGACATGCTAGGACATCGGCCCGGGCGCGACCGGGACTCAGCCGCGTCGCGCGCGGGCGCGCCAGGCCTCGAGCCGCTTCTCGCCGGAGACGTGACCGAGATAGCGCGGCGCGATGCTTTCGAGCGGGGTCGGCTCGATGCCGAGCCGGTCGAGGCCGGGCGCCTTGCCGCTCGCCACATTGGCGACCTTCATCGAGTCGACGTTGTCGCGCGACATCAGCGTCCTGCCCGGCATCAGCTCGAGGAACAGCGCCTGCAGCCTGGCGAGCGCGAGCGGCAGCGCGACGACCGGCCGCGGCGATCCTGACCAGCGTCCCGCGGCCTCGACCAGCTCCCGCAGCGTGTAGACGCGCGGACCGCAGCACTCGATCGTCAGGCCGACCGTCGTCGGGTCGTCGAGGCAGCGCACGACGGCAGACGCGACGTCGTCGACCCACACGGGCTGGAAGCGCGCGTCGGCGCCGCCGAGCGGCATCACCGGGAAGATCGACTGCAGCGTCGCGAAGAGGTTGAGGAAGTGGTCGCGCTCGCCGAAGATCACGGACGGACGCAGGATGGTGAGGTCGAGGCCGGCGGCGCGCAGGGCGGCCTCGCCACGCGCCTTCGATCGCTGGTACAGGCTCGGTCCATCGACGCTCGCGCCGAGGGCGCTGACGTGGACGATGCGCCGCACGCCGGCCTTCCGGCAGGCGGCCGCGAGCCGCTCGGGCAGGCGCACGTGGACGCGCTCGAACTCGGCCTTGCTGCCGTGCAGGATGGCGACGAGATTGATCACCACGTCGGTGTCGCGGAGCAGGCGGGCGAGGGCGGCGTCGTCGTGGATGTCGGCTTCTGCGAGCTCGACCGTCGGCAGCAGCTGCAGGTGACGGGCGCGTGGGCGGCGCCGGGTCGCGACCCGGATCCGCCCGCCGGCGCCGCCCGAGCGATCGACGAGCTTTTCGCAGACGCTTTGGCCGACGAAGCCGGTTGCGCCCAGAACGAGGAGATGGGTCACGTCGTCATTTCCGAAAGGCGCCGGCGCGAGGCCGGCAAGCTGCGATTCTGGCCGAGCGACGTTGCGCGGCTCAGGGCAGGTCTTTCTCGACAGGTGGCGCGTTCGGATCGAGCGGACCGATGCTCTTGCCCAGGCGCGAGCGCAGCACGGTACCCTTGCCGCCCAGCAGCGCCGCGTAGTAGGTGCTGTTCGAGAGCACCTTCTTGACATAGTCGCGGGTCTCCGGGAACGGGATGCTCTCGACCCACACGGCGGCATCGAGCACCGGGCCGTCGCGCCATTTGCGCGGCCGGCCCGGGCCGGCGTTGTAGGCCGCGGCAGCCATCGCCTGCGAGCCGCCGACGTCGTCGAGGACGTGCTTCAGGTAGGCATTGCCGAGGCGCAGGTTGGTGTCGCGGTCGACGATCGCACCGGGCGTGTAGGGCAGGCCGATCTTCCTGGCCGTCCAGCGCGCCGTCGCGGGCATGAGCTGCATCAGGCCGGCGGCGCCGACGCCGGAGCGGGCATCGGCGATGAAGCGCGACTCCTGGCGGATGAGGCCGTAGACGAACGCCGGGTCGAGGTCGATCTCGCGCGCCCGCGCGATGACGTCCTTGCGCAGCGGCGTCGGGAAGCGCTGGTCCACGTCGATCTCGGACCGGGTCTTCTCGCTGGTGTTGATGCAGCGGTCCCAGACCTCGCGGTCGCAGGCGTATTGCGCCGCCGCGAGCAGCTCGCGATCGCCCAGGCCGCGGATCGTGTAGTTCCACTCGCGCACGCCCTCGCTGCGCAGGCCGAGCGAGATCAGCGTCACGCCGCGCACGAGCCCGGGCACGGCTGCCGTGGCCTCGCGCTCGGCGGGCGTGAGCGGCGCCGGCCGCGGCGGCAGCGTCAGCACCTGGCCGAGCTCCTCGGCGGCGAGCTGGCCGTAGTAGCCGAGCTGCGATGCAATGCTCGCCAGCAGCTCGCGGCTGGTCGCGAGCAAGCCTGCGCCGTCCTGCGAGTCGCGCGCCAGCGCCTGCAGCGCGCGCGCCTTCCAGTAGATCCATGCAGCCTCCTTCTGCTCCGACTCCGACATCGCGTTGATCGCCTGCATCACCTGCTGCCAGCGGGCCCGGCCGTTGTCGGCGCGCAGGGCGGAGCGCACCTTCCAGGCGAGCGTGTCTTCGGAAAGCTCGATCTCGCGGCCGCTCTTGCCATGCACCTTCGTCGCGCGCAGGAACTGGCTCGCAGCTTCCGGCTGGAGCTTGATCGCGCTCTGGCGCGCGATGCCGGCCCAGGCGTAGGCGGCGAGGTCGCTGGGAAGGGCGCGCTCCCAGCGGCTGGCGAGCAGGGCCGCCGCGGAGTCGCTGTCGGACGTCGCCAGCCGGACCAGTGCGATCGTCGTGAGCTCGGCGTCGTTGCGCGTCGCGGTCGATGCCTTCTTTGCGAGGTAGCGCGTCGGGCTGTCGAGGATCGCCGACAGGCCGGCGGCGACGGCGTCGGGGAGCAGGTCGGCGGCCTGCCGGGCGGCGCGCGGCCGGTTGACCTCGATGCTGGAGCGGATCTTCTGCCATACCTCGGGCGCGCCGATCAGCTTCGCTTCGGCCATCGTGGTGGCGAGGAAGGCACAGCCGTCGTCGCCGTCCTTCTGCGCGAGCCAGGCGGCCATGCCCGCCGCCTTCGCGTCCTTGCCGCTCATCGGCTCGCCGGCGAGTGCGAAGCAGGTGACCTCGCGGTCGTCGTTCATGCGAAAGCGCGGGAACTCGGCTGCGAAGTCGGCGCGGTCGCGCCGCCGCATCAGCTCGAGCAGCCAGTCGTTGCGCAGGCGATCCTCGACATAGGTGCCGTTCCAGCGCTCGACGAAGGCGGCGAACTCGGCCGGCTGGACGTCGGCGATGCGATTCGTCGTCTCCCAGTAGTCGACCCACATCGCGAGCGGGTTCTTCTCGGCTGCGGCCTGGGCGCGCAGGGCGGCGAGGCGGACACGATCGTGACGGTGGAAGGCGTCGCGCGCGTCGGTGAGCGTGGTCTCGAAGTCCTGGGCCCGGACCGGAGCCGGGATCGCGGCGACGACCAGGGCGGCGCTCAGCGTCGCGAGCGCGACGCGCAGGCCGCGCCGGGCGACGGGGCGGCGCGCGGGAGGCGACTCATATACTGGCTCGATCCGTTGTGCGGGCGTCACTGGCATCCTGTCGATCACATGAAAATCGCGTCTGAACTCGACGCCGCCGCCGAACGGAAGGCCCTGCGGGGCCGCTTGCTCGCCGAGCGCAACGCGTTCGTCGCATCGGCACCGTTCGCCGCGGCCCGGGAGTCGCTCGCCGCCCACCTGCGCGCGGCGCTTTTCCCCCTCGAGCCCGCATGCCTCGGTCTCTACTGGGCCATGGGGTCCGAATTTAACGCAGCGGCCACCCTCGCTGCCGACGCGGCTTTCGACAAGGTCGAGCGCGCGCTGCCATATGCACGGCGCACGCCGCGGGCGATGGAATTCAGGCACTGGGACGGCGCACCGCCGCCGATCGTCGACGAGTGCGGGATCGGCACCTCGAGCGGGCCCGCGGTGCAGCCCGACGTCGTCGTCGTGCCCTGCGTCGGCTACACCACCGCGGGCCATCGCCTCGGCTACGGCGGCGGCTACTACGACCGCTGGCTCGCCGCCCACGATCACGTCGTCGCGGTCGGCGTCGCCTGGACCTTCGCCGAGCTCGAGCTCGATGTCTTCGCGGCGCGGCCCCATGACATCCCGCTCGCGCTGATCGTCACCGAAGCCGGCGTCGTCACCTAGGACGGCGACCGCACGTCGCCGACGGCCGCGCGAGTCGCCTCCGCCTCGGCCTCGACCCAGCGCGTGAACTCGGTCACCTCCGGCCGCGCCCTGCTGCCCGGCGCGACCAGCATCCAGTACGAGAACGGGCTCTTGGCGCGGCCCGCCTCGCCGAAGGGCTCGACCAGCTCGCCGCGCTGGAGCGCCTCGAACACCAGCGGCACCCGCGCCAGCGCCACGCCGTGGCCGGCGAGCGCGGCCTGCACCTGCTGGTAGGTGAAGTTGAGATAGAGCCAACGCCTCGGCTCGAGCGCAGGCTCGTCATGCTGCGCAAGCCAGTGGCGCCAGCTCAGGAACTCGGTGCTGGCACGGTCGTCGTCCTCCTCGAGCAAGGTCTGGTGCCTGAGGTCGCCCACCGTCGCGAGCGGGGGTGACTTTCCATCCTTGATCTGCTGCCAGAGGCTGCGGCTCACCGCCGGCGTCAGCGTGTCGTCGAAGAGGTGAACGCCGCCCGCCGGCGCCTGCGCAGGGCTGCAGTAGCGCAGGGCGAGGTCGAGCTCGGGATCGTCGAGGTCCTCGATCGCGTCATGGGCCGAGACCCGGATGTCGATGTCGGGATGGCTGCGCTGGAACGCCTCGATCCGCGGCAGCAGCCAGAGCGAGCCGAACGACGCGAAGGTCGTGACGCTCACGCGCTGGCGGCTGCGGGAGCGGCGGATGTGCTGCACGCTGGTGTCGAGCTTGGCGAGCCAGGGCTCGACGGCGCGCAGCAGCGTCTGGCCGTCCGGCGTGATCTGGACGTGGCGCGTGCCGCGCTGGAAGAGCTGGGCGCCGAGTTCGTCCTCCAGACCCT
>JBBSBZ010000202.1:0-6429 GCA_038250795.1 Burkholderiales bacterium | reverse complement strand
GGGGAAGAACTCCTTCGGCACGCCGATGCGCAGGCCTTGCAACGGCTTGCCCGCGGCCGCGCCTTCGCGGGACGTTGCCAGCGACGCATGGAAGTCCTGCGGCGGCCGCTCGGCGCTGGTCGAGTCGAGCGGATCGAAGCCGCTCATCGCGCCGAGGACGAGCGCGCAGTCCTCGGCGCTCCGGGCCATCACGCCGGCCTGGTCGAGGCTCGACGCGAACGCGATCATCCCGTAGCGCGAGCACACGCCGTAAGTCGGCTTGATGCCGGTGATGCCGCAAAAGCTCGCCGGCTGGCGGATCGAGCCGCCGGTGTCGGTGCCGGTCGCCGCGGGAAGCAGGCGCGCCGCGACCGCCGCCGCCGAGCCGCCCGACGAGCCGCCGGGCACGCGCGTCTCGTCCCAGGGATTGCGGGTGATCTGGAAGGCCGAGTTCTCGGTGCTCGAGCCCATCGCGAACTCGTCGCAGTTGAGCTTGCCGAGCGTGACCGCGCCCGCGGCGGCGAGACGGGCGACGACGGTGGCATCGAAGGGGCTGCGGTAGCCGGCGAGCATGCGCGAGCCGGCCGTCGTCGCGTGGTCGCGCGTGACGAAGATGTCCTTGTGCGCGATCGGGATGCCGACGAGCCGGCCGTCGTCGCCGGCAGCACGACGACGATCGGCCGCCGCGGCCTGCGCGAGGGCGCCTTCGGGATCGAGGGCGAGCGCCGAGCCGAGTCGCTCGTCGAGCCGGCCGAAGCGGCCGAGCTGGTGCTGCGCGAGCTCGACGCTGGAGAGCTCGCGCGCTGCGAGCGCCCGCCCGAGCGCCGCGACGCCGAGCTCGTGCGGCTCGCCCTTCACTCGATCACCCGCGGCACGAGGTACAGGCCGCCGCTCGTCGCCGGCGCGCTCTGCTGGTTTGCCGCGCGATCGACGCTCTCGCTGACGACGTCGTCGCGCTGGCGCAGCTCGACAGGCTTCACGGCCGCGAGCGGCGTGTAGAGCGGCTCGACGCCGCTCGTCTCGACCGCGCTCATCTGCTCGACGATGCGAAAGAAGCTGTTGAGCTGATCGAGCATCCGTGCCTGCTCGTCGGCGCCGAGGTCCAGTCGCGCCAGGTCGGCGATGCGGCGAACGTCGGAAGAGGTCAGGGCCATCGTCGAATGAAGCGAAACACGGAGCGCGGCAGGAGGGCGCAAGCCCCGGAATGCGGGGTCGCCGCGAGGGGCATGGGTTATTATCCCCGGTTAATTCACGGCCCTCGTCGCCGCGGCGAAGGGCTCGGCGTCAACCGACCCCTTCCGCCTTTTCGAAGCCCACCGGAACGCCTTCTCCGCTACCCATGTTCGGATCCTTTCGTCGCTATTTCTCGACGGACCTCGCGATCGACCTCGGCACCGCCAACACGCTGATCTACGTGCGCGGCAAGGGGATCGTCCTCGACGAGCCTTCCGTCGTCGCCATCCGCCACGAAGGCGGCCCCAACGGCAAGAAGACCATCCAGGCCGTCGGCAAGGAGGCCAAGGCCATGCTCGGCAAGGTGCCGGGCAACATCGAGGCCATCCGGCCGATGAAGGATGGCGTGATCGCCGACTTCACGGTGACCGAGCAGATGCTCAAGCAGTTCATCAAGATGGTCCATCCGCGGTCCATCCTGAGGCCGAGCCCGCGCATCATCATCTGCGTGCCCTGCGGCTCGACCCAGGTCGAGCGGCGCGCGATCCGCGAGTCGGCCCTCGGCGCCGGCGCGAGCGACGTCTACCTGATCGAGGAGCCGATGGCAGCGGCGATCGGCGCGGGCCTGCCGGTGAGCGAGGCGAGCGGCTCGATGGTCGTCGACATCGGCGGCGGCACCACCGAGGTCGGCGTGATCTCGCTCGGCGGCATGGTCTACAAAGGCTCGGTGCGGGTCGGCGGCGACAAGTTCGACGAAGCCATCATCAACTACATCCGGCGCAACTACGGCATGCTGATCGGCGAGCCGACGGCCGAGATGATCAAGAAGAGCATCGGCTCGGCGTTCCCCGGCTCCGAGGTCAAGGAGATCGAGGTCAAGGGCCGCAACCTCTCCGAAGGCGTGCCGCGCAGCTTCACGATCTCGTCGAACGAGATCCTCGAGGCGCTCACCGACCCGCTCAACCAGATCGTCTCGAGCGTCAAGAACGCCCTCGAGCAGACGCCGCCCGAGCTCGGTGCCGACATCGCCGAGCGGGGCATGATGCTCACCGGCGGCGGCGCGCTGCTGCGCGACCTCGACCGGCTGCTCGCCGAGGAGACCGGCTTGCCGGTGCTTGTCGCCGAGGACCCGCTCACCTGCGTCGTCCGCGGTTGCGGCATGGCGCTCGAGCGGATGGAACGCCTCGGATCGATCTTCACCTCGGAATAGATGAAGGCCGATGGCGCGTCGCTGCGCTCCTCGCCCCCCGCAGATGCGCAGCCGGGCTCGGGGCGAGTCTGCGCCCGGCCCTAGCCGCGCTCGGGTAGCGAGCCGCACATGGCGCTCGGCACTCTCGATCGCACGCCGCCGCCCTTCTTTCGTCAGGGCCCGTCGTCGCTGACGAAGCTCTCGTTCTTCTCGGCGCTGGCGGTGTTCCTGATGGTCGCCGACGTGCGCTTCGGCATCACCCAGCCGATTCGCGCGACCGTCGCGACGATGCTCTTCCCGCTCCAGCGAGCGCTGCTCGTGCCGGTCGAGGCGCTGGCCGGGGGCCGGGGCTACCTGGGCGGCCTGTCCGAAGCGCGCGGCGCGGAGCAGGCGGCGCGCAGCGAACTCGCGCGCCAGTCCGAGCGCGCCCAGCGGGCCGACCAGCTGGCGCAGGAGAACGCACGTCTGCGCGCCCTGCTCGAGCTGCGGCCCACGCTCGACGTGCGCTCGCAGGCCGCCGAAGTGCTTTACGCAGCGGCCGACCCGTATTCGCGCAAGGTCATCATCGATCGCGGCAGCGTCAACAATGTCGCCCTCGGTTCGCCGGTGATCAACGAGGCGGGCGTGCTCGGCCAGGTGACGCGGGTCTACCTGCAGTCGGCCGAGGTGACGCTGCTCACCGACCGAAACGCGGCGATCCCGGTGCTGAACACCCGCACGCAGGTCCGCAGCGCCGCGTTCGGCGGCGCCGGCGGCGGCACCGGCCTGCTCGAGATGCGCTTCATGGCCGGCAATGCCGACGTTCAGGCCGGCGACGAGCTCACCACCTCGGGCGTCGACGGCGTCTATCCGCCGGGCTTGAAGGTCGCGCGCGTCACCCAGGTCGACCGCAAGATCGATTCCGGCTTCGCTCGCATCCTCCTGGCGCCCGACGCGCAGCCCGACGGCGTGCGCTACGTGCTGGTCCTCGAGCCGACCGGCGCGCGCATGCCGCCCCGCCCGCAGGCCGCGGCGTCGGAGAGTGCGTCGGCGAGCCGACCGGCGGGAAAGAAGGGAACGCGCAAGTGATCATGCCGCGCGCCAGCAACCAGCTGCTGCTGCCGGTGAGCCCGCTCTTCGTCTGGACCTCGCTCGTGGTCGCGCTGCTGATCGACATCGTCCCGCTCGGCCGGGCGCCGGCGATGCCCGACTTCCTCGCCCTGGTCCTCGTCTTCTGGAACGTGCACCAGTCGCGCCGGGTCGGCGTCGGCATCGCCTTCGCCTTCGGCCTCGTGATGGACGTGCACAGCGGCGCCATCCTCGGCCAGCACGCGCTCGCCTACACGCTGCTCAGCTTCTTCGCGGTGACGATCCACCGGCGCCTGCTCTGGTTCACCGTGCCCTCGCAGGCGGTGCAGATCCTGCCCCTCTTCTTCGCCGCGCAGGCGGTCTCGCTCGTCGTCCATCTCGTCGCCGGCGGCATGTTCCCGGGCTGGCAGCTGATTCTTGCCCCGGTGTTCCAGGCACTTTTGTGGCCTGTGGCGACCTGGCTGCTGCTCGCGCCGCAACGCCGCGCTCCCGACCCGGATGAAAATCGTCCCCTGTGACTGAGCTCAGAAACACCGAGCGCGACATCGCGCGCTTTCGCCTGCGCCTGGTGGCGGCCGCGCTCTTCGTGCTGTTCGCATTCGGCCTGCTGATCGCGCGCCTGAGCTTCCTGCAGATCAGCAAGCACGAGGAGCTCTCGACCCAGGCCGAGAACAACCGCATCGCGGTCGTGCCGATCACGCCCAACCGCGGCCTGATCCTCGACCGCAACGGCGTCGTCCTGGCCAACAACTACTCGGCCTACACGCTCGAGATCGCGCCGGCCAAAGTCGCCGACATCGACCGCACGATCGACGCGCTCTCGGAAGTGATCGAGATCCAGCCGCGCGACAGGAAGCGCTTCAAGCGTCTGCTCGACGAGACCCGCAGCGTCGAGTCGCTGCCGATCCGCACCCGCCTGACGGACGAGGAGGTCGCCCGCTTCACGGCCCAGCGCTTCCGCTTCGAGGGCGTCGACATCAAGGCCCGGCTCTTTCGCAGCTACCCGCTCGGCGAGGTGGGCAGCCACCTGATCGGCTACATCGGCCGGATCAACCCGACCGAGAAGAAGCAGATGGAGGACGACTGGGCCGACGACGACCTGGCCAACTACCGCGGCACCGAGTACATCGGCAAGCTCGGCATCGAGCAGAGCTACGAGAGCGAGCTGCACGGTCAGACCGGCTTCGAGGAGGTCGAGATGAGCGCGGGCGGCCATGCCGTCAGGCGCCTGAGGAGCAATCCGGCGACGCCGGGCAACGCGGTCGTTCTCTCGATCGACATTCGGCTCCAGGCGATGGTCGAGGAGCTGTTCGGCGACCGGCGCGGCGCGCTCGTTGCCATCGATCCGAGGAACGGCGAGATCCTCGCCTTCGTCAGCAAGCCGAACTTCGATCCGAATCTCTTCGTCGACGGCATCGACGTCGAGAACTGGCGCGCCCTCAACGACTCGCCCGACAAGCCGCTCCTCAACCGGGCCCTGCGCGGCACCTACCCGCCCGGCTCGACCTACAAGCCGTTCATGGCGCTGGCCGCGCTCGCCCTCGGCAAGCGCACGCCGCAGCAGACGATCTACGACCCGGGTTACTTCAACTTCGGCAACCATCGCTTTCGCGACGACAAGGAAGGTGGCCACGGCACGGTCGACATGTACAAGTCGATCGTCCAGTCGTGCGACACCTACTACTACATGCTCGCCAACGACCTCGGCGTCGACGCGATCCACGACTTCATGGCGCCGCTCGGCTTCGGCCGCGTCACCGGCATCGACATGCAGGGCGAGCTGCGCGGCACGCTGCCCTCGACGGAGTGGAAGCGCGCCGCCTACCGGAAGAAGGAGGCGCAGAAGTGGTACGCCGGCGAGACGATCTCGCTCGGCATCGGCCAGGGCTACAACACCTTCACGATGCTGCAGCTCGCGCAGGCCGAGGCGACCATCGCCGCCGGCGGTCAACGCTTCACGCCGCACCTTGTGCGCGCGGTCGAGAACTACGAGACCCGCGCCGCCAAGGCCGTCACGTTCCCGGCGCTCGCGCCGCTGCCGCTCGACCCCGAGCACATCGCCTTCATCCACAAGGCGCTCTACGGCGTGACGCAGGAAGGCACGTCGGCACGCTCGTTCGTGAACGCGCCCTACAAGTCGGGCGGCAAGACCGGTACGGCGCAGGTGATCGAGATCAAGGCCAACGAGAAATACAACGCCGCCAAGACCGACGAGCGCCACCGCGATCACGCCCTGTACACCGCCTTCGCGCCGCTCGACGCGCCCGAGATCGCGGTCGCCATCGTGGTCGAGAACGCCGGCTTCGGCGCCGGCGCGGCGGCGCCGATCGCCCGCCGCGTCTTCGATTTCGTGCTTGCCGGCCAGTACCCGAGCGAGGCCGACATCGCCGCGACGCGGCTCGGCCAGTCGACCGCGCCGATCGGTACGCCGCGCGCGATCGGCGCGGTGCCGCTACCCGGCGCGACCGTCGACGGTGCGGCGCAGGTGGCGCTGCGGCGGGAGAGCCCGTGAACGCCGTCTTCGAGCAACCGAGCCTGTGGCAGCGCGCCCGTCCCACCTGGACCGGGTTCGACGGCTGGCTCTCGTTCGCCGTCCTGCTGCTCGCCGTCGCGGGTCTGCTCACGATGTACTCGGCCGGCTACGACCAGGGGACGCGCTTTCCCGATCACCTGCGCAACATGGGCCTGGCTCTCGTCGTCCTCTTCCTGGCCGCCCAGGTGCCGCCGCAGCAGCTGATGCGCCTGGCGATCCCGCTCTACGTCGTCGGCGTGCTCCTGCTCGTCGCCACGGCGGTGCCGGGGCTCGGCGTGACCAGAAAGGGCGCGACCCGCTGGCTCAGCGTCGGCATCACGATCCAGCCGAGCGAGATCCTCAAGATCGCCATGCCGCTGATGCTCGCTTGGTGGTTCCAGCGCCGCGAGGGCCAGCTGCGCGCGCTCGACTTCGTGATCGCGACCTTGCTGCTGATGGTGCCGGTCGGCTTCATCGTCAAGCAGCCCGACCTCGGCACCGCGATCCT
>JBBSBZ010000201.1:0-6435 GCA_038250795.1 Burkholderiales bacterium | reverse complement strand
GATGTGACCCGTGACGAGTGCGAGCAGGGCATAGGTGGTGACGTCGTGGACGTTGATCAAGAACTTGTACGCCGCGGGCCGGTCGGGGCCCCACGGCGCCAGGGCGACGCCGAAGAACCGGACGCCGTGCGGACTCAGGTTCGAGCCGAGGTAGCCGGCGAGCGGCGCGACGAGCATGCAGAGATAGAGCGCGAGATGGCCGAGGCGGGCGGCGCGGCGACGGGCCTCCGTCATCGTCGACGGCCATGGCGGCGGCGCGTGCGCGAGTCGCCAGGCGATGCGCACGACGATCAGGAGGCCCAGGACGATGCCGAGCGACTTGTGAAGATTGATGACGCCGCTGCGCGCCGGCGTGCCGCGCGGTGCGATCTCGTCGAGCAGGAGGCCGAAGGCGATCTGCGCCAGCAGCGCCACGGCGAGGGCCCAGTGAAGCCATGCGGCGACCCGGCCGTAGCGCGGCGCCGGCACGTCGTCGCCGGCCGGGTGCGGCGAGGGAGGCGCCGCGAAGGCGTCGTCACGGGGCGTGCGCGGCGCGGACCGCATCAGGGTCGGCATCGCGCAGGGTCAGAGCCCGACGATGAAATGCGCGAGGTTCTCGATGTCCTGCGCGTTCAAGGTGTTGGCGACGCTCGTCATGTTGCCGGCGTCATTGGTGCGGGTGCGCGCCTTGAACGCCGTGAGCTCCTTGACGATGTAGGCGTAGTTCTGGCCCGCGACGCGGGGAATCTCGTTCTGTCCCAGGAAGCCGCCGAGATGGCACATGGTGCACAGCGTCTCCTCGGCCTTGGCCTGGCCGAGCTTGGCCTTGGCCGGATCGGCGACGAACTTCTGCGGCGGTGCCTTCTGCCGCGAGAAGTAGTCGGCGAGCTCGTGCGTCTCGTCGCGGGTCAGGCCGACCGCCATCGGCGTCATCAGCTCGTTCTTGCGTCGGCCCTCCTGGAAGTCGCGCAGCTGCAGGTAGAGGTAGCGGGACGTCTGGCCGGCGAGGATGGGGTACTCGGGCAGGACCGGGGCCTTGCCTTCGGGGCCGTGGCATGAGGCACAGAGCGCCGCCTTGGCCGGCACGGCGTCGCCTTCAGCGGCGGCGCGGTCGGCCATGAACACGAGACCGAGGACGATGGAACAGGAAATCGCGGTGCGCTTCAGGACAGATCCTTCGATCGGGAGTCGAGCCCGCGGGAGGCGCGCTAGCGCGTGCCTCCCGGGCGGCCGTCAGGGTAGCGCGAAAACCACCACGCTGTTGCCGCGCTTGAAGTCGAGCTGCGTGTTGCCGCCCGCCGCGACGGCGACGTACTGCTTGCCGCCGACCATGTACGACACCGCCGGCGCGTTGACACCGGCGCCGCACTGGTACTCCCAGAGCTTCTTGCCCGTCTTGGCGTCGAAGGCGCGGAAGAGGCCGTTGCCCTCGCCGTTGAAGACGAGATCGCCGGCGGTCGCGAGCACGCCGCCGATCAAGGGCTGCTCGGTGTCGAACTTCCAGGCGATCTTGCCGGTGTCGAGGTTGACCGCAGCGAGCCGGCCCCACTGCTTCTCCGACGCGATCACCTTGAAGGCCCCGCCCAGCCACAGCTTGCCGCCGGGATAGGCGGCCTGCTCGACGTGATAGGTCATCGGCTGGTGCAGGTTGGCCGCATAGACCATGTGCAGCTTCGGATTGACCGCCATCGGGCTCCACTCGACGCCGCCGTTGGCGCCGGGCAGCATGCGCGCGCCGTCCTTGGTCGGCAGGACCCACATGTTCTCTTGCGGGATCATGGCTTCGCTGAAGCGGATCAGGTCTCCGGTGGCGCGATCGTGCACGTAGACGTGCCCCGTCTTGCCGCCGTGGATGGCGACCTTGGTCATCTTGCCGTTCTTGCCCATCGCTTCGGTGAGGATCACGGGCGAGACTGCGTCGAGGTCCCAGACGTCGTGCGGCACGTACTGGTAGTGCCACTTCTTCTCGCCGGTGTTGAGGTCGACCGCGACCATCGAGTCGGTGTAGAGGTTGTCCCCGGGCCGCTCGGCGCCGTACAGGTCGGGGCTCGGATTGCCGACGACGAAGAACGCCATGTTCGACGCCTTGTCGATCGCCGGCGCCATCCAGACGCCGCCACCGAGCGTCTTGAAGAATCCTGAGTTCTTCGCGAACTGCGCCTTCTCGGCGGCGATGTCGCGGTGCAGGTCGCGCTGGGTCGCGTCCTTCGTCGCCCACGTGCCTTCGTGGCCCTTCTCCGGGATCGTGTCGAAGGTCCAGAGCAGCTTGCCGTCGTTGGCGTCGAACGCCTTGACGAAGCCGCGGATGCCGTATTCGCCGCCGTTGGTGCCGATCAGCACCTTGCCGTTGACGGCGACGGGCGCCATCGTCTCCGAGTAGCCCGCTTCCGGGTCGGCGATCTGCGTCGACCAGAGCACCTTGCCGGTCTTCGCGTCGAAGGCCAGCAGCTTGGCGTCGAGCGTGCCCATGAAGAGCTTGTCGCCCATGACCGCGACGCCGCGATTGTTCGGGCCGCAGCAGTACGTCGTGACCGCACCCATCTTGTGCTTGTAGTGCCAGAACTCCTTGCCGGTCGCGGCGTCGAGGGCGTACAGGTGGTTGAACGAGGTCGTGATGTACATGACGCCGTCGACCACGATCGGCGCCGTCTCCATCGACTCGAGCACCTCGGTCTGGAACTGGAACGCCGGCCGCAGCTTGGCGATATTGGCGGTGTTGATCTGGGTGGCCGGGTAGTAGCGGGTCTGCGCGTAGCTTCCGTTCGAATGCAGGAAGTTGACGCCGTCCTTGTCGGCGCCGTCAAGCCGGGCCTGCGGCACCGAGATGCTCTTGGGCACCGGCGCGCCGGTCGCGGCGGCCTGACCGGCGATCTCGGCCTGCGCCGAGGCGCCGGTCGATGTCGCGCAGAGCGCCGCGGCGGCGGCCGCGGCCGCACAGAAGCGGACGGGGGATGGGATTCGAAGCATTCGGTTCTCCTCGTTGCGGTAATGTTCTGATTTCGCCATGAGGACCGCAAGGAGCCACGACGAATCGAGCGCGGCCCGCGTCTCCTGTCGGGCCATCGGACGCGGGGCCCGAAAGGCTTCGCGTTGTTCTCGATGGCGAGGGTACTCACAATCGGGCCTGATGCAATCGGTTTGTCGCGCTGCGGTGCAGCATTCGCAACGCTCGACGAGCGAGGAGACTTGACATTGGTTGAAGATCGAAGAATGCGGGCGCGCATCGTGTCGCTGTGCCTGGCGATGCCGTTGCTGGCGGCGTCGGGCGCGGTCGGCGCGCAGTCGCCCACCAATCCGGCGCTCAACGCGCAACTGCTCGTCGGCGCGCGCCAGGGCGACCTGGCGCAGGTCGAGCGCGTGCTCTCGGCCGGCGCCGTGCCGAGCTCGCGCAATCGCCTCGGCAAGACCGCGTTGCTGCTGGCCGCGGAGAAGGGCAACCTGGCGATCGTCGAGGCGATGCTGAAGGGCGGCGCCGATGTCGATCAAGCTTCGATCGAGGGCGTGACGCCGCTGATGGCGGCCAGTTACGGCGGCTTCGAGCCCGTCGTGCGTCGCCTGCTGGCGGCGGGCGCGAAGACCGATCCGGTCGACCGTATGAACAAGCCCGCGGTCGTCTACGCGGCGGGCCAGGGACACGCCGCCGCGCTCGATGCGCTGCTCGGGTCGGGCATCGACGTCGACGCCGCCTACGAGCACCGCCTTACCGCGCTGATGTGGGCTGCCGGGCAGGGCCAGGTCGACGCCGTGAAGCTGCTGCTGCGGCGTGGCGCGCATCGCGACCTGCGCGACGATCGCGGCCTCACCGCCGTCGAGATCGCGCGCCAGGCGCGCCAGGACGCCGCCGTCGCGGCGCTCGCCACACCCTGACCGCGAAGACCCGCCTGCAGGCGCTGGCCGCCGTCGGCGCTGCCGCCATTCCGGGCCGCGGGCGCCCGGTCGGCGTGGCCGACCCAGCCGATCCGCTTCGTCGTGCCGTTCGCGCCCGGCGGCAACTGGGACATCGTCGCCCGCTCGACCGCGATCGAGCTGACGAAGCCGCTCGGCCAGAACGTCTACGTCGATAACAAGCCGGGCGCGGCGGGTAACGCGACGGCGACGTCGCCTCGTCGACCGACCAGCACAGGGTGATCCTGGGCCACATCGGCACGCTCGCGGTCGACCCCTTCATCCTCTACAAGCTTCCCACCTTCAAGGCCGCCAAGCTGCGCTGCATCGCCACGTCACGACACGGCGCATCGCCCAGTGGGGGGACAAGCTCGCGGCGGCCGCGGCGCGTGCCGTGCACGAACCTGCGAGGCTGGAGCGGCTCGACAGCGATGCGGCGATCGTCGTCGGAGCACCCGGGCCGAGTTCGCCGCCTGCATCGCCGCCGAGCGCGAGCGCTGCAAGCCCGTCCTCGTGCGCGTGAAGGTGAGGCCCGATCAGGGCTTGGCGCCGGGTGCGTTCGCGCCGCGGCGCTCGATCGCGGCGGCGACATCGGCATGGAACCAGCCGATGCCCTGCTCGGCTCGCCCGGCCGTGACGAAGCGGTTGGCGCCGCTCTTCATGCCCCGCTGGATGCCGACCGCGCAGGCGATGTCCTCGTTCTGGAACACGCCCTGCTCGATGAGGCGGAAGGTCTTGTCCCAGTGCGGCGTCCAGTCGGGCGTGGCGCGATCGGCCGGGATCAGCATCCGGTGCGTCCACGACAGCCGCTCCGGCCCGACCGGATAGAGCGTGACGAGGCTCAGGTAGTCGGGATGGAAGATCGTGATCGTGTTCGGGAAGACGACGTGGCTCGGCGTGACGAGCTCGCACAGGGTCGCCACGTCGTGCGGCATCGCCGCCTCGGGCGCCTTCGCCCAGGGCTCGGACGGACGGCGCCCGACGAGCGACTGCACGTGCGGCCCGAAGCGCTCGGTCGCGACGAGGCCGTCGGTGAAGAAGGGATAGATCGTGTCCTTGTGGAGCACGCGGATGTGATAGGCCTCGAGGAAGGCGTCGACGATCAGCTTCCAGTTCGCCGCGTACTCCGCACGCACCGTGCGGAAGTGGCGCAGGCCGGCGACGTCGAGGAAGGCGAGCTCGCCGTCGAGCCCGCCGAGGAAGGCGGCGACGTCGATCGTTGCGCCCGGCGTCGGCACGACCCAGAGCAGCCCGAGGCGCTCCTCGCACGGCAGGGCGACGAGGTGGTCGTCGCCGTCGGCGCAGGCGTCGAAGGCCTCGGCGTGCAGGCGGTGGCGCAGCCCTCCCGCGAGCCGGTAGGTCCAGCCGTGGTACGGGCAGACGATGCTCTTCCTCTCGACCGCCGCCTCGCCCGCCTCGACCAGGCGCATGCCGCGGTGCCGGCAGACGTTGAGGAAGGCGCGCGCGCGCCCGTCCGCGTCGCGCGTCAGCAGCAGCGGCACGCCGTACTCGTCGTGGGCGACGACGTGTCCGACGGGCAGCTCGCTCGAATGGCCGACGATGAGCGGCAGCGGCCGGAACAGGTGCTCCACCTCGGCGTCCCGGATCGCCGGGCCGAAGTAGTTCTCGACCGGGATGCGCGCGACTGCGGCATCGCTCGCCTGCCAGTCGAAGCGGCCCGCAGTGACCTGGGCCCGGATGCGCCGCATCTGCGCCGCCATGTGCGGCGGCAGTTCTGCAGGCGACAGGGGCGAGCGGGCATTCATGTCGCCGCGACGATACGCCCGCGCGCCGGCGCTCCACAATGCCCGCACACGCGGAGGGATGGGCGATGAGCACGAAACGGTTCGCGAACAAGTTGGCGCTGGTCACCGGCGGCAACAGCGGCATCGGCCTGGCCGTCGCCCGGGGGCTGATCGACGAAGGGGCGAAGGTGGTCATCGTCGGCCGCAACGCTGCGACGGTCGCGTCGAGCGCCACCGAGCTCGGGCCGGCCGCGCATGGGATCGTCGCCGACACCTCGCGACTCGCCGATCTCGACCGGGTGATCGCGGCGACGCGCGAGTTCGGCGGCGGTCGGATCGACGTCGTCTTCGCCAACGCGGGAGTCGGCACATTCGGCCCGCTCGCGGCGACCACCGAGTCGATGTTCGATGCGACCTTCGACACGAACGTGAAGGGCGTCTACTTCACCGTCCAGAAAGCCGTGACGTTGATGGGCGCGGGCGGCGCCATCGTCCTCAACGCCTCGGTCGCAGCCGGCAAGGGCAATCCGGCAGGCTCCGTCTACGGCGCGAGCAAGGCGGCCGTGCGCTCGCTCGGCCGCACGATGGCGGCCGAGCTCGTCGAGCGCGGCATCCGCGTCAATGTCGTCAGCCCCGGGCCGATCGAGACGCCGATCTTCGACCGCGTGATGACGCCGCAGCAGGTCGCCGACCTCAAGGTCGCGTGGGCGGCGAAGAACCCGATGAAGCGCTTCGGCACGACCGACGAGGTGACGGCGACGGTGCTCTTCCTCGCCTCCGACGCGGCGTCGTACATCACCGGCGTCGACCTGCTCGTCGACGGCGG
>JBBSBZ010000200.1:0-6437 GCA_038250795.1 Burkholderiales bacterium | reverse complement strand
TGGCGGAGACGGTGAGATTCGAACTCACGGAGGAGTTGCCCCCTCGGCAGTTTTCAAGACTGCTGCCTTAGACCGCTCGGCCACGTCTCCCGGACAGAGCCGCGACGTGTCGACGCGGCTCTGCCGTGATCTTCGCATGCCCTCCCCGGAAGTTCGGCGACAGCGTCAGCCCGAGACCGCGCGTTTCCACCGGCGTTGTCGACGTCGCCCCGCTGCAGGGCGACCAGAGGGACGACGAAACTTGCCTGATCGGCGAAGCAAGGTCGGAGCGAGAAGGGAAACACACCACGCCTACCGGAGTCGAACTTGCAGGATGCAGGCCGCTGGTCAGCATCCGACCTGGATGATCTCGCGGCGCGAGCCCTCGATGCGCACGGCCGTGAGCTTGTCGCCCCAGACGCAGCCGGTGTCTATGCCTAGCAGGTCGGCGCGATCGAGGAGCCCGAGCGACGACCAGTGGCCGAACGCGATCGGCGTGCCGGCGGTCCTGCGGCCGGGCAGATCGAACCAGGGCTGGAAGCCGGGCGGCGCGGCCTGCGCGCCGTCCTTCGTCTCGAACTCCAGCGTGCCGTCGGCGGAGACGAAGCGGGCGCGGGTCAGCGTGTTGAGGGTGAAGCGCAGGCGCTCCTCGCCGGTGAGCGACTCGCTCCAGCGTGACGGCTCGTTGCCGAACATCGCGGCGAGGAACTCGCGTGCCGGCCGTTCGCGCAGGGCGGCCTCGAGCGCGCCGGCGAGCTCGAGCGTCAGCGCCAGGTCCCACTGCGGCACGACGCCGGCATGCAGCATCAGCCAGCCCTGCTCGAAGACGGCCATGCGGCGTTGGCGCAGCCACTCAAGCCAGGCCTCGCGGTCGGGAGCCTCGAGGATTTCGTCGATCGTGTCGTTGCGATGGCGCGGTCGCACGCCGGCGGCGACGGCGAGGAGGTGCCAGTCGTGGTTGCCGAGGACGCAGGTCGCGGCCGCGCCGAAATCGCGCAGCCGGCGCAGCGTCGCAAGCGACCCCGGGCCGCGATTGACGAGGTCGCCAAGGACGTAGAGGCGGTCGCGCGAGGGCGAGAAGGCGATCTCGGCGAGGAGCCGCTCGAAGGCGTCGGCGCAGCCCTGGATGTCGCCGACGAGGTAATGCATGGACCGATTCTGCTACGCTGGCCTCCCGCCTACGCCCGCGCTCGCTCTCTAAAAGGCATGGACGTTGCCCTCCTGCTGTTCCTGATCTTCCTGAATTCGCTGTTCGCCATGTCGGAGATGGCGCTCACCGCCAGCCGCAGGGCGCGGCTGCAGGTGATGGTGGAATCGGGCGACTCCGGCGCCAGCCACGCGATGGCGCTGCACGACAACCCGACCAAGTGGCTCTCGGTCGTGCAGATCGGCATCACCTCGATCAGCATCCTCAACGGCATCGTCGGCGACGCCGCCTTCTCGGCGCCCTTCGGACGCTGGCTGCACGAGACCTTCTCCCTGCGCGACCGCGTCGCCGAGGTCGCGGCGACGGCGATGGTGGTCGTCACCATCACCTTCCTCAGCATCGTCTTCGGCGAGCTCGTGCCCAAGCGGCTGGGGCTGATGTATCCGGAGACGATCGCCCGCCTCGTCGCCCGGCCGATGGAGTGGCTCTCCGTGATCGCCCGTCCGTTCGTGCGCCTCCTCTCGTGGTGCACCGAGGCGACCTTGAAGCTGATGGGCGTGCGCGGCGGCCCGGCGCGCAGCGTCACGGAAGAGGAGATCGCCGCCAGCCTCGAGGAGGGGCTCGACGCCGGCGTCATCGAGGCGCAGGAGCACCAGATGGTGAGGAACGTGTTTCGCCTCGACGATCGCCAGGTGGGCTCGATGATGATTCCGCGCGGCGAGATCGTGTGGCTCGAAGCGACCAGCACTGCTGCCGACGTGCTGCGCGTCGTGCGCGAGGCCGAGCACTCGCGCTATCCGGTCTGCCGCGGCGGCCTCGACGACGTGCTCGGCGTCATCAGCGCGCAGAAGTTGCTGGAGCAGTCGATCGAGGGCCACGCCGTCGCCGTCGACCTGAACCTGACGTCGCCCGTGTTCGTGCCCGAGACGCTCTCGGGGATGGAGCTGCTCGAGCACTTCCGGGTCTCGAGCGCGCAGATCGTCTTCGTCGTCGACGAGTACGGCGAGGTGCAGGGCATGATCACGGTGCGCGACATCCTCGAGGCGATCACCGGCGAATTCGCCACCGAGACGCCCGCCGACTCGTGGGCGGTGCAGCGCGACGACGGCAGCTGGCTGTTCGACGGTCTGATCCCGACGCCGGAGCTGAAGGATCGTCTCTCGCTCAAGGAACTGCCCGAGGAAGATCGCGGCCGCTACAACACGCTCGCCGGCATGATCATGCTGCTCCTCGGGCGCCTGCCCGACGAGGCGGATTCGGTCGAATGGGAAGGCTGGCGCTTCGAGGTCGTCGACCTCGACGGCAAGCGCGTCGACAAGGTGCTGGTGTCGGCCTTGGCCGAACTCCCCGCGCTGAAGCACGCGGCGCACTCGTGAGCCTGTCCCTTCGATGAGCGCCTCGATCTTCGAGCGAACGCTCGCCCGCCCGGCGATGCTCGACGTGTTCGCCGACGATGCGCTGGTCGACGCGATGCTCGCGTTCGAAGCGGCACTCGCGGAGGGTGAAGCCGCCGTCGGCGCGATCCCGGCCAGCGCCGTCGCGCCGATCGTCGCCGCGTGTGCATCGCGCTTCGACATCGGCGCCCTGGTGAGCGAGGCACGGGCCGCCGGCAGTCTCGCGATCCCGCTCGTCAGGCATCTGACCGCGCGCGTCGCCGAGCGCGATGCCGCGGCGGCGGGATTCGTCCATTGGGGCAGCACCAGCCAGGACGTGATCGACACCGCGATGGCGCTGGCGACGCGGCGTGCCCTCTTGCTGATCGACGAAGAGCTCGTGCGCCTCGCGACCGCGCTCGTCGCGCTGGCGCGCACGCACCTGGCGACGCCGATCCTCGCGCGAACGCTGATGCAGCCGGCGCAGGTCGTGAGCTTCGGCTTCAAGCTCGTCGCCTGGATCGCGCCGCTGGTGCGCGCCCGTGCGCGCCTCGCGGCTGCCGGCCGCGCAGCCCTCGAGCTTCAGTTCGGCGGCGCGGTCGGCACGCTGGCGACGCTCGGCGACGCCGGACCGGCGGTCGCCCGAGTCGTCGCCGATCGCCTCGGGCTCGCCTTCACGCCGGAAGGCGCCTCGCACACGCAGCGCGACGGGCGGGTCGCGCTCGGCTGCGAGATCGCGGTGCTCTGCGGCTCGCTCGGCAAGATCGGCACCGACCTCGCGCTGCTCGCGCAGGGTGAGGTCGGGGAGGTCGCGGAGCCTTCGGGCGCGGGCCGCGGCGGCTCGTCGGCGATGCCGCACAAGCGCAATCCAGTCGCCGCCATGATCGCTATCGCGGCGGCGACGCGCGCGCCGCATCACGCGGCGGCGCTGCTCTCGGCGATGCCGCAGGAGCACGAGCGGGGCCTCGGTGGCTGGCAGGCCGAGCTGGCCGAATGGCCGTCGCTCTTCATCGCCGCGCACGGCAGCGTCGCCGCGCTTGCCGACGCCGCCGCGGGTCTCGAGGTCGACGTCGCGCGCATGCGCGACAACATCGAGCGCCAGCATGGTGCGGTGTTCTCGGAGGCCGCGGCTTCGGTCGTCGCGGGCGCGGTGGGCAAGGTTGCCGCGCACGCGCTGCTCGCCCGTCTCGCGCCGCAGGCGGCCGGCGCGAGCGGCGGCCTTCAGGCCCTGCTTGTCGCCGCGGTGGCGAACGACCCGGCGTTTGCGGCCGTGGACACGAAGGCGCTCGCTGCGGTATTCGACATCGACGTTCCCGCGCGGCGCGCCGGCGCCATCGCCGCGCGCCAGCTCGACGCGCTCGACGCCCGGCTCAAGGACAACGAAAGACCACGATGAGCAACGACCCCGGCGCCGACGAGCGCATCGACGACTTCGAGCGCGGCGCGCGCAACCGCCGTGCAATGCTCGGTGATGAATGGGTCGACAAGTCGCTCGCCGGCGCGACCGAGTTCAATGCCGACTTCCAGAGCCTGATCACGCGCTATGCCTGGAACGACATCTGGGGCCGGCCCGGGCTCGAGCGCGAAACGCGTCGCCTCCTCGTCCTGGCCATGACGATGGGCATGGGCCGTTGGGAGGAGTTCGAGCTGCACTGCAAGGCCGCGATCCGCGGCGGCGTGCCGATCGACAAGATCAAGGAAACCCTGCTCCAGGGCGCGATCTACTGCGGCGTGCCCGCAGCCAACACCGCATTCAAGCTCGCGGGCGAGATCCTGCGTGCCGAGGGTCGTGCGCCGGCGCCGAGCTCGCTCGCGACGCCGACGCGGGTCGTTTCGCACGACACCTTCAGCGCGCCGCAGCTGCGCGTCGCGGTGCAGGGCGCCGGCACGCCGGTCGTGCTGTCTCACGCGCTCGGCCTGGACCTGCACATGTGGGACGACTTCGCGGCGCGGCTCGCGCCCGATCACGCCGTGCTTCGCTACGACCAGCGCGGCCACGGCCAATCGGCGGCGGCGCCGGGCCCGTACACGATGGACGAGCTCGTCGACGACGCGGCGCGGCTGATCCGCGAGTGGGGCCGCGGCCCGGTCGTCTGGATCGGCCTGTCGATGGGCGGAATGGTCGGCCAGGGCCTCGCGATCCGCCATCCCGAGCTGCTGCGCGGCGTGGTCCTCGCCAATACCGTGGCGCGCTACCCGGACGCCGCGCAGGCGACGTGGGCGCAGCGCATCGCGGCGGTCGAGCAGGGCGGCATGGCGGCGGTCGCCGACGCCGTGGTCGAGCGCTACCTCCACGCCGGCCATCGCTCCGCGCAGCCCGGGCAGGCGGCTGCCACAAGGGCTCGGCTGCTGCGCACCGACCCTGCCGCCTACGTCGCGGCCTGCCACGCGGTCGCCGGCGTCGACTGGCTCGAGCGCCTGGCGACGATCCGGACGCCGACCCTCGTGCTGGCCGGCGGCCTCGACGCGGGTGCGACGCCGGAGATGGCGCGCACCATCGCCGATCGCATCCCGGGCGCGAAGCTCGAGGTCCTCGCCGGCGCGTCGCACCTGAGCGTGGCCGAGCTGCCCGCGGAATTCCTCGCCGCGGTATCGTCGTTCCTCGCCGGGCTGAAGCCGGCGTGATCCGTCGCCTCCGCGCCGGTCGCGACTCTCCAACGGACCTCCCATGAGCAAAGCCTTCGCTTCGCAAGCCGACCTCGCCGACAAGGTCGTCACCTTCACGAAACTCTCCGACAACGCCTACGCGTACACGGCCGAGGGCGATCCGAACACCGGCATCGTCATCGGCGACGACGCGGTGATGGTGATCGACACCCAGGCGACGCCGGTGATGGCCCAGGACGTGATCCGGCGCATCCGCGAGGTCAGCGACAAGCCGATCAAGTACGTCGTGATGAGCCACTACCACGCGGTGCGCGTGCTCGGCGCGAGCGCCTACGAGAAGGAGGGCGCGACCGAGATCATCGCCAGCGAGGACACGCGCGACCTCATCGTCGAGCGCGGCGCGGCCGACATGAAGAGCGAGATCGAGCGCTTCCCGCGACTTTTCCGCGCCGTCGAGACGATTCCGGGCCTGACCTGGCCGACCCTCACCTTCAAGGGCGAGATGACGATCTGGCTCGGCAAGCTCGAGGTGAAGCTGATGCAGCTCGGCCGCGGCCACACCAAGGGCGACACGGTCGCCTGGCTGCCGCAGCAGAAGATCCTCTTCAGCGGCGACCTCGTCGAGTACGGCGCGACCGCCTATGCCGGCGACGCCTACTTCGGCGACTGGCCGGCGACGCTCGACAAGGTCGAGGCGCTCGGCGCCGTCGCCATCGTGCCGGGTCGCGGCGCGGCGCTGACGACGCCGGCGATGTGCCGGGACGGCGTCGCGACGACGCGCGCCTTCATCCGCGACCTGTACGAGAGCGTCAAGTCGGGCGTCGCCCAGGGCCACGATCTGAAGCGCGTCTTCGCCGATACCGACGCCGTGCTGCGCCCGACCTACGGCTCGCAGTTCATCTACGAGCACTGCATGCCCTTCGACGTTTCGCGCGCCTACGACGAGGCCACCGAGCACCGCGATCCGCGCATCTGGACGGCCGAGCGCGACAAGCAGATGTGGGCGTCGCTGGGATGATGGTGCCCCCACGCTCACGAGTACGTTCGCTGCCCCCCGAGGGGGCGGCATCGCCCTTGGGGCGGCCCGGCGGGCGATGCACGGCATGAGCGCATCCGCCCCCGCGCTCGCCTATCTCTCCGGCTTCGGCAACCAGCATTCGACCGAAGCGCAGCCTGGCGCGCTGCCGATCGGCCGCAACAACCCGCAGCGCGCGGCGCACGGCCTCTTCGCCGAGCTGCTGAGCGGCTCGGCCTTCACCGCACCGCGCGCCGCCAATCTGCGCACGTGGATGTACCGCAGGCATCCGTCGGTGCAGACGGCCGGACCGTTC
>JBBSBZ010000199.1:0-6464 GCA_038250795.1 Burkholderiales bacterium | reverse complement strand
GCGCGTGCGCGGCGCCGAGGAGCCGATGGCCGCCGGCGCGGCCTGACGCCCGAGCGGCGGGCGCTGCCTCAGTCGTCGACGCCGGTCCCGGGCGAGAAGCGATCGACGGCGTCGGTGACGATGCCGTCGATGCCCAGGGCGACGAGCCGTCTCGCCTCGGCCGGATCGTTCACCGTGTAGACCAGCGCACGCAGTCCGGCGGCGCGCACGCGACCGAGCATGGCTGCGTCGACGAGCGCGTGGCTGGTGATCACGGCGACGCAGCCGAGCGCCAGCGCCTGGTCGAGCCAGCCGGTGCGAAGGGTGTCGAGCAGCAGGCCGCGCGGCAGTGCCGGCTGAGCCTCGCGCGCGCCTTCGAGGGCCTCGGGCTGGAACGACGTCAGGAACGGCGGTGTCGCGGCGCCGGACCAGAGCGTCGCCGCGGTTGTCGCGACGACGCGGCCGGTCTCCTTCTCGTCGCCCGGCGACGGCTTGATCTCGACGTCGAGCGCGAAGCCGTTGCGCAGGCAGTAGCGCGCGATCGCCGCGAAGCTTGGCACCGGCTCGCCGGCGTAGGCGCGCGAATGCCAGCCGCCGGCATCGAGCCGGGAGAGCTCGCTCCACGTCAGGGCCGACGCCGGGCCGCGGCCTGAGGTCGTGCGCTGCAACGTGGCGTCGTGGAGGAGGAAGGGCACGCCGTCCGAGGACAGCTTCACGTCGCATTCGAACGCGCGGTAGCCGTGCGCCGCGCCGACGCGAAAGGCGGCGAGCGTGTTCTCGGGGGCGAGCTTGCCGGCCCCGCGGTGCGCGATCCAGCGCGGAAAGGGCCAGGGCGATGCGCTCATCGCGGCAATCTTGCCCTGCAAGCTCAGGAGCCGACGCGCGCCGAGGTCGAGGCGTCGAACCAGTGCAGGTGCTCGGGCGATGCCTGGATGCCGACCACGGCGCCGACCGCCGGATAGGGCAGCGTCGCGTCGAGCCGCGCGGTGAAGAGCGTGTCGCCCAGCAGGCCGTAGACGAGGCGCTCGGCGCCGAGCATCTCGATCGCCTGCACGTGCAGCGGCCAGCCGGCCGCGCCCGCATCACTGCTCATCTCGACGTGCTCCGGGCGAATCCCCATCACCAGCTCGCCGTCGCGCGGCGCGGGCGCGGGCAGCGGCAGGAGGGCGCCGCCTGCGCTGAACCCGGCGCCCTGCGCGGTGCCGCGCACGAGGTTCATCGGCGGCGAGCCGATGAAGCCGGCGACGAACGTGGTCGCCGGCCGGTGATAGACGTCGTCGGGCGTGCCGATCTGCTCCATGCGACCGGCGTTCATCACGATCATCCGCTCGGCGAGCGTCATCGCCTCGACCTGGTCGTGGGTGACGAAGAGCGACGTCGTGCGCAGCTCGCGGTGCAGCTTCTGGATCTCGAGCCGCGTCTGCGCCCGCAGCTTCGCGTCGAGGTTGGAGAGCGGCTCGTCGAACAGGAACACGGCCGGCTGGCGCACGATCGCGCGCCCCATGGCGACGCGCTGGCGCTGGCCGCCCGAGAGCTCGCGCGGCTTGCGCAGCAGATACGGACCGAGCTCGAGGATCTTCGCGGCCTTGTCGACTCGCGTGCGGATCTCGGCTTCGGGCACCTTGGCGATCTTGAGGCCGTACGCCATGTTGGCGAACACCGTCATGTGCGGGTAGAGCGCGTAGTTCTGGAAAACCATCGCGATGTCGCGCGCCGACGGCTCGAGGTTGTTGACGACGCGCCCGGCGATCGAGATCTCGCCGCCCGTGATCTCCTCGAGGCCGGCCACCATGCGCAGCAGCGTCGACTTGCCGCAGCCGGACGGGCCGACGATGACCACGAACTCGCCGTCGGCGATGTCGGCGCTGACGCCGTGAATGACGGGGTTGGCCTTCGGCCCGATGCCGTAGCTCTTGGTGACGTCGTGAAGGGAGATCGCGCCCATGTCAGGTTTTCATTTCTCAGTGTCGACCAGGCCCTTGACGAACCACTTCTGCATCAGCATGACGACCAGCGCGGGCGGGATCATGGCCAGGATCGCGGTCGCCATGACCAGATTCCACAGCTGCGCGGAATCGCCGCCACTGATCATCCGCTTGATGCCGATCACCACGGGGTACATCGATTCGTCGGTGGCGATCAGCAGCGGCCAGAGGTACTGGTTCCAGCCGTAGATGAACTGGATGACGAACAGCGCGGCGATGCTCGTCGCCGAAAGCGGCACCAGCACATCCTTGAAGAAGCGCATCGGCCCGGCGCCGTCGACGCGCGCCGCCTCGACCAGCTCGTCGGGAACGGTCAGGAAGAACTGGCGGAACAGGAAGGTCGCGGTGGCCGAGGCGATCAGCGGCACCGTCAGGCCCGCGTAGCTGTTGAGCATGCCCAGGTCGGAGACGACCTTGTAGGTTGGAAAAATCCGCACCTCGACCGGCAGCATCAACGTCACGAACACCGCCCAGAAGAAGAACATCCTGAACGGGAACCGGAAGTACACGATGGCGAACGCCGAGAGCAGCGAGATCGCGATCTTGCCGAGCGAGATGACGAGCGCCGACACCAGGCTGATCCACATCATCCGGCCGACCGGAGCGCCCGACCCGGGACCCTTTTCGGAACCGGTGAACGCCGCCGTGTAGTTGTGCCAGAACTGGTCGCCGGGCAGCAGCGGCATCGGCGCCTGGACGATGTCCTCGGCGGTGTGCGTCGAGGCGACGAAGGTCAGGTAGACCGGAAAGGCGACGATCACCACGCCGATCAGCAGGATGGCGTGCGTGAAAAACGTCAGCAGGGGGCGGCGCTCGACCATTCAGTAATTCACCTTTTTCTCGACGAACTTGAACTGCGCGACGGTGAGGGTGACGACGACCACCATCAGCACCACCGACTGCGCCGCCGAGCCGCCGAGGTCGAGCGCCTTGAAGCCGTCGTAGTAGAGCTTGTAGACGAGGATCGAGGTGTCCTTGCCGGGGCCGCCTTCGGTGGCCGCGTCGACGATGCCGAAGGTGTCGAAGAAGGCGTAGACGATGTTGATCACGAGCAGGAAGAACGTGGTTGGCGAGAGCAGCGGGAAGACGATCGTCCAGAAGCGCCGCCACGGCCCCGCGCCGTCGATCGCGGCCGCCTCGATCAGCGACTTCGGGATCGAGCTCAGGCCGGCGAGAAAGAACAGGAAGTTGTACGAGATCTGCTTCCAGACCGCGGCCATGACGATCAGCAGCATGGCCTGGTTGCCGTTGAGCAGCGCGTTCCACTGGATGCCGCTCTGCTTCAGCGCGTACGAGACGACACCGATGCTCGGCGCGAACATGAAGAGCCACAGCACGCCGGCCACCGCCGGCGCGACGGCGTAGGGCCAGATCAGCAGCGTCTTGTAGGCAAGCGCGCCCTTGATGACGCGGTCCGCGAAGACGGCGAGCACCAGAGAGATCACGATGCCGAGCACGGCGACGCTGAGCGAGAAGATCGCCGTCGTCTTGAACGACTCCAGGTAGGAGCGATCCTGGAACAGGTGGATGAAGTTGTCGAGGCCGACCCAGCTCGTGCTGATGCCGAACGCGTCCTGCTGCTGCATCGACTGCAGCACCGTCTGCGCCGCCGGCCAGAAGAAGAAGACGCCGATGATGGCCACCTGCGGCGCAAGCAGCGCCCAGGGCAGCCAGGTCGAGCGGAAGACGACGCGCTTCTCGGCGGCCATGGCGTGCGACTAGGGCCCTCCCCGCGTGGCGGGGAGGGTCGGGGAGGGAAGTCTCATGTCAGCAGCCGCGGGCGCGACAGCGGCCGGAAGCGGCGCGCCGGTCGGTCAGGACTTGTTCGCCGCCTGGAACTTCTCGAGTTGCTCGTTGCCGCGCTTGACGGCCCTGTCGAGCGCTTCCTTCGCCGATGCCTTGCCGGCCCAGACCTGCTCGAGTTCCTCGTCGATGATCGAGCGAATCTGCAGGAAGTTGCCGAGGCGGATGCCGCGCGACTTGTCGGTGGTCTTCCTGATCATCTGGTTGACCGCGACGTCGGCGCCGGGGTTCTGCTTGTAGAAGCCGCTCTGCTCGGTGAGCTTGAAGGCCGCGGTCGTGATCGGCAGATAGCCGGTTCGCTTGTGGCTCGCCGACTGCACTTCCGGGCTCGACAGGTAGTTGAAGAACGTGGCCACGCCCTTGTAGTGGTCGGCAGGCTTGCCGGCCATCACCCACAGGCTGGCGCCACCGATCACGGTGTTCTGCGGCGCTCCGGGGACGTCTTCGTAGTACGGCAGCGGCGCCACGCCGAAGTCGAACTTGGCGTTCTTCTTGATGGCGCCGAGCAGGCCGGCCGACCCGGTGATCATGGCGCACTCGCCCGACGGGAAGGTGGTGTCGGCCTTGTTGTCCCGGCCTTTGTAGATGAACAGCCCCTGCTTGGCCATGTTCTCCAGGTCCTGGATGTGGCGCACCTGGAGCGGGCCGTTGAACGTCAGCCGCGTGTCGAGGCCACCCAGGCCGTTCTGCTTGGTCGCGAACTCGACGTTGTGCCAGGCCGAGAAGCTCTCGAGCTGGGTCCAGCTGATCCAACTCGTCGTGAAGGGGCAGGCGTGCCCGCTCGCCTTCAGCTTGGCGGCGGCGAGGGCGACCTCGGCCCAGGTCTTCGGCGGCTTGTTGGGGTCAAGGCCGGCGGCCTTGAAGGCGTCCTTGTTGTAATAGAAGATCGTCGTCGAGCTGTTGAACGGCATGCTCAGCATCTGCCCGTTCGGCGCCGTGTAGTAGCCGGCGACCGCAGGCACGTAAGCGGCGGGGTCGAACTTCAGGCCCGAATCCTTCATCACCTTGCCGACCGGGACGATCGCGCCCTTGCTCGCCATCATGGTCGCGGTGCCGACCTCGAAGACCTGCAGGATGTCGGGCGGATTGCCCGAGCGGAACGCCGCGATCCCGGCCGTGAGCGTCTCGGGATAGCTTCCCTTGAAGGTCGGCACGACCTTGTATTCCTTCTGGCTCTCGTTGAAGCCCTTGGCGAGGTCGTTGACCCACTCGCCGAGCTGGCCGCCCATGGCGTGCCACCACTGGATCTCGACCTGGGCGTGGGCGGGGGTGCTGAAGGCAGCGACGCCGAGCAGGCAGGACGAAACGAGGAACTTCAGCTTCATGACGATCTCCGTGATTGCGGGGGCGATGTGCCGTGGTCGGACGCGATTGTCGCGGCCCCCGATGACAGCCGCGTTTATCCCGCGTCCGGCCTCGTGACGGCAAGCGGGATTACCCGCCGGACCGTGCCCCGGCCCGGGACGGACGGCCCGGATGACGCATGGCCGCGTCGCATGCCTCATGAGCGGCAAAATGCCGGCATGACGGCGCCAATCGAACGACCCAGCCTGCTCGTCCAGCCCGAAGCTGCCGGACCTTGCGCATGAACGCGCCGATTTCGCTCTCGCATATCACCGCCGGCGCGGAGCTGGCCGTGCCGCCTCGATTGCGAGAGATTCCATACAACTACACGTCGTTTTCCGATCGCGAGATCGTCATCCGCCTGCTCGGCACGCGGGCCTGGGAGGTGCTCGGCCTGCTGCGGGCGGAGCGCCGCACGGGCCGCTCGGCGCGCATGCTCTACGAAGTGCTGGGCGACATCTGGGTCGTGCAGCGAAATCCCTACCTGCAGGACGACCTGCTCGACAACCCGCGTCGCAGAAAGCTCCTGATCGAGGCGCTGCATCACCGGCTAGGCGAGGTCGAGAAGCGCCGCACGCCGTCGGCCGACGCCGCCCGTGACGCGGTCGTGGGCGAGCTGCTCGCGCTGTCGCGGGCCGCGGTCGAGTCGTTCGCGGCGCAGTTCCGCACCGTCTGGGACCTGAGGAAGCGCGCCGTCCGCGTCCTGTCGAAGGTGACCGCCAAGGACAACATCAGGTTCGATGGCCTGTCGCGCGTCTCGCACGTCACCGACGCGACCGACTGGCGGGTCGAATATCCGTTCGTCGTGCTCACGCCCGACACCGAGGCCGAGATGGCCGGCCTCGTCGCCGGCTGCATCGAGCTCGGCCTCACGATCATCCCGCGGGGCGGCGGCACCGGCTACACCGGCGGCGCCGTGCCGCTCACCTGGTCGAGCGCCGTCATCAACACCGAGAAGCTCGAGGCGATGACCGAGGTCGAGCTCGTCGAGCTGCCCGGCGTCGCCGGCAAGGTCGCGACAATCTGGACCGAGGCCGGCGTCGTCACGCAGCGCGTCGCCGAGGCGGCCGAGCGCGCGGGCCATGTCTTCGCCGTCGATCCGACGTCGGCCGATGCGTCGTGCGTCGGCGGCAACGTCGCGATGAACGCCGGCGGCAAGAAGGCCGTGCTCTGGGGCACGGCGCTCGACAACCTCGCCTCGTGGCGCATGGTCACGCCCGACGCGAAGTGGCTCGAGGTGACGCGGCTCGACCACAACCTGGGCAAGATCCACGACGCGCCTCGGGCGAGCTTCGAGCTGAAATACTTCGACGCGAGCGGCAGGAAGCTCGAGCGCACCGAGCGGCTCGACAT
>JBBSBZ010000198.1:0-6526 GCA_038250795.1 Burkholderiales bacterium | reverse complement strand
TCGTCGGCCTGCATGAAGTCGCTCGTCATGCCCCATTTGCTGCCGTCCCAGGTCTGGATGCGCGCCCAGGTCGATCCCATGTGATCGGCGCACGAGGTCGAGATCGGCCGCAGCACGCCGGCAAAGCCGAGCGCGTCGAGGCGTTTCTGGTCGAGCGCCAGGTTCTCGAGGCCCCAGCGCACCTGCTCGCTGGTCATGACCTTGCCCTTGCCGTAGCGCTCCTGCGCACGCCGCACCGCCTCGACGCCGAGCATCTGGATCAGCACGCCGCGGGTGTAGAGCACCGAGCCGACTTCGGCGCGCGGGCCGGTGCCCTGGCCCTTGTCGTGGACGTACTTCAGGATGTCCTGGATCACCTTGGGCTGTTGGCCCGACGGGTTGAGCGCCAGCGCGTGGTAGCCCTTGGCGCCTTCGCCGACGTCCTTCACGTCGGGCTCGGCACCGGCCCACCAGACGCCGTACATCTTGTCGCGCGGGTAGCCGGTGGCCTGCGCTTCCTTCAGCGCCGTCGAGTTCATGATGCCCCAGCCCCACAGCAGCACGTAGTCGGGCTTGCTCTGGCGGATCTGCAGCCAGGCGGCCTTCTGCTCCACGCCGGGCGCCGTCACCGGGATCAGCTGCAGCTCGAAGCCGTTGAGCTTGGCGCGCTCCTGCAGGAGCGGAATCGGCTCCTTGCCGAAGGGAGAGTCGTGATAGACAAGGGCGATCTTCTTGCCCTTGAGGCTGCCGTCCTTCTTCAGGAGGTGCTGGATGATGATGTCGGCGCCGGTCCAGTAGCTTCCCATGATCGGGAAGTTCCAGGCGAACGCCAGGCCGTCCTGCGCGGCCGAGAGCCCGTAGCCGACCGTCAGCAGCGGGATCTTGTCGGTGGGCGCCTTGTCGGTGAGCGCGAACGTGATGCCGGTCGACTGCGGCTCGAACAGCGTGACGCCCGGGTGGCTCTTCAGCCGCTCGTAGCACTCGACGCCGCGGTCGGTCGCGTAGCCGGTCTCGCACTCCTCCCAGGTGAGCTTGACCCCGTTCACGCCGCCGTCGCGGGCGTTGATCATCTTCAGGTAGTCCTGCTTGCCGTTGGCCCAGGGCGTGCCGTTCGGAGCGTAGGCGCCGGTGCGATAGACCAGGAGCGGAAAGAACTGCTCCTTGGCCTGCGCCAGGGCAGCCGGCGAGGCCGTGAGCGCCGCCGTCGCCGCGAGGGCCGAGAGCAGGAGTCCTTTGAAAGTCTTCAGGATCATGGTTGTCTCCACAGGGTAAGAAGTGCCGCGCCGCGAGGTGCGAAGGCCACGGCGCAGTTCAGCGCGAAACACGGAGGTTTTCAATCGGGACTTGTCAGGGCTCGGGTCAATGGGGGAAGGGCCAGAGGCGCAGCTTTTCCTTGGCTGTCGACCAGAGGCGCGCCAGGCCGTGCGGCTCGACGACGAGGAAGAACACGATCAGCGAGCCGAAGATGATGAACTCGAGGTGAGAGGCGACCGTGACGGTGAGCGGAATCCCGAGCAGGCGCGGCACCTGGCTCAGGAAGAGCGGCAGGAGGATGATGAAGCCAGCGCCGAAGAAGCTGCCCATGATGGAGCCGAGGCCGCCGATGATCACCATGAAAAGGAGCTGGAACGAGCGGTCGATCGAGAACGCGGCCGGCTCCCAGGAGCCGAGGTAGACGAAGCCCCACAGGGCGCCGGCGACGCCGACGATGAACGAGCTCACCGCGAAGGCCGTGAGCTTGGCGTACACCGGGCGAATCCCGATCACCGCTGCGGCCACGTCCATGTCGCGGATCGCCATCCACTCACGGCCGAGGTGGCCGCGCACGAGGTTCTTGGCGAGCAGCGCGAAGACGCAGACGATGGTCAGGCAGAAGAGGTACTTGCTCACCGGCGTCTCGATCGACAGGCCGAAGACCGACAAGCTCGCCACGCTGACCGAGCCGGACGTCGAGTTGTCGGTGAAGTAGGGAATGCGCAGGAACGCCCAGTCGATGAAGAACTGCGCGGCGAGCGTCGCGACGGCGAGATAGAGCCCCTTGATCCGCAGCGAGGGAATGCCGAACAGCACGCCCACGACGGTGGCGGCCAGGCCGCCGAGCAGCAGCGCGACCAGGAGCGGCATGCCGTCGACGCGGACCATGAAGTTGTAGGCGGCGTAGGCGCCGACCGCCATGAAGGCACCGGTGCCCAGCGAGATCTGCCCGCAATAGCCGACCAGGATGTTGAGCCCGAGCGCGGCGAGCGAGAGGATCAGGAACGGCACCAGGACGGCGCGGTAGGCGTACTCGTCGGCGACGAGCGGCACGCCGACGAAGGCGACGAGGAGGAGCACGCCGATCGCGATCCGGTCCTGCAGGATCGGGAAGATCTGCTGGTCGGCGCGGTAGCTCGTCTTGAACTGGCCGTTCTCTCGGTAGAACATGGTCAGACTCGGTCGATGATCTTCTCGCCGAACAGGCCTTGCGGCCGGACGAGGAGAAAGCCGAGCGCGAGCACGTAGGCGAACCAGATCTCGATGCCGCCGCCCAGGTACGGCCCGAGGTAGATCTCCGAGAGCTTCTCGCCCACGCCGATGATCAGGCCGCCGATGATCGCACCCGGGATCGACGTGAGCCCGCCGAGGATCACGACCGGCAGCGCCTTCAGCGCCACCAGCGAGAGCGAGAACTGGACGCCGAGCTTCGAGCCCCAGATCACGCCGGCGACGAGCGCGACGATGCCGGCGACCGACCAGACGATGATCCAGATGCGGTCGAGCGGGATGCCGACCGACTGCGCGGCCTGGTGATCGTCGGCGACGGCGCGCAACGCCCGGCCGGTGCCTGTCTTCTGGAAGAAGAGCGCGAGCACGGCCACCAGTACGGCGGCGATCAGGGCCGCGTAGAGGTCTTCCTTGTTGATGAGCAGGCCGCCGGGGAAGGTGTTCTCCAGGATGAAGACGGGATCCTTCGGCATGCCGATGTCGATCTTGTAGATGTCGTTGCCGAAGATCGCCTGCCCGGCGCCTTCGAGAAAGTAGGTGATGCCGAGCGTCGCCATGAGAAGCGTGATGCCGTCCTGGTTGACGAGCCGGCCGAGGACGAGCTTCTGGATCAGCCAGGCGAGCACGACCATCACCAGGGCGGCGAGCACGAAGGCGATCGCGTTGTCGATGAACTTGTTGTCGAGCCCGGTGAGCTGCGGGATCCAGGTTGCGAAGCGCGCCATCGCCAGTGCCGCGAACAGCACCATCGCGCCCTGTGCGAAGTTGAAGACGCCCGAGGCCTTGTAGATCAGGACGAAGCCGAGGGCGATCAGCGAATAGAGCATGCCGACCATCAGGCCGCCGAACAGCGTCTCGAGGAACGGGCCCATCAATGCACCGTGCCGAGGTAGGCGCTGATGACTTCGGGGTCGGCGCGCACCTCGTCGGGCGTACCGTCGCCGATCTTCTTGCCGTAGTCGAGGACGACGATGCGGTCGGAGATGTCCATGACGACGCCCATGTCGTGCTCGATCAGCACGATGGTCGTGCCGAACTCGTCGTTGACGTCGAGGATGAAGCGGCTCATGTCCTGCTTTTCCTCGACGTTCATGCCGGCCATCGGCTCGTCGAGCAGCAGGACCTCGGGCTCCATCGCCAGCGCGCGGCCAAGGTCGACGCGCTTCTGCAGGCCGTAGGGCATCTTGCCGACCGGCACCTTGCGGTAGGCCTGGATCTCGAGGAAGTCGATGATCCCCTCGACGACGAGCCGGTGCGCCGTCTCCTCGCGCTGGGCTGCGCCGATCCGGATCGCCTGCTGGAACAGGTTGGTCCGCATCTTCAGGTTGCGCCCGGTCATGATGTTGTCGAGCACGCTCATGCCCTTGAAGAGCGCGAGGTTCTGGAAGGTGCGGGCGACTCCGCTCTCGGCCACCTGGCGCGAGTTCATGTGGCGGAAGGTCTTGCCGCGCAGGCTGATCGAGCCTTGCTGCGGCTGGTAGACGCCGTTGATGCAGTTGAGCAGGGAGCTCTTGCCCGCGCCGTTCGGGCCGATGATGGCGCGGATCTCGTGCTCGCGCACGTCGAACGAGATGTCAGTGAGCGCCGCCACGCCGCCGAACCGCAGGCTGATGTTGCGCACGTCGAGGATGACGTCGCCTGTCTCTCGCTGCGACACGTCGCGGCCGGTCATCACGCGGCCCGGCCGACGGGCGCGAAGACGGGCACGTCGACGATCTTGAGGGTCGCCGCGATCTTGCCGGTGCGGCCGTCCTCGAATTTCACCTCGGTCTCGATGTGCTGCTCGCTCTTGCCGCTGTAGAGCGCGTCGACGAGCAACCGGTAGCGCTCGGCGATATGGCCCCGCCGTACCTTGCGGGTGCGCGTCAGCTCGCCGTCGTCGGCATCGAGCTCCTTGTGCAGGACGAGGAAGCGGGCGATCTGGCTGCCCGAGAGCTTCTCGTCCCCGGCGAGGTCGGCGTTGACTTTCTGGACGCACTCACGCACGAGCTCCAGCACGGCCGGCTTTTGCGCCAGGTCGGCGTAGCCGGCGTACGGCAGGTTGCGCTTCTCGGCCCAGTTGCCGACCGCCTCGATGTCGATGTTGACGAAGGCGCACACGGTCTCGCGGCGATCGCCGAACGCGACCGCCTCCTTGATGTACGGGAAGAACTTCAGCTTGTTCTCGACGTACTTCGGCGCGAACAGGGCGCCGTCGTTGGCGCCGCCCTGCAGGCGGCCGACGTCCTTGGCGCGATCGATGATCCTGAGGTGGCCGGCCGCGTCCATGAAGCCGGCGTCACCGGTGCGGTACCAGCCGTCGTCGCCCAGCACCTCGGCGGTCGCCACCGGGTCCTTGTAGTAGCCCTTGAGCAGCCCGGGCGAGCGCACCTGCACCTCGCCGGCGTCGCTCACCCGGATCTCGACGCCCTCGATCGGCACGCCCACGGTGTCGGCGCGCGCCTCGTGGTCGGGCTGCAGGCAGACGAAGACGGCCGTCTCGGTCGAGCCGTAGAGCTGCTTCAGGTTGATGCCGATCGAGCGGTAGAAGGTGAAGAGGTCGGGGCCGATCGCCTCGCCCGCGGTGTAGGCCACCCGCACGCGCGAGAAGCCCAGGGTGTTGCGCAGCGGCGCGTAGATGACGAGGTTGCCGAGCGCCCAGCCGAGGCGGTCGAGCAGAGAGACCGGCTTGCCGTCCATGCGAGCCGGGCCGACGCGGCGCGCCAGCGCCATGAAGCGATCGAAGAGCCATCGTTTGGGCCGCGCGGCATCTTCCATGCGGATCATCACGCTCGTCAGCAGCCCCTCGAACACGCGCGGTGGCGCGAAGTAGTAGGTCGGGCCGATCTCCTTCAGGTCGAGCGTCACCGTGCTCGCCGACTCGGGGCAGTTGACGACGTAGCCGCAGACCAGCCACTGCGCGTACGAGAAGATGTTCTGGCCGATCCACGCCGGCGGCAGATAGGCGAGCACTTCGTCGCGCTCGTTCAGCTTGTCGAATTCGGCGCCGGCACGGGCGCGGTCGATCAGCGTGTGGTGGCTGTGGACGACGCCCTTGGCGTGGCCGGTCGTGCCCGAAGTGAAGAACATCGCGGCGACGTCGTCGGGATCGTTCCTCGCGATCTCTGCGGCGAAGAAGCCGGGGTGCGACTTCGCGAACTCGCGTCCGGTCGCGACGAGCGCATCGAGCGGCGCCAGCCCGGCTTCGCCGTAGTGACGCAGGCCGCGTGCATCGTCGTACCAGATGGCGCCGAGGTCAGGGCATTGGCCGCGCACCTCGAGCAGCTTGTCGACCTGCTCCTGGTCCTCGACGACGGCGAAGGCGATCTCGGCGTTGCCGATTGGAAAGACCAGTTCCTTCGCCGTCGCATCCTGGTAGAGCGGCACGGGGATCGCGCCGATCGACTGCGCCGCGAGCATCGACGCGTAGAGGCGCGGACGGTTCTCGCCGATGACGGCGAGATGCTGGCCGCGCTTCAGGCCGGCCTGCGCGAGGCCGCAGGCGAGCGCCTGCACGAGCTCGGCGAGCGCGCTCCAGTCGAGCGTCTGCCAGATGCCGAATTCCTTTTCGCGCAGCGCCGGTGCACGCGGGCGTCGGGCCGCGTGGTCGAGCAGCAGTTCGGGGAAGGTCGTTCGCACGGAGGGTTCGCGGGTGACGGCGAAAGAGCCGGCGGCAGCGCGATCCCGACTCTAGGAACAATTTGACGCCGAGTTGTCGTTCCGACGACAAACTACGGGACAGTCCTCCCGGGGCTATCCCTCAGGCGAGATGGTCGGCCAGGACGCGGGCGACGTGTCGCGCCTCGCGGCCGCTGCCGTCGGCGATCTGGTGCCGGCAGCTCGTGCCGTCGGCGACGATGCAGGCGTCGGGCGCGTTTCGGACGGCCGGCAGCAGGGTGAGCTCGGCCATCTGCATCGAGATCTCGTGGTGCGCGGCCTCGTAGCCGAAGCTGCCGGCCATGCCGCAGCACGAGCTGTCGATCGTCTTCGGCTGCGCGCCCGGGATCAGGCGCAGCGTCTCGAGCACCGGCGCCATCGCGCCGAACGCCTTCTGATGACAGTGGCCGTGCACGAGCAGCTCGGC
>JBBSBZ010000197.1:0-6541 GCA_038250795.1 Burkholderiales bacterium | reverse complement strand
GGCGGCGCGATGGCCGCGGCGCTCGAAACGCTCTGGCCGCGGGACGCGCCGGTGAGCGGGCTCGTCGTCACCCGCTACGACTACGTTCCGCCATCCTTCGTCCGGGCCCGCGACCGGGGCCAGACGCGGATCGAGGTGGTCGAGGCCGCGCATCCGGTGCCGGACGAGGCCGGTCGGCGCGCCGCGGCGCGCGTCCTCGAACTCGCCCGCGGACTGAGCGAAGACGATCTCGTCATCTGCCTGATGTCGGGTGGTGCGTCGTCGCTTCTGGCGCTTCCCGCCGAGGGGGTGAGCTTCGCCGAGAAGCAGGCGATCAACGGAGCGCTCCTCAGGAGCGGCGCCGCCATCGACGAGATGAACTGCGTGCGGAAGCATCTCTCGGCGATCAAGGGCGGGCGCCTCGCGGCCGCCTGCGCGCCGGCGCGCGTCGTCACGCTGCTCGTCAGCGACGTGCCGGGCGATTCGCCGTCGGTGATCGGCAGCGGGCCGACCGTTCCCGATCCCACCACCTGCGCCGACGCGCTCGCCGTGCTGCGTCGCTACGCGATCGAGGTGCCCGACGCGGTGCGCGCCGGGCTGGAGAGCGGCGCCTTCGAGACGCCCAAGCCCGGCGACGCCGCGTTCGCGCGCAACGAGGTGCATCTCGTCGCGACGCCGCAGCAGTCGCTCGACGCGGCTGCCGCGCTGGCGCGCGCGGCCGGCATCGAGGCGCACGTCCTCGGCGACGAGATCGAGGGCGAGTCGCGCGAGGTTGGCAAGGTGCACGCCGCGCTTGCGCGCCAGATCGCGCGGCGCGGCCAGCCGTTCGCCAGGCCGTGCGTGATTCTCTCGGGCGGCGAGACGACGGTCACCCTCAAGCGAAAGGGCGGCCGCGGCGGCCGGGCGACCGAGTTCCTGCTCGGCTGCGCGATCGCGCTGCAGGAGTCGCCCGACATCTGGGTGCTTGCCGCCGACACCGACGGCATCGACGGCGTCGAGACCAACGCCGGCGCCATCGTCGCGCCCGACACGCTGGTGCGGGCGCGCGAGCGCTCGGTCGGCGCGCGCGATCACCTCGACCGCAACGACGCCTTCACGTTCTTCGAGGCGCTCGGCGACCTGGTCGTGACCGGGCCGACGTTCACCAACGTCAACGACTTCCGGGCGCTCCTGGTCCTGTGACGCGAGACGGGTGCCGCGCGCCCCGGCCGCGGCCGTCGTGCCCGGAGCCGCCGTCGCGCCCGTGCCATCCGCCTCTGCCGGGCCGGCCGTCGAAGTGCGAGTCGCGATGGCGGAAGCCGCCGTACAGGCTGGGCGCATAGACGACGAGGCTCTCACCGGCGGGATAGTTCTCGTAGGCGGGCGGACGCTGCATCTCGCGCTCGCGTTCGAGTGCCGCGTCGCGTCGCTGCATGTCCTCGTCGAGCAGGCGCTGCTGCATCGCGATGCGGCGCTCCACCCGCTCGCTCACGATCTGCGCCTCGACCTGGACGTCGAGGGCGCGGCGACGCGCGGCGGCGGGGTCCTCGGCGGCCAGGCGCCAGGAGCGCTCGGTCTTCGCGCCGGCGCTCGGCCGGTCGGTGAGGAGGACGCGGCCATCGGAGGTTCGCTGCTGGATGATCTCGGTCGTCGCTGCCGCGGCCTCGGCGAGCAACGGTCCGCCGGCGAGGACCGCGGTGGCGAGAAGGACGATCGAGCGCATGGCGTTCCCCCGGCGACATCGTCTCGGCGACGACACTGGAAATGTGCCACCACTCGTGGTGCAGCGCAGGCGCATGCGCCGAATCCCCGCGCTTGTTACGCTTCCCTTCTTCGCAGCCTTCGATGACCCCATGACCGACATCCGCACCATGACCTCCGCGCCGCTCGCGGCCGCCGTCAAAGCCATCGTCGCCGCCGCAGGCTCGAGCGACGAGGAGGCCGCGACGGTCGCCGAGAACCTCGTCGAGGCCAACCTGCGCGGCCACGACTCGCACGGCGTCGGCATGATCCCGCGCTACGTGGACGCGGTGCTCGAGGGAGGCCTGGCGGTCAACGCCCACGTGGCCGTTCGCCAGGACAGCGGCGCCCTGCTGACGCTCGACGGCCAGCGCGGCTACGGCCAGGTGATCGGCCGCGAGGCGATGGCGCTCGGCATCGCCCGGGCGCGCGAGCACGGCGTCTGCGTCGTCGGCCTCGCCCATTCGCATCACCTCGGGCGGATCGGCCACTGGGCCGAGCAATGCATCGCGGCCGGCCTCGTCTCGATCCACTTCGTCAACGTGCTCTCGCGACCGATCGTGGCGCCGTTCGGGGGCCGCGACGCGCGCCTGGGCACCAACCCCTTCTGCGTCGGCATCCCGCGATCGGGGGGTGATCCGATCGTCCTCGACTTCGCGACCAGCAAGATCGCCCAGGGCAAGACCCGCGTCGCGCACAACAAGGGCGTGCCGGTCGAGCCGGGGATCCTGATCGACAACCATGGCCATCCGACGACCGATCCGCGTTACGCCGTGATCGAGCCGGTCGGTGCGCTGCTGCCGTTCGGCGAGCACAAGGGCGCCGGCCTGGCGCTGATCTGCGAACTGCTCGGCGGCGCGCTCGCCGGCGGCGACACCGGCCGCGCCGTGACCGACGGCAGGCGCCGCGTGCTGAACAGCATGTTCTCGATCCTGGTCGATCCGCAGCGGCTCGGCACGGCGGCGAACCTCGCGCGCGAGATGGAGGGCTTCGTCGCCTACGCGACCGCGTCGCCGCCGCAGCCCGGCGTCGGCCGCGTGCGCACGCCGGGCGAGCCCGAGCGCGAGACGCGCGCCAAGCGCATGAAGGAGGGAATCGCGATCGACTCCGTCACCTGGAGCGAGATCCTCGCTGCGGGCGAGAAGGTGGGCGTCGCCGGTGCCCGCACCGATGCCGCGGCACGCGGCTAGCCGAGAGAGCGGCATGACCGTCGCCGTCGCCCGTTCGTTCGCCCGCCCGGCGAAGGCCGCCGCCTCCGGGGTCGCGTTGCTCGTCACGCTCGTCTTTTCTGGTGCGCCGGGCGACGCACATGCCGCCGTCGAACTCGACAAGCTCCGCGCGCCGCCGGGCTTTCGCGTCGAGCTCCTGACCGACGCGGTGCCGAGCGCTCGCGCCATGACGCTCGGCCGCCAGGGCAGCGACGGCGCCGGCATCGTCTACGTCGGCAGCACCGCCGGCAAGGTGTACGCCGTCGAGTACGGTGCGAGCGGCCGCGCCAGGGCGCGAACGATCGCCTCCGACCTTTCTTTGCCGACGGGCGTCGCCTGGCGCGACGGCAAGCTCTACGTCGGCGCGTCCGGCAGGATCCTGCGCTACGACGGGATCGACGATCGCCTGGCGCAGCCCCCGGCCCCCGTCGTCGTCAGCGACAGCTTCCCGACCGATTCGCACCACGGCCGCCGCTTCATCGCCTTCGGGCCCGACGGCAAGCTCTACGTCGCGGTCGGCGCGCCTTGCAATGTCTGCCTGCCCGACGACCGCCACGGCGTGATCCAGCGGATGAGCGCCGACGGTGGCGCGATCGAGACCGTGGCCCGCGGCGTGCGCAACTCGGTCGGCTTCGACTGGAGTCCGGCCGACAAGTCGCTCTGGTTCACCGACAACGGCCGCGACATGCTCGGCGACGACCTGCCGGCCGACGAGCTCGACCATGTCACGCGTTTCGGCGAGCACTTCGGCTTCCCGTTCTGCCACGAGGGCGACTTACCGGATCCGGAATTCGGCAGGCAGCGCCCCTGCAGCGAGTTCACCCCGCCCGCGGCACGGCTGGGCGCCCACGTCGCGGCGCTCGGCATGCGCTTCTACGCCGGCACGCAGTTCCCGCCCGCCTACCGCGGCAACATCTTCGTGGCCGAGCACGGCTCGTGGAACCGGAGCAGGAAGAGCGGCTACCAGGTCGTGCGCGTCGTCGTCGACAGCCAGGGCCGTGCCAGCGCGCCGGAGCCGTTCCTGCAGGGCTTCCTGCAGGTGGACGCCAGCGGTCGCGAGTCGGTCTGGGGCCGGCCGGCCGACGTGCTGCCGTTGCCCGACGGATCGCTCCTGGTCAGTGACGACATGGCCGGCGCGATCTACCGCGTCCGGTACGCGCCATGACCTTCGATCAGTAGAGCGGCCGGCGGTCGCGCAAGAGCTGCGCCGAGGCGAGCGCCGCGCCCGCGGAGAGGACCACGCAAGCCCAGATGACGGTCGTGTAGCTGCCGGTTCGGTCGAACACCGCGCCGGCGACGACCGGCCCGAGGAGATTGCCGAACGCCGCGCCGCTGTAGAGCGTGCCGAGGATGCTCGAAACGGCGCGCGCGCCGAACAGGTCCATGCAGATCGCCGGCATCAGCGAGACGATGCCGCCGTAGCTGAGCCCGAGCCAGAGCGAGAAGACCGCGAGCGCGACGTAGCCGCCGGCGCCGAGCCAGAGCAGGTAGCACGCGCCCATCGACGCTTCGAGCAGGGCAATGCTGGCGATGCGGCCGAGGCGGTCGGCGAGGCCGCCGATCGCGAAGCGGCCGATGATGCTGCCGACGCCGATCAGGCCGACGAGGCCGACGGCGCGCGCGTCGCCGACACCGAGGTCGCGTGCGGCCGCAGACACGTGGGCGAACGGGATGAACATGGCCGGCGCCGCCATCACGCAGGCCGCATACATCCAGCGAAAGCGCCTGCTCGCGAGCGCCTCCCTCAACGTCACGCCGGATGCCGTCGCGCCGGGCGCGCCGCGCGCTGGCGCCCGGCGCACGAGCAGCGCCGCGCCAACGCCGACGACGAGCACGCCGAGGGCGATCGCCTGCAGTGCGTGGCGCCAGCCGAGCGCATCGATCGCGGCCGTCGCCAGGAGGGGCAGGGCGAGCGTGCCGACGCCGATGCCGGCGCTCGCGATGCCCGCCGCGAAGGCGCGCCGGTGCGTGAACCACGGCGGCACGCTGGCGATCGAGGGCGCGTAGACGAGGCCGATGCCGATGCCCAGGCCCGCACCCCAGGCGAGGTAGATCGCCGCCATCGACTGCGCGAGGCTGCTCGCGAAGAGGCCCGCGGCAATGATCGCCATGCCGAACGCGCAGACCAGGCGCGGCCCGAAGCGGTCGGCCAGCATGCCGGCGCCCGCGCCGAGCAGGAAGTAGATCAGCCCCGAGAGGCCGAAGATCAGGGAGACGTCGGCGCGCTCGGCGTGGAACTCGACGGCGAACGAGCGAAAGAAGGCGGCGAACGAGTAGGCCACGCCGAAGATGACCGCGACGCAGGCGAACGCCGCCCACACCACCGTCCACGCCTGCGGCGACTCGTCGGCCCGGCCGGCCGCCGCCGCCTTCACGGGACGAGCTTGGCGCCGGTGAGCTGCTCCTGCGCCTCGACGAGCGAGGGCACGAACTTCCTGCCGTGGCCGAGCGCGCTGGCGATGACGAGCGACTGGTGCACCGCCTCGCCGACGATGGTGGGGATCGCGAGGCCCTCGGCGAGATGGGTGTAGTAGCGCACGTCCTTCCTCGCGTTGTCGAGCTCGAAGCGCAGCGCGCCGAGATCGCCCTGCAGCGACCTGGCCATCATCTGGAAGAGGCCGGAGTTGACGGCGCCGAGCGAGACGATGTCGACCAGCCGCTGCGGATCGATGCCGGCGCGCTGGCCGACCGCGAACGCTTCCGCCGCCGCCGTGCAGATCGCCTGCCCGATGAAGTTGTTGAGCAGCTTGACAACGTGACCGGCGCCCGGGGCGCCGACATGAAAGACGTTTTCCGCGAAGGTGCGCAGCACCGGCGCGAGCCGGGCGAAGGTGGCGTCGTCGGCGCCGACCATGACGTTGAGCTTGCCGGCCTCCGCCTCGAGCGGCGTGCGCGCCAGCGGCGCATCGACGAGCACGACGTCGGCCTTGGCCGCGATCTCGCGCAGGCGCGCGGTCGAGGCGGGCTCGCTGGTCGAGCAGTCGACGATCACGAGGCCCGGCCGAGCACCGGCGAGCAGGCCGAGCGGCCCTTCGACGCTGGCCTCGACCTGCGGCGACCCGGTGACGCAGAGAAAGACGATGTCGCTCGCCGCAGCGACCTCGGCCGGCGTCTGCTTCTCGACCGCGCCGGCGGCGAGCAGGTCGGCGACGCGCTCGCGGTTGCGGTGCACGACGAGCGACAAGGCATGGCCGTTGGCGAGAAGGTTCTTCGCCATGCCGTGTCCCATCAAGCCCGATGCACCGATGAAGCCGATCGCCGCCATGCCGTCTCCCCGTGGATTCGCGCCGATTGTGCAGGCCTACGACGCGACGTCGGCCCAGGCGACGATCTGCGCGGCCTGCACCGCGCCCGACTGGCGCCGGGTCTCGCGGCCGCCGTCGAGCCGGACCATCGTCGGGATGCTGCGGATCGCGAAGCGCGCCGAGGTCTGCGGGCTGGCGTCGCTGTCGACCTTGGCGAACACGGCGCGGCCCTTCAGCTGCCTGGCCGCCGCCTCGAACTGAGGCGCCATCGCGCGGCAGGGGCCGCACCACGAGGCCCAGAAGTCGACGACCACGGGAACCTCGCTGCGCTCGACGAAACGCGCGAAGCTGCTGTCGTCGAGCACCGCGGGCATGCCGTCGAGGAGGGCG
>JBBSBZ010000196.1:0-6573 GCA_038250795.1 Burkholderiales bacterium | reverse complement strand
TCGGCAAGGCGCTGCCGCCCGAGCGACGGCCGCTGATGGCGCGCCTGCGCGATGCCTGGCGGGCGCGCCGCATCGCCACCTTCGAGGCCTCGGTCCGCTCGCTGGCGCAAAGCCTCGCCCGCTCGGCGCTCGCGACCGAGCCGCTGCCCGAGCGCGGCGACCTGCGCACACGCCTGCGCCACGCCGGCGCCGCGCTCGGCATTGGCCAGGCCGACGACACGCCGGCCGCACGAGCGCAGCGCGCCCTCGCCGAGGGCCTCGATGAAGAAGCGCGCGCCAGCACGCTCGCGCTGATCCGCCTGCACGGCCTGGGCGGCAGTGCCGAGCGCGACATCCCGGCACGCCTGGCGAGCCAGTACGAGATGCGGCTGCGCCTCGACGAGACCCAGGCGGCGATGTGGGGCGGCGCGGTCACCGGCGCGCTCGTCGGCCTGAAGGCCGACGTGCTGAGCGGCGGCCTCACCCTCGGCGGCGGCCTGCTCACTGGCGGCCTGCTCGGAGCGCTCGGCAGCGCCGGCCTGGCCCGCTGCGTCAATCTCGTGCGCGGCACCGACCGCTCGCTCGTCGCCTGGAAGCCGGAAGCGCTCGAAGCGATCGCCGAAGCGGCGCTGCTGCGCTATCTCGCGGTCGCCCACTTCGGGCGCGGCCGCGGCGACTGGGCACAGGGCGAGGCGCCGCCGCACTGGAAGGACGTCGTCGCCGCGGCGCTCGCGCCTTACCACGAGGCCCTCGGCGCGGCCTGGTCCGAGCGCGTCCTCGGCCGCGACGACGCGAGCGGGGCCGCGGCGCTGACTGTGCTGGTCGAGCGGCTCGTGCCGGTCGTGCGGGGCGCCGCCTGGTCGGCGCTGCGCACGCTCTACCCCGATGCGGGGATGGCCGGCGAGGCACCGGACGATGCGCCGGCGCTGCCGGACAATCCGTCATGACCTCGCCATCCCCCTCCGCCATCCGCGCCCTTGTCTTCGACGTCTTCGGCACGGTCGTCGACTGGCGCACGTCGATCGTGCGGGAGGTCGCGCAGGTCGCCGAGGCGCGGGGCGTGGCGGTCGACGGCGGCGCGTTCGCCGATGCCTGGCGCACCGGCTACCCGCTGGCGATGCGCCGGGTCGCGAGCGGCGAGGCGCCGTGGGCGACCATCGACGTGCTCCATCGCGAGATCCTCGAGACGCTCCTGCCGCGCTTCGGCCTCGAGAGCCTCGACGAGCGCGAGCGGGCGCACCTCACGTCGGCATGGCATCGCCTCGATCCCTGGCCGGACTCCGCCCCGGGCCTGCATCGCCTCAAGCGCCGCTGGCCGATCGCGACGCTCTCGAACGGCAACGTCTCGCTTCTCGTCGACCTCGCCCGTCACGGCGGCCTGCCGTGGGACGCGGTGCTGTCGGCCGAGCTGATCGGCAAGTACAAGCCCGACCCGGCCGTCTACCGCATGGCCGCGCGCCTGCTCGACGTGGCCGACGGCGAGCTGGTGCTGGTCGCCGCGCACCCGAGCGACCTCGAAGGCGCGCGCGCCGCCGGCCTGATGACGGCCTATGTCGAGCGGCCGATGGAATACGGCCCGGCGCATCGCGCCGAGGCGGTCGCGCCCGGCCGGTTCGACTGGCAGGCGCGCGACTTGGCCGACCTCGCCGCGCAGCTCGGAACCTGAGTCACCCGGAGCACGAGCATGGCCCGCACGCCGATCGACTTCTTCTTCGACTTCTCGTCACCGTACTCCTACATCGCCTCCGAGTGGATCGAGGCGCTCGCCGCGCGCCATGGCCGCACGGTGCGCTGGAACGCGGTGCTGCTCGGCGTCACTTTCCAGGCCGCCGAGCTGAAGAGCCCGGTGAGCCATCCGATCAAGCGCGAGTACTCGCTGCTCGATTTCGAGCGCTCGGCGCGCTTCGCCGGGGTGCCGTTCACGATCCCCGAGCACTTTCCGGTGCCGACGCAGAACGCTGCGCGCATCTTCTGGTGGCTCGAGGCGAGCGATCCGCTCAGGGCCGCCAACTGGGCCCGCCACGCGCTGCGCGCCTACTTCACGCGCGGCACGGTCGACCTCTCGCGCAACGCCGACCTCGAAGCGCTCGCCTTCGAGTTCGGGCTCGAGGCCGACGAGGCGATGGCGATCGCCGCCGACGCGAAGTGGAAGCAGACGCTGCGCACCGCCTGCGAGCAGGCGGTCGCGCAGGGCGTGTTCGGCGCACCCTTCTTCATCGTCGACGGCGAGCCGTTCTGGGGCAACGACCGGCGCGCGCAGCTCGAGCGCTGGCTCGAGAGCGGGCCGTTCTGAAAGCGTCTCGCGCCGCACCGACATACGCATGGACAACATCTATCTCACCCCCGAGCACGAGCTGCTGAAGGACCAGATCGCGCGCTTCGTGGGGCGCGAGGTCGAGCCGTTCGCGCTCGCCTGGGAAGAGGCCGGCATGACGCCGCGCGAGGTGCTGCGAAAGATGGGCGACGCCGGGCTGCTGGGCCTGATGTACGCGAGCGAGCACGGCGGCGCCGAGGCCGACGCGCTGACCAACCTCGTGTTCGCCGAGGCGCTGTCGCAGTCGACCTTCGGCGGCTTCATCATCACCGTGCTCGTCCACACCGACATGGCGAGCCCGCACCTGCACCACGCGGGCAGCGCCGCGCAGCGGGCGAAGTACATGCCGGGCGTGACCTCGGGTCGCACGATCACGGCAGTCGCGATCAGCGAGCCCGGCGCGGGCTCGGACGTCGCCGGCATCCGCACGACGGCCAGGCGCTCGGCCGACGGCGCCGAGTGGATCCTGAACGGCACCAAGCTCTTCATCACCAACGGCGTCCACGCCGACCTCTGCTTCGTCGCCGCCAGGACCGGCTCGGCGCGGCACGCGATGTCGATGTTCATCGTCGAGAAAGGCACGCCGGGGTTCACCGTCGGACGGCAGCTCGACAAGAGCGGCTGGCTCTCGTCGGACACCGCCGAGCTCGTCTTCGACGACGTCCGCATCCCGGCCGAGAACCTGCTCGGCGACGAGAACCGCGGCTTCCATTCGGTGATGAAGAACTTCCAGACCGAGCGCATCGCCCTCGGCGCGATGGCGGTCGGCCACTGCCAGCAGGCGCTGCTCGCGACGCTCGCCCACGTGCGCGAGCGCCAGGCCTTCGGCGCACCGCTCTTCGACAAGCAGGTGGTGCGCCAGAAGATCGCGATGCTCGACGCGAAGGTGCGTGCCGCGCGGTCGTTCATGTACCACTGCGCCTGGCGCGTGACGCAGGGCCACGACGTCGTCCAGGAGGTGTCGATGCTGAAGGCGCTGACCGGCGAGCTGGTCAATGAGGTCGTCTCGGGCTGCCAGCAGCTGCACGGCGGCATGGGCTACATGCGCGGCACCGTCATCGAGCGGCTCTGGCGCGACGCGCGCGTGCTCGCCATCGGCGGCGGCGCGACCGAGGTGATGCTCGACGAGGTCGCGAAACGCTACTGAGTCCGGCGTGGTCCTGCCTCGCGAGGGGTTCTCTTCTGGGGCGACAATGAATCCTTGAAGGACTCGCGCCGGAGTCCTTTCCAAACATCAGGACAGCGCAGGAAGTTCATCCGTGACCGAGACGCTTCGCATCGAACACGCCGGACCGATCGTGCGCATCTGGCTCGACCGGCCCGACGTGCGCAACGCCCTCAACGGCACCGTGATGCGCGAGCTGGCGGAGGCCTTCGGCGAGATCGCCGAAGGCGCGAAGGCGGGGCGCGTGCGCGCCGTCGTCCTGGGCGGCAGCGGCAAGGCGTTCTGCGCCGGCGCCGACCTCGCCTTCATGCGCGAGATGGGCGGCTATACCTGGGAGCAGAACCGCGCCGACGCCGAGAAGCTCGCCGCGATGCTGTGGACGATGTTCAGCTGCCCAGTGCCGGTCGTCGCCCGGATCCACGGCGACTGCTACGCCGGCGGCCTCGGCATCGCCGCGGTCTGCGACATCCGCGTCGCCGCCGAGGGCGCGACCTTCTGCCTGAGCGAAGCGCGCCTGGGCCTGTTGCCGGCGACGATCAGCCCCTACGTCGTCCGGGCGATGGGCGAGCAGGCGGCACGACGCTACTTCGTCACCGCCGAGCGCTTCGACGCCGGCGTGGCCAAGGCCTGCGGCTTCGCCCACGAGGTCGTCGCCGCCGACGGGATCGACGCGAAGGTCGACGAGATCGTCGCCGCCATCGTCGCCAACGGGCCGATGGCGACGATCGAGTGCAAGCGCCTCGTGCAGGACGTCGCCGGGCGCGAGATCACCGCCGAGCTGCGCAGCGAGACGGCGCGGCGGATCGCCGACATCCGTGCGAGCGAGGAGGGCCAGGAAGGCGTGAAGAGCTTCCTCGAGAAGAGAAAGCCGCGATGGGTGGCGCCGTGAACCTCGATCTCACCCAGCTCGTCGCCATTGCCGCCGTCCTCGGCTGGGCCAGCGGCCTGCGCTTGTACGCCGTCGTGTTCCTCACCGGTCTGGCCGGCTGGCTCGGCTGGGTGACGCTGCCGGGCGACCTCCACGTGCTCGCGCACCCGGTCGTCATCGGCGCCGCCGGCCTGATGCTCTTCCTCGAGTTCTTCGTCGACAAGATCCCCGGCCTCGACAGCGTCTGGGACGCCGTCCACACCTTCGTGCGGATTCCCGCCGGCGCCGCGCTCGCCGGCGCCGTCTTCGGCGGCGACCAGGCGAGCTGGGTCACCGCCGCCGCGCTGATGGGCGGCACGCTGGCCGCGACGAGCCACGCCGCCAAGCTCACGACGCGCGCCTCGGCGAACACCTCGCCCGAGCCGTTCTCCAACCTCGCCCTCTCGCTCGTCGGCGACGGCGCCGTGCCGGCGATGCTCTGGCTCTCGTGGACGCATCCGGTGATCGCGCTCGTCGTGCTCGCCGTCGTCACGGTGGTCTCGATCGTGGTCCTGTGGGTGCTGTGGCGCTTCCTCGCCCGGCTCCTGACGCGCATGCGCGGCGGCATGCCGTCGACGGTGCTCGAGGCGCCGCACAACCGGAGGTCCTGGTCATGATGCCGTCCCGGGTCACCCTCGTCGACGTCGGCCCGCGCGACGGCCTGCAGAACGAGAAGCAGAACGTCGATGCGGCGGTCAAGATCGAGCTCGTCCATCGTCTCCAGGCCGCGGGCCTGCGCGAGATCGAGGTCACCAGCTACGTCAGCCCGAAGTGGGTGCCGCAGATGAGCGACAACGCCGCGGTGATGGCCGGCATCGAGAGGAAGCCGGGCGTGCGCTACTCGGTGCTGATCCCGAACATGAAGGGGCTCGACGCCGCGCTCTCGGCGCCGCGCGCCGAGTGGCCCGACGAGATCGTCGTCTTCGCGGCCGCGACCGAGGCCTTCAGCCAGAAGAACATCAACTGCTCGATCGCCGAGAGCTTCGAGCGCTTCGCGCCGGTCGTCGCCGCGGCGCACGCGCAGGGTGTCAAGGTGCGCGGCGCGATCTCGGTCGCGTTCGGCTGCCCCTACCAGGGTGACGTCTCGGCCGACGAGGTCGAACGCATCGTCAGGCTGATGAAGTCGGCTGGCGTCGACCACTGCGGCGTCGCCGACACGATCGGCGTCGGCACGCCGAAGAAGGTCCAGGCCGGCATGGAGCGCGCGCTGAAGCACTACCCGGTCGCCGAGGTGAGCGGCCATTTCCACGACACCTACGGCCAGGCGATCGGCAACGTCTACGCCAGCCTCGAGATCGGCATCGCGACCTTCGACGCGAGCGTCGCCGGCCTCGGCGGCTGCCCGTACGCGAAGGGCGCGACCGGCAACGTCGCCACCGAGGACGTGCTCTTCCTGCTCGACGGCCTCGGCATCGACACCGGCGTCTCGCTCGACGGTGTCGTCGACGCGGCCGCGTTCATCTCGGGCGTGCTCGGCAGGAAGCCCGTGTCGCGCTCGGGGAACGCGCTGATCGCCAAACGCGCCAGCGCGAGCGCCACCGCCAACGCCTGAGCCGCGCGCGAAAGGCTCTTTCATGATCGAGCGCCACCTCGACATCGCCACGGCGGACGGCGCGATGAACAGCTTCGTCGTCCACCCGGAGGAGGGCGGCCCGTTTCCCGTCGTCTTCTTCCTGATGGACGCGCCAGGCAAGCGCGAGGAGCTGCACGACATGGCGCGCCGGCTGGCGTCGGTCGGCTACTTCGTCGTCCTGCCGAACCTCTACTACCGTCGTGCGCGCGAGTACTTCCTGAAGGAGCGCACCGAGGCGGCGATGGCGGTGATGTTCGCCCACATGGCGACGCTCGACTCGGCGACGACAGCGACCGACACGCGGGCCCTGCTCGAGTTCGTCGACAACCAGCCGTCGGCCGACGGCGGTCGCATCGGCGCGGTGGGCTACTGCATGAGCGGGCCGATCGTGATGTGGGCGGCGGCAGCGTTCCCCGAGCGGCTGCACTGCATCGCCTCCATCCACGGCGCCAACATGGCCACGGACCGGCCCGATTCGCCGCATCGGATCGCCCGCCAGGTGCGCTGCGAGAGCTACTTCGCCTGTGCCGAGATCGACAAGTGGGCGCCGCCAGCCGACATCCTGAAGCTGCAGTCGGCACTCGAGGCGGGGGGAGCGCCGCACCGGATCGAGTGGTATCCGCAGGTGGAGCACG
>JBBSBZ010000195.1:0-6594 GCA_038250795.1 Burkholderiales bacterium | reverse complement strand
TTGACGGTCTTGATCAGCGTCGACTTGCCCGAGCCCGACGGGCCGCAGACGACGACGACCTCGCCTTTCTGGATCGAGGTCGTGTTGTCGGTGAGCACCTGGAAGGCGCCGTACCACTTGGAGACGTTCTTGATGTCGATCATGTCCGGGCTTTCGGCCGACAGGGTCAGCGAATGATGGCGATCTTCTTCTGCAGCTGCCGAGCATGCACTGCGCGTAGGTCATCCCTACCTGCCGCCGGCATTGCGCTCAGGCCTCCACGGCTTCGCTGCTGCTCTGCTGCAGCTGCCACATCTCGGCGTAGCGACCGCCCCGGGCGACGAGATCGGCGTGCGTGCCCCGCTCGACGATCCGGCCCGCCTCCATCACCAGGATCTGGTGCGCATCGACCACCGTCGACAGCCGATGGGCGATCACGAGCGCCGTCCGGTCGCGCGAGATGCTCTGCAGCTCGGCCTGGATCGCCCGCTCGTTGGCGGAGTCGAGCGCCGAGGTCGCCTCGTCGAAGATCATGACGGGCGGATCCTTCAGCAGCGTGCGCGCGATCGCGACGCGCTGCTTTTCCCCGCCCGAGAGCTTCAGGCCGCGCTCGCCGACGATCGTGCCGTAGCCCTTGGGCGTCGAGGCGATGAAGCCGTGGATGTGGGCAGACCGCGCCGCGCCTTCCACCGCCTTTCGATCGGCGCCGGTCCGGCCGTAGGCGATGTTGTATTCGACCGTGTCGTTGAAGAGGACGGTGTCCTGCGGCACGATGCCGATCGCCTCGCGCAGGCTCTTCTGCGTCACGGCGCGGATGTCCTGGCCGTCGATCGAGATGCGGCCCGAGTCGACGTCGTAGAAGCGGAACATCAGCCGCGCCAGCGTGCTCTTGCCCGAGCCCGAGGGGCCGACCACGGCGACCGTCCGGCCGGCGGGGATCTCGAAGCTCACGCCGTGCAGGATCTCTCGGTCGGAGTCGTAGCCGAAATGGACGTCCTCGAAGCGCACCGCGCCGCCGCGCGGCACCAGCGCGGGGGCGCCCGGCGCGTCGGCGATCTCGCGGTTCTGGCCGAGCAGCGTGAACATCTTCTCCATGTCGATCATCGACTGCTTGATCTCGCGATAGATCACGCCCAGGAAATTGAGCGGGATGTAGAGCTGGATCATCAGCGCGTTGACGAGGACGAGATCGCCGAGCGTCATCTGCCCCGCGACGACGCCGACGGTGGCGCGCCAGACGAGCAGCGTCACCGCCGTCGCGATGATCAGGCTCTGACCGAGATTGAGCAGCGAGAGCGAGGTCTGCGACTTGATCGATGCCTTCTCGAGCTGGCCGAGGTTCTCGTCGTAGCGCGCCTGCTCGAAGCCCTCGTTCGAGAAGTACTTGACCGTCTCGTAGTTGAGAAGCGCGTCGAGCGCCTTGGTGTTGGCCTTCGAGTCCTGCTCGTTCATGGCGCGCCGGAACGCTGTGCGCCATTCGGTCACCGTCACCGTGAAGCCGATGTAGACGACGAGCGCGCCGAACGTGATCGCCGCGAACCAGCCATCGAACTTGGCCGAGAGCAGCACGATCACCATCGTGATCTCGACCAGCGTCGGCAGGATGTTGTAGATCGTGTAATTGAGGAGCGACTGGATCGAGCGCGAGCCGCGCTCGATGTCGCGCGACACGCCGCCCGTCTGGCGCTCGAGGTGAAAGCGCAGGCTGAGCGCGAGCAGGTGCTCGAACGCCTCGAGCGAGACGCGCCGAGCGATCCGCGCCGCGACCGGATAGAAGAGGAACTCGCGCATCTCCGTGAAGAGCGTGATCGAGACCCGCAACGCGCCGTAGCCGACCAGGATCGCCACCGGCACGACAAGCGCGGCGCGCGGATCGCCGGGCTTGAGGGCGAGCGCGTCGACGAGATGCTTGAGAAGCAGGGGCACGCCGATGTTGGCGAGCTTGGCGCCCACCAGGCACAGCAGCGCGACCAGCACCCGCCAGCGCCAGGCCCAGACATAGGGCACGAGCTTGGCGAGGGTGCGCCAGTCGGAGCGTAGCTGTGCGCCGCGGGCGTCGGCCGCGACGGGCGGGGGCGTGGAGAGAGCAGCGGGTCGCATCGGGTGCAGGAGGTGCCGTGATTGATGGAAGAATGAGCCGGGTCGTCGCTTGGAGGTGGAGCAATATGCCCGAGTTCTCAAACGAGGATCCCCAGGCCGTGGTCTCCGGGATCGCGCCGCTGCAGCTCCCCGACGATCGCCACCTCGCGATGCGCACGATGCCGATGCCCGCCGACGCGAACGGCAACGGCGACATCTTCGGTGGCTGGATCATGGCCCAGGTCGACATCGCCGGCGCCGTCCTTCCGGCCAGGATCGCGAAGGGGCGGATCGCCACCGTCGCGGTCAACCAGTTCGTCTTCAAGCAGCCGGTCTCGATGGGCGACCTGCTCAGCTTCTACGTCCGCGTCGAGCGCATCGGCAGGACCTCGGTGACGGTCAACGTCGAGGTCTTCGCCGAGCGCAACCCGGCCGACCTGCACGTCGTCAAGGTGACCGAAGCCAACCTCACCTATGTCGCGATCGACGCCAGCGGCCGGCCTCGAGCGCTGCCGCCGATGAACAGCGCGTCCGTGGGCGCGATCTAGCCCGAGCGACAACGGCAGCGACAACGACAAGGAGGACGACGACATGGGCGACCACCGCAGCGGCGGCGATGCGCTGTTCATCCTGCTCGGCGCGATCATGGTGCTGGCGATGCACGGCGGCTTCGCGTTCCTGGAACTCGGCACCGTGCGCGCCAAGAACCAGGTCAATGCGCTGGTCAAGATCATGGTCGACTTCGCGGTCTCGACCGTCGCCTACTTCTTCGTCGGCTATGCGGTCGCCTACGGCACGCATTTCTTCACCGGCGCCGAGGCCCTCTCGGCGAACAACGGCTACGAGCTGGTGAAGTTCTTCTTCCTGCTCACCTTCGCGGCTGCGATCCCGGCCATCGTGTCGGGCGGCATCGCCGAGCGCTCGCGCTTCGGGCCGCAGCTGATCGCCACGGCGGTGATCGTCGGCGCGGTCTACCCGCTCTTCGAAGGCGTCGTCTGGAACGCCAACTTCGGCATCCAGGCCTGGATCAAGTCGGTCGCCGGCGCCGAGTTCCACGACTTCGCGGGCAGCGTCGTCGTTCACGCGGTCGGCGGCTGGGTCGCGCTTGCCGCCGTCCTCCTGCTCGGCGCGCGCAGCAATCGCTACCGAAAGGACGGCGCAGTGAGCGCGCATCCGCCGTCGAGCATCCCGTTCCTCGCCCTCGGCGCCTGGATGCTCACCGTCGGCTGGTTCGGCTTCAACGTGATGAGCGCGCAGACGCTCGACAAGATCTCCGGGCTGGTCGCGGTCAACTCGCTGATGGCGATGGCCGGTGGAACCATCGTCGCGACGCTGGTGGGCCGCAACGACCCCGGCTTCGTCCACAACGGGCCGCTCGCCGGTCTGGTCGCCATCTGCGCCGGCTCCGACGTGATGCATCCGATCGGCGCCCTCGCCACCGGAGGCGCGGCCGGCGCGATCTTCGTGCTGCTCTTCACCCTCACCCAGAATCGCTGGAGGATCGACGACGTGCTCGGCGTCTGGCCGCTGCACGGCCTGTGCGGCGCCTGGGGCGGCATCGCCGCCGGCATCTTCGGCCAGGCCGCGCTCGGCGGCCGCGGCGGCGTCGCCCTCCCCGCCCAGCTCATCGGCACGGGGCTCGGCATCGGCTGGGCGTTCGCCTGCGGGCTGGGAATCTACGGCGTGCTGCGCGTCACGGTCGGCCTGCGCCTCTCGCAGGAAGACGAGTTCGCCGGCGCCGACCTCTCGATCCACAAGATCGGCGCCACTCCCGATCGCGAAGTCAGCTGGTAGCGCCGGCCGCGCCTCAGGCGGCCGGCACTTCGAAGCGCCACGCCTTTCCCGACGAGACGATGCGGCCCGCGGTCGGCGCGGCGAAGTGCGTGCCGAGGACGAGCACGTCGCGATCGGCCTGCTCGCGCAGGAAGCGCATGCGGGTGGCGAACGCCTGCGCCGGGTCGGCGTCGAAGCGCGATTCGACGCGAGGATCGCAGCACTGGATCGGGTGATGCATCAGGTCGCCCGTGATGACGGCCTCGGCTCCGGCCGAGCGGATCCGAACGCTGACGTGCCCCGTCGTGTGCCCGGGGGTCGGCTCGAGACGGACCTCGTCGGTGATCGCGTGATCGTTGTCGACCCAGTCGACCCGTCCCGCTTCGAGAACCGGTGCCACCGAATCCGCCATCACCTCGCGCGAGTCGGCGTCGTCGGCCGCGGCGAGGTCGTCGTAGTCGACGCGTCCGAGGAGGTAGCGGGCACGCGGAAAGGTGGGCACCCAGCGGCCGTCGGCCAGGCGGGTGTTCCAGCCGACGTGATCGGAGTGCAGATGCGTGCACAGGACCGCGTCGACGCGATCGAGCGCGAAGCCGGCAGCGACGAAATCGGTGAGGAACGGGCCGCTCAGCCGCGTCCACGCCGGCAAGGCCCGCACCTTGTCGTTGCCGACGCAGGTGTCGACGACGATCGTCTTGCCGCGCGACTCGACCACGAAGGCGTGGATCGACGCGATCAGGCGGCCCTCGGGAGTGGCGAACTGCGGCCTGAGCCAGGCCTGCGCCTGTACTTTCTCGGCATTCAGGTTGGAGAACAGGAAGGTCGCCGGCACGCTGGCGAAAAGCGGCGACGACGCGCCGCCCGACTCGACGATCCTCGTCACGGTGACGTCGCCGACCCGCCAGCGAAGCGGTGTGCTCACGCGAATACTCTGGTGCTTCTCACGTCGAGCCTCCCTGGGCGCGATGGTGGCTCATGGTAGCGACAGTCGCGCGACGTGTGCGGCAAGCGCCTCGCCGCAGGCGCGATAGACGGGCTCGCCGGGATGAAAGCCGTCGCTCGCCATGCCGGCCGCGTCGAGGTCGACGACGAATCCCGCATGCGAGACGTCGCTGCGCGTCGCCGCCCAGCGTGCCAGCGCTGCCTCGTGGCGAAGCGCGTCGCCGCCCATGACCCGGCGCAGCGGCTCGGGCAGGAGCGGAAAGCGATGCATCGGCGGCAGCGGCGCGAACACGACGTGCCGCACGCCGGCAGGCCCGAGCAGCCAGTCGGCGAGCGCGGCACGGTCGCGAACGGCACGCCGGGTCGTCACCTGGTCGACGACGTCGTTCACGCCGCTGATGACGACGGCGATGTCGGCGGCGAACGGCGCCGCATCGAGGAGCAGGCCGTGAACCCCGCGCGTCGTCAAGCCGGTTCGCGCGCGCAGCGTCCAGGCGACCGGGCGCCCGGTCGCGCGGTGCAGCGAGCGAACGAAGTGGCCGACGACGGCTTGCGCCTGCTCGACCACGCCGACACCGGCCGCCGACGAGTCGCCGGCGACGAGGACACGCAGCGGCGGCGAGCCGTCGTCACCGAGAACGCCTTCGCGCGGACCCGCGGCCTCGGGCAGCACCGGGGCGCGCCGTCGCGTCGTGATCGCCTGGGCGACGAGGAGCGGCGCGAGCGCCACCTTGACCGCGAGCGCGGCCGCCGGGTGAGCGACCCGCACGACGCCGTCAGAAGCGCGAGAAGTCGGGCTTTCGCTTCTCGAAGAAGGCACTGAACGCCTCCTTGGCCTCGGGGCTCTGCAGACGCTCGCCGAAGGTCCGGCTCTCGATCGCGATCGTCTCGAGCAGCGGCGCCGAGCGCGCGCGCCGAAGCAGCCGCTTGGTCTCGCGCACGGCGCCCGGCGGCAAGGCGTTGAAGCGCTCGGCGATGCGGCGCGCGTGCTTCACCACCTCGCTCGCCGGCAACACCGCGTTGGCGATGCCGCACTCGACCGCGTCGGCGCCGGTGAACGGATCGCCGAGAAGGAGCTTCTCGGCCGCGCGCACCTTGCCCATCAGCTGCGGCACGACCAGGCTCGAGGCGAACTCGGGGACGAGCCCCAGGCTCACGAAAGGCATCGCCAGGCGCGCCTCGTCGGAGACGAAGACGAAGTCGCAGTGAAGCAGCATCGTCGTGCCGATGCCGATCGCCGCGCCCGTCACGGCCGCGATCACGGGCTTGTCGCAGCCCATCAGAGCCTTCATGAAGGCGAACGACGGCGCCTCTTCGAGGCTCGCCGGTCGCTTGACGAAGTCGTCGATGTCGTTGCCCGACGTGAAGATGCCGGGCTGCCCCGTGAGCAGCACGGCGCGGACCGTGTCGTCGACGGTCGCCGCGGTCAAGGCCTCGGCGAGCTGCACGTACATCGCGCTGGTGATCGCGTTCTTCTTCTCGGGCCGCGCGATCTCGATGGTCGCGACGCCGTTCAGCGTCGCCGTCTTGATGGTCATGTCGATGCCACTCCGGTGGACGAGCGTCAGACGCGCTCGAAAATGCCGGCCGCGCCCTGGCCGGTGCCGATGCACATCGTCACCATGCCGTACTTGAGGTCGTGGCGGCGCAGCGCGTGAATGACGGTGGCGGCGCGGATCGCGCCGGTCGCGCCGAGCGGATGGCCGAGGGCGATCGCGCCGCCCATCGGATTGACCTTCGCCGGATCCAGCCCGAGCGACTGGATCACCGCCAGCGACTGCGCCGCGAAGGCTTCGTTGAGCTCGATCCAGCCCATGTCGG
>JBBSBZ010000194.1:0-6720 GCA_038250795.1 Burkholderiales bacterium | reverse complement strand
AACGCCGGCGGCGTTTTCCATGGTGCGCGGCCGGCACTTCCTCACCTCATCGCAAGCCGCGGCTGCATCGTCAACACCGCCTCGGTGTCGGGGCTCGGCGGCGACTGGGGGCTGTCGTTCTACAACGCGTCGAAGGGCGCGATCGTCAACTTCACGCGCGCCCTGGCACTCGACCATGGCGGTGACGGGGTGCGGGTCAACTGCGTCTGCCCGAGCCTGACCTTCACGCCGATGACGGCCGACATGAAGAAGAAGCCGAAACTGATGGCGAAGTTCCGCGAGCGGATCCCGCTCGGCCGCGGCTGCGAGCCCGAGGAAGTGGCAGCCGTGATCGCGTTCCTCGCGAGCGACGTTGCGAGCTTCGTCACCGGCGTCGCCTTGCCGGTCGACGGCGGCGTGACGGCATCGAACGGGCAGCCGAACATGGGCTAGCGGCGCCGCTCAGAAGGTCACTTCGTAGCGATAGCCCTTGTACGCGAAAACAGCCGAGCGGCGACGGATCTTGTCGAGGACGAGGCCGTTCGAGAGCTGGTCGCCTTCGTGGAAAACCTGGCCGTTGACCATCACCATCCGGCTCGCCGCATCGCCCGAATAGCTCGAGCCGTTGATGGCGACCCGCGGCAGCTCGCGCCGGATGTTCTCGGGCAGCTCGGCGACCGCATAGACGCGAGGCTCCGATGCGGCCGCGGCAGGCGCAGGTGCGGCTGCCGCCGAGGTCGCGGCGGTCTTCTCGGCAGCGACCTTTCTTCGCTCGGCCTTCGGCGCGGCTTTCGCGACGTGTCGCGCCACGGGGGCGGGAAGCGCAGGCTTCGACCTCGCCGGCGCTGGCGCGGGCGAAGGTGCTGCGGGGACAGGACTCGCCGGTGCGGGCACCTGAACCGGCGCGGCGGCCGCGCTCGGCGTCGCGGCGATCTCGGCGAGCGATTGCGGCACCGGCGCAGGAGCGACCGGCGCGGTCGCCGCCGGTGCCTGGACGATATCGGCAGGTGGGGCGCCGCGGTTGCCGAGCAGTGTCCAGGCGAGCGTCGCGACCAGCGCGAAGGCCAGCCCGATGACGGCCCAGACGAGCCCGCGCGAGCGTTGCGGGGCTTCCTCCTCGATCTCGATCGAGTGCTGCTGGGAGGCCAGGCTCGGCACGGCGCCGCGCTCTCGCTCGGCTTCGGCGCGGCGCAGGGCATCGAGGATGTACGACATGGCTTGGGCCTCTCAGGGTGCGAGGCCGTCGCCGCCCAGGCGAGGCTCGTCGACGCCGGTGGCGCGATTGAGCTGCATGAAGGTCGTCGGCCCGGCGCGGCCGGCGGCGGTGAGGCCGTGGTTCGACTGAAAGCGGGCGACTCTGGCGCGCATGTCCGCATCCATCACCTGCGCAGGTTTGGGCGCGGCCTCGTTGCCGGCACGCGCGAGCAGCGCCGCGAGCCGGTCGACCACCGGCCCCGACGCACCTTCGGCGACCGGCGAGACGTAGCCCGGAGGCACGCGCCAGAGGGTGCCGAACTCGCCGCGCCAGGCCTTCACGAACGCCGAGGTCTGGGCGACCAGCGTCTGGTCGCCGGCGCGCAGGGTCACGGTCTTGTCGCCGAGGCCGACGAGGGTGGCGAAGACGGTGCGGCCGTTGCCGTCGCGCAGGGCGACGATGCCCGGCCGGCCGAGCTGGCGCAGGAGCGACAGCGTGGCGCCGAACTTCGCGCAGCGCACCTGCTGACGCAACGCCGCGCTGCAGGGATCGGCGCTGCCGGGATCGATGCCCCACATCGGCGCGAGCTCGCGCCAGGCCGAGCGCTCGTCCTGCTCGAAGGTGTCGAGCTGGGTGGCGAGGGCCGCGCTGTCGAGGGCCGGCCCCGCGGCCACGACAGGCCTCGGCGCGACGGCGCTCGCCGGAGCGGCTGACGTGGCCGACGCGGCCGACGCGACGGAGGCCAGGCGCTCGCCGGCCGCCTCGCTCGCCGACGACGCGGCGGCGCCGGTGACGCTGCCGCTCGCCGCCACCCGTGGCGCCGACGCCGCGCTGGCGACGCGCGTCGGCTCGGGCGCGACGACATGGCGCCAGCCGGCGTACACGCCGAACGCCGCGAGGGCGCCGAGCGCCAGCGAGCCGGCAACGATCCAGCCGAGCGCCGGCCCGCTGCGCTCGGACGAGCCGCGATCGGAGCCGCCGGCATCGGCGCGGCCGAACACCTCGCGCGCGGCCTTGTCGATCATCGCGACGTCGATGTTCTGGCGGCCGTGCGCGTAGGCACCGAGCATCGCCCGGTCGCAGAGCAGGTTGATGCGCCGGGGCACGCCGCGCGCGATCTCGTGGATGCGGTGCAGCGCCTGGCGATCGAACGGGATCGCGCGCGTCATGCCGGCCACCGACAGGCGATGGCGGATGTAGTGCTCGGTCTCCTTCAGCGACAGCGCGTGCAGATGGAAGCGCGCGATCACGCGCTGCGCCAGCTGCTCGAGATCGGGCCGCTCCAGCATCGTGCGCAGCTCGGGCTGGCCGATGAGGACGATCTGCAGGAGCTTCCTCTCGTTGGTCTCGAGGTTGGTGAGCAGGCGCAGCTGCTCGAGGACATCGGGCGAGAGCATCTGCGCCTCGTCGATGATGAGCACGTTGTTCTGGCCGACGGCGTGGGTCTTGAGCAGGAAGTCGTTGAGGGCGTCGACGTAGGTCTTGACCGTCACCTGCTGGCCGTCGGCGAGGTTTATCGGGACGTGGAATTCGTCGCAGATCGACTTCACCAGCTCCATCACCGTGAGCTTGGGGTTGAAGATGTAGGCGACGTTGCAGCGCTTCGGGATCTGCTCCAGGAAGCAGCGGCAGACGGTCGTCTTGCCGGCGCCGATCTCGCCCGACAGCAGCACGAAGCCGCCGCCGCCGCCGACGCCGTAGAGCAGGTGCGCCAGCGCCTCGCGGTGGCGCTTGCTCATGTAGAGATAGCGTGGGTCCGGCGCGAGCGAGAACGGCTGCTGCTTCAGGCCGAAGAACCGCATGTACATGGCGGGAGAATACCGTGCGCCGGCGCGCCGCCGTCACTCGAAGGCGTAGCGCAGTCCCAGGCCGAGGGATCGTGGCGCCCCCGGGGCATGGAGGGTCGAGCTGCGCAGCGGCTCGTTGCCGGCGGCATTGGCCGGAAACGGCTGGCTGACGAAGCGGCCGCCGGCATCGAAGGCGGTGACACCGAGCTGGGCCGCGGTGGCGTAGCGACGATCGAAGACGTTGCCGACCCGCGCGAAGACCCTGAGCGCGGGGGTCGCTTGCACCGTCAGGCCCAGGTTCGTGACGGCGTACCCGGGCGAATGGCCGGGCCCGAGGTAGAAGATTCCGTCGGGCGCGTGGCCGTTGTTCTCGTTGCCGCGTGCGATCGCCGCCGAAGCGGCGAAGAGGTCGGCGTCGAACCGGACGCGGCCGCCGAGCGCGACCTGCACACCGGCCTTGAAGATCTGCCTCGGCACGAGCGGCAGGCGGTCGCCTGGCGCGATGGCGATCGAGCCGGCCAGGCCGGGCCCGGCGTCGTTGCTGCTGTTGCCGGTGCCGTCGAGCGCCTCGCGACTGCGAAAGCGGGCGTCGAGAAGGGTCCATGCCAGGTCGACGCTGACCACCCGGCCGGTCGCTGCGGCACCAAGCTCCAGACCCTGGCGACGGGTCTGGCCGAAGTTGCGGAAGTAGCCGTGCCCGGACGCATCGCTGCTCACGAACAGCAGGTCGTCGCGGGCGTCGGAGCGGAAGACGCCGGCGCGCCAGCGGACGTTGCCGAGGGCTTCGCCGTTCGCACCCGCCTCGATCGTGTGGACGACGACCTGGCGCAGCGGCGGGTCGCCGGCGAGTGCGTTCGGCAGCTTGCACGGCTGATCCGGATTGGCGCAGCCGAGCTCGATCGCGGTCGGCGTCCGGCTGCCCTCGCTGTAGCCGGCGTAGAGATGAAGGGCGCGGCCGGGATTCCAGTTGGCGCCGAGCGCCGGGTTGAGGCGCGCGAAGACATGGTCGCCGTCGAGCGAGGAGGGATCCGGGGCGGGACGGAGCGCGTCGCGATTGGAGACGGTCGTGCGGTTGTAGCGCGCCGCGAGGGTCAGGTGCAGGTCGCTGCCGAACGAGATCGTGTCGGCGCCGAGAAGGCTCGCTGTGCGGGTTCGCGCGCTCAGGCCCACGACGGTCTCCGGCAGCGTCGCATCGACGGTGCTGCCGCGCTCCGCCAGCCACGCCGCGGCGTCCGTGACGCTGCGGTCGGCGGTCAGGAACCCGGCGTCGGTGCTCTGCTCGAAGCGGGTGCGGCTGGCATCGACCGCGATGCCGACGACGAGCTGGTGCAACGCCGCGCCGCTCGCGACACGCCCGCTCGCCTGCAGCGCGATGCCGCCGTTGGTCTGCACGCTGCGGCTCTGGTTGAGCAGGCCGTTGCATGCCGATGCCGCATCGCCGACCTGAAGGACCTGGGCGACGCAGCGCAGGTAGGGAAACGGCGTCGTCGTCGAATCGACGATCGGTGGCGCGACGATCCCCGCCGCACCCAGGATGCTGCGGTCGGCAGGGGAGAGCACGTAGAGCGGCTGGTCGAGGGCGTCGCCGTTGACGTCGCCGTTGAGCGTGCGGCTGCCGATGCGACGCAGGTAGCCCTGTCCCGACAGCGACCCGCGCTCGCCGATGTCGTGCGTGAAGGCGATGCTCGCGAGGCCGGCATCGTTGCGTGTCCGGTCAGGGCGCGTGTAGACGCTCGCGCCACGGGCGGCCAGCAGCTGCCCGTCCTGCAGGCCGTTGCCATGGAGATCGCTCGACGCCCCACTGGCGCTCAACCAGACCTGGGTCGCGCCGTGGTGCCAGCCAAGCTTGCCGAACGCCTGGACGAGCCGCGAACGGGAGGCGTCGCGCCAGCCGCTGTCCTTGAAGGCGCTCGCCGTGCCGTACCAGCTGAGGCCGCGCGCGTCGTGCCCGCCGGCCTCGGCCTCCGCCTGCGCCCGGCCGTGGCTGCCCGCGGTGAGCTGCAGCGACGAGCCGGGATGACGATCGCCGTCCTTCGTCTGCACCGCCAGCGCACCGCCGAGCGTGTTCAGCCCGAAGAGCGGGTTCGATCCGGGCATCAGCGTGATCGAGGCGATGGCCGAGCGCGGCAGCAGGTCCCAGCTGACGACATCGCCGAACGGCTGGTTCATGCGGATGCCGTCGACGTAGACCGACAGACCCTGCGGTGTGCCGAGCAGCGGCGAGGCGGTGTAGCCGCGGTAGCTGACATCCGGCTGCAGCGGGTTGCCCTGGATGTCGTTGACGTGGACGCTACCGAAGCGCCGATTCATGAAGTCGGCGATCGAGAGCGCGCCACGGCCTTCGATCTCGGCACCGGTGGCCGACTGCACCGGCGCAGCGATGCGATCCTGCGGCAGGTCGAGGCCGGGCAAGGGCGTGGTGCCGACGATGCTCACCGGCGGTAGCGTCGAAGCGGGCGGGGGCGGGTCGGCGTGGCAGCAGGATGCACCGAAGCCGAGCGCTGCGGCGATCAGCGAGACCTGTGTCCGGCGCCGGCGATGCGCGGCGCGCCCCGCCGTCATCTCACCGACGTCGTTCGGAGCGTGGTCAACGGATCGCGACGCCCCACGGCAGCTTGCCGACCGGCACATCCGCGATCTTCGCGTTCCTCGCGGTGTCGATCACCGAGACGCTGCCGGATCGTCCGCAGGCGACGTACAGCTTGCGGCCGTCGGGCGTGATCGCCATGTTCCAGGGACGCTGGCCGACCGGCACGGTCGCGACGACGGTCGACGTCGCGACGTCGATCACCGAGACGGTCGCGTCGCCGCCGTTGGAGACGTAGAGGCGTCGGCCGTCGGGATGGACCTTGACGCCGTTGCTGCGCAGGCCCACCTTGATCCGCGTCAGCACGGTGAACGCGCGGGCGTCGATGACGTAGAGCTCGTTCGAGGTCTCGGCCGCGACATACGCGCGCGCGCTGTCGGGCGAGAAGGCGATGCCGCGGGGCCGGACGCCGACCGGAATCTGCGCCACCTCGGCACGCTGCGCGACATCGATGATGTCGACGGCCTCGCCGTCCTCGGCGCTGACGAAGACGTAGCGGCCGTCGGGCGTGAACTCCGCGTGCTCCGGATTCTTGCCGCGCACCTTGACCGCGAACGCCCGGGCGTTCGTTCGCGTGTCGACGAAGACGACCTCGTTGGTCTCCTCGACTGCGGCGACGATCCAGCGTCCGTCGGCCGATATGCCGACGCCTTCCGGCGAGGCGCCGACGTCGATCGCTCCGGTGCGCTTGCGGGCCGCCAGATCGACGACGACGAGCGCGGCGGCAGGCTGGTCGCTCACGTAGGCGGTTCGCCCGTCGAGCGAGACCACGGTGCCGCGCGGCGTCTTGCCGACATCGATCTCGCCCACGACGCGGTCGGTCGCGGTGTCGATGACGCTGAGGGTGCCCGAGCCCTGGTTGGGCACGTAGGCGAAAGGCGCCGCGGCAGCGGCCGACGCGGCCGCAGCGAGGACCGCGGCGGCGAGGAGGCGGAACGGCGAGAAGCGCATGCGAGCGGGCGGCCGTTTCATGGCGCGATGCGAGCGAAGATGCCGTCGCGTTCGATGAACGCGTGCTTCAGTGCCATCGCGATGTGACCCGTGACGAGTGCGAGCAGGGCATAGGTGGTGACGTCGTGGACGTTGATCAAGAACTTGTACGCCGCGGGCCGGTCGGGGCCCCACGGCGCCAGGGCGACGCCGAAGAACCGGACGCCGTGCGGACTCAGGTT
>JBBSBZ010000193.1:0-6720 GCA_038250795.1 Burkholderiales bacterium | reverse complement strand
TGGCCGCCTCGATCCAGGCCGTGCGCGACGCGGGACTGGCCACCAACGACAAGCTCGGCGAAGAGGAAGCGCAGCGCATCGGCTGCCTGGTCGGCTCGGGCATCGGCGGCCTGCCGCTGATCGAGGACACCAAGGCCGAGCTCGAAAAGCGCGGGCCGCGACGGATCACGCCGTTCTTCGTGCCGGCCTCGATCATCAACATGATCTCGGGCCACGTCTCGATCATGTTCGGCTTCCAGGGCCCGAACCTGGCCATCGTCACGGCCTGCACCACGGGCCTGCATTCGATCGGCATGGCGGGACGGTTGATCGAGCACGGCGACGCCGACGTGATGATCGCCGGCGGATCGGAGGCGACCGTGTCGCCGCTCGGCATCGGCGGCTTCGCGGCCGCGCGGGCGCTGTCGACCCGCAACGACGACCCCGCCACCGCCTCGCGCCCGTGGGACAAGGACCGCGACGGCTTCGTTCTCGGCGAAGGCGCGGGCGTGCTCGTGCTGGAGGAGTACGAGCATGCGAAGCGGCGCGGCGCCAAGGTCTACGCCGAGCTGGTCGGCTTCGGCATGGGCGCCGACGCGTTCCACATGACGGCGCCGAACGTCGACGGCCCGAAGCGCTCGATGGTTGCCGCCCTGCGCTCTGCCGGGGTCAACGCCGACGAGGTGCAGTACCTGAACGCCCACGGCACGTCGACGCCGCTCGGTGACGTCAACGAGACCAACGCCATCAAGCTCGCCTTCGGTGACCATGCCAGGAGGCTCGTCGTCAACTCCACCAAGTCGATGACGGGCCACCTGCTCGGCGGCGCGGGCGGCATCGAGTCGGTGTTCACGGTCAAGGCGCTGCAGGAGCAGGTCTCGCCGCCGACGATCAACATCTTCAACCAGGATCCCGAGTGCGATCTCGACTACTGCGCCAATACGGCGCGTGAGATGAAGATCCAGTACGCCGTGAAGAACAACTTCGGATTCGGCGGCACCAACGGCACCCTGGTGTTCAAGCGCATCTGAGCGCGGCCCGCGCGTCGCCAGGCTGTCTGCGATGCGCGAGCGTCCGTCCTGCGTCGTCGAGTTGTGCCGATTCGCCGTTTGGCGCTCGGCCGTGCTCGGCGTGGCCCTGATCGCGATCGCGGCGATGGCCGCCTGGGGCGGCCTGGCGCTCGTGAATCCGACGAGCGGCTCGGCCGTCGTCGCTGTCGTCGCGGCCGCGCTGGCGGTGGCATCGGCGGCCATGGCCGCGTCGCTGATGCGGGCCGAGCCCGGGACGCTGGCGTCCGTCGAGGGCGCCTGGACCTTCACGTTTTGTCGTGACGGAGTCGAACGGATCGAAGCCGGCGCGCTCTCCGTCGCCCTCGACTGCGGTGCGTTCATGCTCCTGACCCTGGCCCGCGACGACCGGCCGCATCGACTCGCGCTTCGCTGGCTCCCGGTGCAAAGGCGCGGTCTCGAATCGAGCTGGCACGCGCTGCGCTGTGCGGTATATTCGCCGCCGCCCGCGGCTTCCGATCGTGCAGCCGCGAGCGGACCCCTCACCGAATGAACGCTCCCGACGTCGACGCTCCCCTCGTCGAGCGGGTCAAGCAGGGCGATGTCAAGGCGTTCGAGATGCTGGTCGTCAAGTACCAGCGGCGGATCGAGAGGCTGGTCGGCCGCATGGTTCGCGACGTCGACCTGGTGCCCGACATCGCCCAGGAAACCTTCATCCGCGCCTACCGGGCGCTGCCCCAGTTCCGAGGCGACAGCGCGTTCTACACCTGGCTCTACCGGATCGCCGTCAACACGGCCAAAAAGGCGCTGATGGAGCTCAAGCGCGACCCGCTGGTCACCGAGTCGGCTCGCGCCGGCCGGGACGACGAGGACGACAATCCGAGGAAGGACAACGAGCCGAGCGACGGCTCCACCCCGGAAGCGGTCCTCGCAAGCAAGCAAATCGCCGCGGCGGTGAACTTTGCGGTCGAAGCCTTGTCCGAAGACTTGCGGCAGGCGATCACGCTGCGCGAGATCGACGGTCTGAGCTACGAGGAGATCGCCGAGATCATGAACTGCCCGATCGGCACCGTCCGTTCGCGCATCTTCCGGGCGCGCGAGGCGATCGCGGCGCGCCTGCGGCCCTTGCTCGACACTCGCGAAGGCGAGCGTTGGTGAGGCCGAGGCAATAACGCGAGCCGAGCAGGGTTTTTCGAGTCTGGAGACGGAAATGTCGTCGGGAAGATCTGAGGAAGACGCGGGCCTCGAGCGGCTGTCGGCACTGGTCGACGGCGAGCTCGGGAGCGCCGACGTGGACGCGGCCTGCGCTGCCTGGCGCTCCGACGGCGAGTTGCGCGGCGCCTGGCATGCCTGGCACGCGATCGGCGACGTCCTGCGTTCTGAGGATCTCGCCTCCGAGGCTCGTGCCGATCGTCGCTTCTGTGCCGCGGTCAGCGCGCGGCTGGCGAACGAGGCCGTGGTCCTGGCGCCGGCACGGTTCCCCGTCCCGGCCGCTCTGGGCGCGAGATCTGCCCTCAGGTCGCGCTGGGCGGTCGGCTCGGCCGTGGCCGCCGGCTTCGTGCTCGTGGCCGGAACCTTCGCGCTGGTCGGCCCGGGAACGACGCCGGCGCCGGAGCGCATCGCCCTGGTCGACGGATCACCCGCACCCGCACCCGCGCCGGTGCCTGATGCGGCACCGCCCCGGGCGCAACCGACGCTCACGTCGCTCGAGTCGGGTGCCGATGCCGCCGCTCCCCAGGTGGCGACGATTGCCGACCAGAGGCTGATCCGCGACGCGCGTCTCGATCGTTACCTGGTCGCGCACAAGCAATTCGCGGGCAGCTCGGCGCTCGGGGTGCCTTCGACGTTCCTGCGCAGCGCGACCGTCGACTCGTCTTCCCGATAGTGCGGCGCGCCGTGCTGCTGCGTTCGGTCCTGCCGCTGACGCTGGTCTGGGCGCTGCTCGCCCAGGCGGTGCCGGCGTTCGCCCAGACAGTGTCTCCGGCGCCGCCAGCCGACGTCCGGGCATGGCTGCTGCGCATCCACGAGGCAGCCAGCCGACGCAATTTCCAGGGCACTTTCGTGGTCAGCGGCGGCGGCAATGTCGAAAGTGCGCGCATTGCCCACTTCTGCCAGGGGCCGAACCAGTTCGAGCGGATCGAGTCGCTCGATGGCCGGCAGCGAAAGGTGTTCCGCCACAACGACGTCGTCCACACGATCTGGCCGATCAGCCACGTCGCGATGATCGAGGAGCGCGGCCAGCTCAACTCGTTTCCCGCGCTCCTGCAAGGGGGCGACGACGGCATCGCCGAGTGGTACGAGGTGAGCGCAGAAGGGAGCGGCCGCGTCGCGGGCCATGAGGCCGACGTCCTGGCGATCCGGGCGCGCGACGCCCATCGCTACGGCTATCGCCTCTGGGCCGACCACGCTTCCGGGCTGCTCCTGCGGGCCGAGGTGATCGGCGAGCGAGGTGCGGTGCTCGAGACCTCGGCCTTTTCCGAAGTGATGATCGGCGTCCGTCCGCAGCCTGAGAGCGTGCTGCGCGCGATGAAGCAGCTCGACGGGTTTCGCGTCGTCAAACCCGTGCTCACGCCGACCCGCCTCGAGAGCGAGGGCTGGACGATGAACGAGGTCGCTCCGGGCTTTCGCCAGGTGAGCTGCGTCAGCCGGCAGATGGAAGCGCCCGACGACGTCGCCGGCGAGCCGGCGTCGCCGCCCGTGATCCAGAGCATCTACTCCGACGGGCTGACGTACGTGTCGGTGTTCATCGAGCCTTACCGCTCCAATCGCCATCCCAAGCCGGTTTTCGTCTCCCTCGGGGCGACCTCGACCTTGTCGCAGCGCCACGGCGACTGGTGGATCACGATCGTCGGCGACACGCCGCCAGCGACCCTTCGCATCTTCGCCGCAGCGCTGCAGCGAAGAAAGCCCTAGGCTAGCGGCCTCGCGATCGCGCTTCGGCACGCCCGCACATCACTTCTGCACCGTCTCCACCGATCTTCCAACATGCCGCCCTCCACGACCTCTTCACGTATGCCCGTGCAACGCCTGAGCCAGGGTGCCGCCGCGCTGCTGTTCGTCGCCTTCGGTTCCCTGGCGGCCCAAGCGCACGCCCAGGGCCTGCCCGACTTCACCGAACTTGTCGACAAGGTCGGCCCGGCGGTCGTCAACATCCGCACGACCGAGCGCGTGCGGGCCACACGGGGCGGCTCGGGCGAACTCGACGAGGACATGCTCGACTTCTTCAGGCGTCGCGGCATCCCGATCCCGCAGATTCCCAATCGACCGAGCCCGCGAGCGCCCGATGCCGAAAGCGAGCCCCAGCAGCGCGGCGTGGGCTCCGGGTTCATCCTCACCGGCGACGGCTACGTGATGACGAATGCCCACGTCGTCGAAGGCGCCGATGAGGTGATCGTGACGATGCCCGACAAGCGTGAGTTCAAGGCCAGGACGATCGGCTCCGACAAGCGCTCCGACGTCGCCCTGGTGAAGATCGAGGCGACGGGCCTGCCGTCGGTCCGCGTGGGCGACCCGAACAAGCTGAAGGTGGGTGAATGGGTGATCGCCATCGGCTCGCCCTTCGGCCTGGAGAATTCGGTGACCGCGGGCATCGTCAGCGCGAAGGCGCGCGACACCGACAGCTTCCTGCCGCTGATTCAGACCGACGTGGCCATCAACCCCGGCAACTCCGGCGGCCCGCTCATCAACATGCGGGGCGAGGTCGTCGGCATCAATTCGCAGATCTACAGCCGATCGGGCGGCTACATGGGCATCTCCTTCGCGATCCCGATCGACGAGGCCTTCCGGGTGTCGGAGCAGCTTCGGGCCAACGGGCGGGTGATCCGCGGCCGGATCGGCGTCGTGATCGAACGCGTCACCCGCGAGGTCGCCGAGGCGATCGGTCTCGGCAAGCCGTCGGGCGCGCTCGTGCGGTCGGTCGAGGCGGGCGGGCCGGCGGAAAAGGCCGGTGTCGAAGCGGGCGACATCATCACCAAGGTGGACAGCCGTTCTGTCGAGGGCTCCGTCGACCTGCCGCGGATCGTCGGGGCCATCAAGCCCGGGACGAAGGCGGCCTTGCAGGTCTTTCGCCGGGGAGGCACGCGCGACCTGAGCGTCGTCGTCGCGGAACTGGAGCCCGAGCGGACCGTGGCCCGCAAGGCGCCCGATCGCGAGAAGCCTGCGACCCCGGTCGGCAGCTTCGGGCTGGGCGTTTCCGACCTCACCGACGCGCAGAAGCGCGAGTCCAAGGTCAAGGGCGGGGTTCACGTCGACACCGCGGAAGGGGCGGCCGTCCGCGCCGGCATCAAGGAGAACGACATCATCACGACGGTCGACAACGTCGAGATCACGAGCGCCAAGCAGTTCGAGGCGGTCATCGCCAAGCTCGACAAGGCCAAGCCGATCACGCTGCTGGTCCGCAGCGGCGACGTCGCCCGGTTCGCCATCGTCCGTTCGGCGAAATGAGCCTTAAGATAGTGTGCGCATACTTATATTAGCGCAGGGTCGCGAGACTCGCTTCTTTGCTAATAGAAGGCGCCCTGCTGCGTTCAGGCCGGGGATCGGGAACACCAAAAATTGCCCCCAGGACGTCCACAGGGGTTTGTTGATAACCTGTGCATAGAATCTTTGTTGGCACGCTGCAACGCAGAGAAATCAAGTCCTGGCGCGGCTTGCGCGACCAGCGTTTTGACTACAATGAAATCCCAACAAGCAGTTGCCATACGTTTTGTTGGAAGGCGCGTCATTAGTTCGACGTGCCTTTTTTTTGTCTCCTCCGGGTGGCTTCGTCACGCTTGAGTTCGCTCCTCGAAGTGAACGTCGAGGCAACGACTGCGCCGTTGTGACGAGCTCGACGGCTTCCGCCCACGAAGAAGACATGGACCTGATCCGCAACTTTTCCATCATCGCGCACATCGATCACGGCAAGTCGACGCTCGCCGATCGCCTGATCCAGCGCTGCGGCGGACTGTCGGATCGCGAGATGGAGGCGCAGGTCCTCGACTCGATGGACATCGAGCGCGAGCGCGGGATCACCATCAAGGCCCAGACCGCAGCGCTGAGCTACATCGCCAAAAGCGGCGTCACCTATCAGCTCAACCTGATCGACACGCCCGGGCACGTCGACTTCTCCTACGAAGTGAGCCGGTCGCTGTCGGCCTGCGAAGGGGCGCTCCTCGTGGTCGATGCGAGCCAGGGAGTCGAGGCGCAGACCGTCGCCAACTGCTACACCGCCCTCGACCTCGGCGTCGAGGTCGTGCCGGTGCTCAACAAGATGGATCTGCCGCAGGCCGATCCGGAGCGCGCCCGGGCGGAGATCGAGGACGTGATCGGCATCGACGCCGACGACGCGATTCCCTGCAGCGCGAAGACCGGGGAGGGGATCGACGAGATCCTGGAGGCGGTCGTGCACCGCATGCCCGCGCCACGGGGCCGGCCCGACGCGCCGCTCCGGGCGATGATCATCGACTCCTGGTTCGACAACTACGTCGGTGTCGTGATGCTGGTTCGAGTCGTCGACGGCCAGCTCCTGCGCGGCGAGCGGATACGCCTCATGGCCAGCGACGCCGTCTACGGCGCCGACCAGCTCGGCGTTTTCACGCCTCGCTCGGTCGCGCGAGAGCGCCTTTCGGCCGGCGAGGTCGGCTTCCTGATCGCGGGGATCAAGGAGCTCCAGGCGGCCAAGGTCGGCGACACGATCACCCTCGAGAAGAAGCTGCCGAACAACGCCGGCGTGGCGACCGAGCCGCTTCCGGGC
>JBBSBZ010000192.1:0-6739 GCA_038250795.1 Burkholderiales bacterium | reverse complement strand
CCGGTTGGCGCTGTAGAGATACCAGCTGTAGCTCGCGCCGCGCGAGCAGCCGCGCGGCTCGTGGTTGGGCATGTCCCAACGGGTGCGCGGGTAGTCGGTCTGCTGGGTCTCCCAGGTGACGATGCCGCCCTTGACGTAGATGTTCCACGAGCACGAGCCGGTGCAGTTGACGCCGTGGGTCGAGCGCACGATCTTGTCGTGGGCCCAGCGGTTGCGGTATGCGTCTTCCCAGGTCCGGTCTTCGCCGGTCGTGACACCGAGGCCGCCGGCGAAGCTTTCCCTCGGTTGCGAGAAATGGGTCAGTCGGTCGAGGAAATGGCTCATCGGGGTCTCCGGACGATCAGCACGGCATCGGTGCATTCCGGCGCGCATAGTGCCACCACGTGACGGCAATGCACACCAGATAGAAGGCGATGAAGACGCAGAGCGCGGCCTCGGGGCCGCCGGTCATCGAGATCGAACTGCCGTAGCTTTTCGGAATGAAGAAGCCACCGTAGGCTGCGATCGCGGCCGTGAAGCCGAGCGTCGCGGCACCTTCGGTGTTGCCGTTCCTGGTGGCACGTGCCACCTCTGCGCCGTTCTTCGCATCGACTCCGCGCATCGCCAGGTTCAGGAAGATCACCGGGATCATGCGGAAGGTCGAGCCGTTGCCGATGCCGGTAGTGAGGAAGAGCACGAGGAACATCAGGAAGAAGCCGGTGAAGCTCCCCGACGCCGGCCCGAACGGGAAGACGTAGGGCGACGACGTTCCCTTGGGCAGGAAGAAGAGGACACCGACCACGGCCAGCGCCATCACGACGAAGTTCCAGAGCGTGACGCGGGCGCCGCCGAGCCTGTCGGCGAGCCAGCCTCCGAAGGGCCGCACGGCCGCGCCGAGCAGCGGCCCGAGCCAGGCGTAGGCCAGCGGATTGACGCTCGGGAAGAGGCCCTTGATCAGGAGCGGGAAGCCGGCCGCGTAGCCGATGAACGAGCCGAACGTGCCGAGGTACAGCAGGCACATCAGCCAGTTGTGCTTGCGCCGGAAGATCGTCGCCTGGGTCGCGAACGAGGCCTTGGCGTCGGCGATGTCGCTCATGCCGAACCAGGCAGCGAGCGACGCAAGGGCGATCCACGGAACCCAGATGAAGGCCGCGTTCTGGGTCCACACCTGCTCCATCTGGCCGCCCCTGACGATGGCCTGCGGGCCGCCGCCGAAGATGCCGAAGATGCCGGCCGTCACCACCAGCGGGCTCAGGAACTGCACCACCGAGACCCCCAGGTTGCCCATCCCGGCGTTGACCCCCAGCGCCGAACCCTTTCGCTCCTTCGGAAAGAAGAAGCTGATGTTGGCCATGCTCGAGCTGAAGTTGCCGCCGCCGAACCCGCACAGCAGCGCGAGCGTCAGCATGGTCGTGTAGCTCGTCGTGTTGTCCTGCACGGCCAGGCCGATGCCGAGCGCCGGAATCAGCAGGGTCGCGGTCGAGATCGCCGTCCAGCGGCGACCGCCGACCACAGGCACGATGAACGAATAGAAGATTCGCAGGGTCGCACCCGAGAGCGCCGGTGCCGCGGCGAGCCAGAACAGCTGGTCGGTGGAGTACTTGAATCCGAGCGCCGGCAACCCGACCGCGACCACGCTCCACACCTGCCAGATCGCGAACGCGAGAAACAGCGCCGGCACGCTGATCCAGAGGTTGATCTTCGCGACCGCCTCGCCCTGCTGTGCCCAGAAGGCCTTGTCTTCCGGGGTCCAGATCGTCAGGACGCGACCTCGGGTGGGTGGGCTCATGTCGGTACCTTTCACGCCGGCCGGATCATGCGCCCGCCACCCGCGGCGACAGGGCGGCACGGGTGCCCATGACCTCGGTGCCGCGCACCTCGCTGAAATACATCCAGATCAGCGAGATCCAGACGATTCCGTAGAGCAGCATGAATGCCGAGGAGCGGATCCCGGTGATGTCGACCAGCGCGCCGAACATGACCGGCAGGACGAAGCCGCCGAGTCCGCCGGCCAGGCCGACGATGCCGCTGATCGCGCCGATGTTCCCGGGATAGTCGTCGCTGATGTACTTGAAGACGCTGGCCTTGCCGAACGCGAAGGCGATCCCGAGGACGGCCATCAACGCGGTGAAGCCGTAGACATCGAGGCCGAGGTGAAAGGTCCGGGCTCCCTCGACGGTGGTCACGGTGAAGGTGGTCTGCGGGTAGCTCAGCATGAACAGGCTGATCCAGCTGACCCACATCACCCACCACGTGACGGCGTGGGCGCCGAACCTGTCGGCGAGCCAGCCGCCCAGCGCGCGCAAGACGCCTCCAGGCAAGGCGAAGCAGGCGGCCAGCAAGGCCGCGATCCGGATATCGAGCCCGTATTCACCGACGTAATACTGCACCATCCACAGGCTGAGCGCGACGTAGCCGCCGAAGACGATGCTGTAGTACTGGCAATAGCGAAGCACTTTCGGATCCGCGAGCATCTTCCACTGCTCGCGAAGGCTCGCTCTGCCCCGCACCAGATGCGAGGGGTCGCTGGCACCGAACCACCAGAAGACGGCGAGCGTGACCAGCATCGCAATCGCGTAGGCCTTCGGCACCACCGTCCAGCCGAAGGCCACGACCAGCGCAGGCGCGACGAACTTGTTGACGGCGGCGCCGGAATTGCCGGCGCCGAAGATGCCCATCGCGAAGCCCTGGCGACTGCGCGGGAACCAGCGCGCGACGTACGGGGTGCCCACCGAAAACGAGCCGCCGACGAGGCCCACGAACAGCCCGAGGACGAGAAAGTGCCAGTACTGCGTGGCATACGAGATCAGCCAGATGGCGGGCACCGTGCACGCCATCAGCAGCGTCATCACGATGCGGCCGCCATAGCGGTCGGTCCAGAGCCCGAGCGGGACGCGGACCAGCGAGCCCGTCAGCACCGGCATGGCTGTCAGCAGGCCGAACTCGGTGGCGTTGAGGCCGAGCGTCTTCCTGATCGGAATGCCGATCACGGCGAACATCATCCAGACCATGAAGCAGACCGTGAACGCCAGCGTGCTGACGACAAGCACCGACAGCGCCTTGCGTTGCGAAGTCTCGTCTTTGCGGTTGGATTCCAAGGGGCGTGACGTGCGATTTCCCGGCAACCGCGCGAGGATGGCACGCCCGTCGACGCGCCGACTTGTCGAAAATCAACGCAGCGGCCGGGTCGAGCGCAGGCCCGAGCGCGGCCCCCGCGGGATTTGCCGCCAGGCGCAATGGCACGGGCCGGCCCCCGGGACTTGATGCCGATCAAGGTCGCGTCGTTGCATCGAATCACACTCGGGTCGGTGCCGAACGCCGGATGTCCTGCGCACCGCGAGGAACCGCACCCATGAGTTCGCATCCGACACTGCGCATCATCCGCAACGAGCACGCCGTCCTGATCGCCGTCCTGCGCTCGATCGACCTGCTCCTCACCGAATGCCGTCGCCACGCCCGCGTTCCGGACTTCACGGTCTTGCGGGCCATGCTCTACTACATCGACCAGTTCCCGGAACGGGTGCACCATCCGAAGGAGAGCGAGTTGCTCTTCCCGAAGATCCGCCAACGAACCGCGTCGCTCGACGACGTGCTGGAGCGGCTCGATGCCGACCACGCGCGCAGCCACGCGGCGGTTCGCGAACTCGAGCACGACGTGCTGGAGCTCGAGATGATGAGCGAGGCGGCAGACAGCGAGAGTCGGCTGTTGCGGTTCGAGACGGCGGTGCGTGCCTATGCCGCTTCGTACCTCGAACACATCCGCGCAGAGGAGATCCAGATCCTGCCGTTGGCCGAACGCGTGCTTTCTCCTGCAGACTGGGCCGAGCTCGATGCCGCCTTCATTCAGAACCGCGACCCGCTGACGCTTCACGACACCGAAGATCCCTTCCGGCCGCTCTTCCTGAAGATCCTGACGACGCTTCCGTCGCCGATCGGTCTCGGACCGGCCGTCGATGCGCAGCACAGCCCGCATCCCGACGTTGAAACCGGCCCGGGCTGGCGTCGCAACGCGTGACAGGGCTCGGTACCACGGCAGGCAAAGCGGCCTCGCGGCGCCCTCGCCCGCCGACCTCGGGTCACTCGAAGTGCAGCGGGGCGCCGGAGGGATCGAGCGCGAGCAGGCCCTCGAACCGGCCGTCGCGAACCCGCTCGACCAGCGTCTGCAGGGCTTGCTCGACCTGAGTGGCATGCGGAGGCTGGCCGTCGCGACCGCCCAACGCAGCGACGAACAGGACTTGCCAGGGCGGCCCCGCGGCCCGCGATTCGTCGACCAGTGCCTCGAATCCCGACAGCTCGTCGGGGGCCTTGTCGACGCACATCAGCGGCGCCAGCGCGCCGCCCCGGCCGTCGGCATGACGCTCGCGCTGCTCGATCGTCGCGTCCTGCGCGAGCCCCGCGGTCGCGAAGACGAAGAGCAGTCGCTGCGGCTCGGGTTCGGCAGCTGCGGCTTCGAGCAACTGGTCGAAGTGCGAGATCGGGTTGAAGGCATCCATGGCTGCGCAGCATCCTAGCAAGCCGCAGGCGCCGCCACACCCGGCCCGGCGCTGATCGGCCGCTTCGCCGGTAACTCCGGTGCAAGAGGGGTATCAGCAGTCATGGGGTCCGTTTTCTGGGGAGGTCGCGCAGCCTTCGCCGACGCGCGTGGTTTCGGTCGATGCCGGTAGGGCGGATTTCGGTAGGGTTCACACGATCTCCTGATGCGGTCGGCAAGAACCGAATCAAAGAAATCGAGGGACAACCGCGTGCCAACGGCGCGCATCGGCAGCAGGCTCGCAGGCGATCGATGAACACGCCGAGGCCAGTTTTCTGCAGCCTCCGAAAGAACGGTGGCGGATCGAGATGAACGTCAACCTGATGGAGCGGGTGAAGGGAATCGAACCCTCGTATGAAGCTTGGGAAGCTGCCGTTCTGCCATTGAACTACACCCGCGTCGGCCTCGAATTCTATCGGCACGGGACGGCCGACGCGCCGCCTGTGCACTCTCCCGCGCCCGGCGGCGACAGGCTCGGATGCGGTTGAGGCAGATCAACTGACGCGCGCTCCAGTCGGTTCTGATCGGGCTCGCCGATGACTCCGACCGCGCCCCCGATCCCGACCCGCTCGCTCAAGCACCGATTCGTCGGCACGGCCGGCTGGGCGCTGGGCGGTCACTTCGGCGCGCAGGCCGTGCGCTTCGCGAGCAACCTTGTCCTGACGCGGCTGCTGGCGCCCGAGATGTTCGGCGTCATGAGCGTGATCTACGTGGTGTTCACCGGCATCGGCATGCTGTGCGACGTCGGTCTGGGCGCGCTCGCGAGTCAGAGCCCCCGCGGCAACGAACCCAAGTTCCTGAACACGCTGTGGCTGGTCCAGGTCGGCCGCGGTGCCCTCGTCACGGTGATGGCGCTCGGCGCCGCCGGGCTGCTGGCCCTCGTGGTGGCCGGGGGCGGTCTGCCCTCGCAATCGGTCTATGCCGATCCGCGCCTGCCGTGGCTGATCGCGGCCTTGTCGGTGATCGGCGTGAGCGAGGGACTTCAGTCGACACGCATCCTGGCGGCGCGTCGAAACCTGTCGATCGCCCGCCTGACCAAGATGGATCTCGTCTGCCAGTTCGCGACGACGGCGTTCATCCTGGCGTGGGCCGAGTTCGATCCGTCAGTGCGGGCACTCGCGGCCGGCTGGTTGTTCGGCTCGGCGCTGCACACCGTGCTGAGCCACACGATGCTGCCCGGGCAGCCGAACCGCCTCGAGTGGGATCGCGCCGCCTTCGAGGAGATCCGCCGGTTCGGCACCTGGGTCGTCGTCTCCTCGCCTCTGTCGTTCTTGCTCGGGAGCGGCGACCGGATATTGCTCGGCGCGTACCTGGATGCGCCGACGATGGGGCTGTATTCGATCGCGCTGCTGCTGATCGCTGCCTTGCAAGGTGCCGTCCAGGGCGTGATCGGCGCAGCCGTGCTGCCGGCGCTGAGCGAGGTGGTTCGCGACAAGCCGGGCGCCCTGCGGCAGACGCTCTATCGCATCCGCCGGCCGCTCGCCATCGCCTGCCTCGTTCCTGCCGGCGCCATGACCATGCTGGGAAGCAGCATCGTGCGCTGGCTCTATGACCCGCGGTATGCGGGTGCCGGGTGGATGCTGAGCGCGGTCGCGATGACGCTGGCGGTGTCCTACCTCAGCGTGTTCGACCAGTGCCTGATCGCCCTGCGCCGGGTCAAGCGGCTGTCGTTGCTGAACGCGCTTCGGCTAGGGACACTGTGCGCGTTTGTGCCACTCGGCCATGCCGTGTTCGGCGCGCGCGGTGCGGTCGCGGGGATCGCCGCCACGGCGCTCGTGAACGCGGTGCTGACGCTGGCCGTGCAGAATCGGATGGGCTTGCTCGACCTTCGGCGCGAGCTCGCTGCGCTGCCACTGTTCGGCGCCGGAATCGCCGCTGGGGCGCTGATTCAGGTCGTCGCCGGCGCGTTCGCACGCTGAAGCGCTCGCCAGCATTGGCGAGCGACGCGCCCACGCATCCCTGCATTGGACCCACTACCATCAGCGGCGCTGCTCCTGCGACTCGGTCGCCTACACGTGCCGAGCCGACCGCGACGACACCGACCGCATCCTCATGACCGCCCGCCTCGACCCCCCGTGGGCGAAGCTGCCGTGAAACCGTCTCGGCGCATTCGCAGCTTCGTCGTCCGGGCCGGCCGCATCGGGCCCGGGCAGGTGCGCGCGCTCACCGAGCTGGCGCCGCGCTTCGTGCTGCCGTTCGTCGCAACCGGTCCGGTCGATTTCGGCTCGG
>JBBSBZ010000191.1:0-6780 GCA_038250795.1 Burkholderiales bacterium | reverse complement strand
TCGACCAGCGTCGTCTTGCCCGAGCCGACCGGGCCGCCGACGCCGACGCGCAGCGGCGGCAGGGGTCGGGTGCGGCGCGGAATGTCGTGCAAGGGGCTCATGGTCGGGCTCGGTCAGGATCGGAAGAGTCGCGAATACTGGACTTCGTGCTGCGCCGAGACGATGGCGAGCGTCGGCGTGAACGACTGCATGTCGGCCAGCCCGATCGTCAGCGCCGCGTCGACCACCGACGGAATCTCGGCGGCCAGCGCCGACAGGATCCGCTGCGCTCCCGACTGGCCGAGCGGCACGGACCGGATCGCGGCCTGCGTCAGGTTCTCCGCCCAGCCGGCGGCGAAGGCGACGAGGACGTCGCGCGGCTCGGCGACGGTGTCGGCGGCGGCGAGAGCGAAGGCGATCGGCCAGGTCGGTGCGGGTGCGAGCGATTCGAGGTAGCGCAGGCGCGGCTCGCCGGCGCCGCGCAGCTTCAGCCACTGCGCGAGCGACCGGCCGGCCTGCTCGGTCTGCAGACGCAGCTCGCTCGATTCACGCGTCGTCGCGAACCACGCGTTGAGCTCGGCGATGCGCGCATCGTCGCGGCGGCGCCAGGCCGCGAGCGCACGGGCGACGATCGGCAGGTCGGCGCGGCCGAGGCCGAGATGGAGCTGGTCGACGAGCCATCGCCGTGCTTCGGCCTCGTTCGTCACGAGACCGGCATCGACTGCGCCCTCGAGACCTTCCGAGTAGCTGAAGCCGCCGACCGGCAGGCTCGGCGATGCGAGCCGCATCAGCTCGAGGAGCGCCGTGCCGGACAGCGGTCGCGCGAGCGCGCGTCGCACGGGACGCCGACGTCGGAGCGCAGTCATCAGTCGGCCTCGCGCGCGTGATCGTGCTGGTGATCGTGGCCCCGCGCGTGATCGTGTCCATGTCCCGACGAGGCCGTGTCGTAGGCGCCGGCCTCGGGCTCGAACGGACCGACGGTGCTCTCTACGTGCAGTCCCATGCGCTCCAGCATCTGGGCGAGGACGTGGTCGGGCTCGAGCTGGAGCCGATCGGCGCGTGCTTCGAGCGGCACGTGGCGGTTGCCGAGGTGGTAGGCGGCGCGCAGCAGCGCGAGCGCCGAGCCGGGATCCGCGCCGGCCGTGACGACGAGGATCGGCTGGCGGCGCGCCTTCACCGCCACGAGCGAGCCGTCCTCCGCGACGAGCACGTCGCCACCCCGCACGATGCGACCGCGCGGCAGGAACACGCCGATGCTGCGGCCGCTCGAGTCGACGGCGTCGAAGCGGCTCTTCTGGCGCGTGTCCCAGTCGAGCTCGACGACGGCGGCGCGACGCACGATCGTCGGCGCCAGGCCGCGTCCGCCGGCGATCAGCTTGCTGGCGATGAGCAGCGGCGCGCTCATGTCGGCCGGCAACGGCTCAGAACAGGAAGTAGCGCTGCGCCATCGGCAGCACGGCGGCCGGCTCGCAGGTGAGCAGCACGCCATCGGCGCGCACCTCGTAGGTCTGGGCGTCGACCTCGATCTCCGGCGTGGCGTTGTTGAGGACCATGTTTGCCTTGCCGATGAAGCGCGTGTCGCGCACGGCGCTGAGTGGACGCCTGAGGCCGAGTTGCTCGGCGATGCCGGCGTCGACCGCGGCCTGCGACGTGAAGTTCACGCACGACACGGCGAGTGCCGAACCGTAGGCGCCGAACATCGGCCGGAAGTGCACCGGCTGCGGCGTCGGGATCGACGCGCTCGGGTCGCCCATCGCTGCCATCGCGATCATTCCGCCCTTGAGCACCAGCGACGGCTTGACGCCGAAGAAGGCCGGCTTCCAGAGGACGAGATCGGCGAGCTTGCCCGGCTCGACCGAGCCGACCTCGTGCGAGATGCCCTGCGTGATCGCCGGATTGATCGTGTACTTGGCGATGTAGCGTCGGACGCGGAAGTTGTCGTTGCGCGAATCGCCCGCGCAGGCGGCGCCGATCGGGCCTTCGGGCGCGAGCCAGCCGCGTTGCACCTTCATCTTGTCGGCGGCCTGCCAGGTGCGCACGATCATCTCGGCGACGCGGCCCATCGCCTGGCTGTCGCTCGACATCATCGAGAAGACGCCGAGGTCGTGCAGCACATCCTCGGCGGCGATCGTCTCGCGTCGGATCCGGCTCTCGGCGAAGGCGAGGTCTTCGGCGATCGCCGGGTCGAGGTGGTGGCACACCATCAGCATGTCGAGGTGCTCGTCGACGGTGTTGACGGTGTAGGGCATGGTCGGATTGGTCGACGACGGCATCACGTTCGCGAGCCCCGCGAGCTTGATGATGTCGGGCGCATGGCCGCCGCCCGCGCCTTCGGTGTGGAAGGTCGCGATCGCCCGGCCCTTGAATGCCGCGACCGTGTCCTCGACGAAGCCCGACTCGTTCAGCGTGTCGGTGTGGATGGTCACCTGCACGTCGAGCCGGTCGGCGACCGACAGGCAGTTGTCGATCGCCGCCGGTGTCGTGCCCCAGTCTTCGTGCAGCTTCAGGCCGCAGGCGCCGGCCTCGACCTGCTCGACGAGCGCCTCGGGCAGGCTGGCGTTGCCCTTGCCCATGAAGCCGAGGTTCATCGGGAACGACTCGGCCGCTTTCAGCATCGAGTGGATGTGCCACGGGCCGGGCGTGCAGGTCGTCGCGTAGGTGCCGGTCGCGGGGCCGGTGCCGCCGCCGAGCATCGTCGTCACGCCGCTCGCGAGAGCGGCCTCGATCTGCTGCGGGCAGATGAAGTGGATGTGCGAGTCGATGCCGCCGGCGGTGAGGATCATTCCCTCGCCGGCGATGATTTCCGTGCCCGGGCCGATGACGATGTCGACCCCGGGCTGCACGTCCGGGTTGCCGGCCTTGCCGAGCGCGGCGATGCGTCCGCCCTTGATCGACACGTCGGCCTTGACGATGCCCCAGTGGTCGATGACGAGCGCGTTGGTCACGACCGTGTCGGCGACCTCGGCCGAGACGCGCTGGCTCTGGCCCATGCCGTCGCGGATCGTCTTGCCGCCGCCGAACTTCACTTCCTCGCCGTAGCCGCCGGCGCGCAATGTGTAGTCGTCCTCGACCTCGACGATGAGGCCGGTGTCGGCCAGGCGGATGCGGTCGCCGACCGTCGGGCCGAACATCTCCGCGTATGCGGTGCGCGAGATCGTGGCCATCAGAGACTGCCTTGCACCAGGCCGCGGAAGCCGTAGGCCTGGCGCGCGCCGGCCAGGTCGACGAGCTCGACCGTGCGCTGCTGCCCAGGCTCGAAGCGCACGGCGGTGCCCGAGGCGATGTGGAGGCGCATGCCGTGCGCGGCCGTGCGATCGAAGCGAAGGGCCGCGTTGGTCTCGGCGAAGTGGTAGTGCGAGCCGACCTGGATCGGCCGGTCGCCGGTGTTCTCGACGACCAGCCTGACGCTGCGCCGACCGGGGTTGAGCACGTGCTCGCCCGCGGCCGCGAAAATCTCGCCCGGGATCATCGTCCGCGCCGGTCGATCCAGGCGGCCAGTCCCGTGAGCGCGATGACCACCAGCAGGCCCAGGGCGTCGCCCGAGTGCCAGTGGGGCGTTCCCGTGCCGGTGAAATGCGCCGACGCCGACGGCGCGAGCGCAGCGCCGGACAGCATGAACACGAGCATCGTGCGGGCAAGCTTCATCGAGTGGCCTTCGCGTGAGTCAGGAGATCGGCTGGTGCACCGTCACCAGCTTCGTGCCGTCGGGGAAGGTCGCCTCGACCTGGATGTCCGGGATCATCTCGGCGATGCCGTCCATCACGTCGGCACGCGTCAGCACGGCCTTGCCTTCGCTCATCAGGGCTGCAACGCTCTTGCCGTCGCGCGCGCCTTCCATGATCGCGGCGCTGATCAGCGCGATCGCCTCGGGATGATTCAGCTTGACGCCGCGCGCGCGCCGGCGCTCGGCGAGCAGGGCGGCGGTGAAGACGAGAAGCTTGTCCTTTTCGCGCGGTGTGAGGTCCATCGGCGTCGGCGGTTCGCGGGGTTGCGAGGCTGGTCATCCGCTCGCAAGAGCGGTGCCAGCAAGGGTGTGCCGGAGATCATACGGCGCTGTCGACGACGATCAGGTCGACCAGACTCTCGGCACGCACGCCGCAAGACCCCAGGCCACCGGCCGCCACGCGCGCCAGGTGCGAACCATCAGGTCCATCGCCGGCTCGACCCGATCGGCCAGCGCGCGCACGACGACGATGCCGTCCTGCGGCGATGTCGCGCCCGTGCTGGCGGCGAGGTCGTGGCCGCGTGAGGCTTCGCGGGCCGCGGCGAGCAGCTGGTCGCGGCGGGGCTCGGCGAGCGCGGCGCCGGCGGCGAACCACATCGTCGCCAGGACACGCCGGCCGTTCCAGCCGAGCGGCGAGTCGAGCAGGCGCGCATCGTCGGCGCGCGTCGTGGCGCGGTCGAGCCATCGTCCCGGCAGCTCGATCGATTGAGAGAAGCGGCCGGCGACAAAGGGGAGGTCCGAAGCCGGCAGGCCGAGGGCGGTGAGGTCCCAGCCGATCATCTCGGCGCCCGGCTCGAGGTGGCAGCTCGTCCGGTTCGTCGCTTCGCAGCCGCTGTAGGCGATCGTCTCGAGCGGCAGCCATTCGATGCGGCTTCCTGCCGCGGCCACGATCCGCGTCGACTGCTCGGCCGTCGCGCCGGACGAGCGATAGAAGCGCGTCGCCCCCGGCGTCGTCACGAGCGCGTGAGCGCCCGGCTCGAGACCGATGGCGATCGACAGCTGGTCGCCGCCGACGATGCCGCCCGGCGGATGGACAAGCACGCTGTGGCAGACGGCGCCTTCCGGGTGCAGGCTCCTGAGCACGCGCAGCGGGCCGTCGTGGCGGTCGCGGACGATGGATCGGCCGCCTGCGTCGCGGTAGTCGAGAGCGAGGTGGCCGCGCCAGCCCATCGGTGTCGCGCCGGTCGGGCGGCGAGGGCGCCTACGCGCCTGAGGCCCGGCCGACGACCTCGCGCAGGATCTCGCGCACCTCGCGAAATCCGGTCGAGCTCGGCAGCCAGGCCAGCACGGGCGTGTCGACCCGTCGCGCCAGCCCCATGGGCGCCGGCTCGATCCGCACGTCCGGCCCCGCTGCTTCGACGAACGCGCGCCGCGCCCGCGCCATGTGCCAGCCGTTGGTGACGAGGACGACGTGATCGATGCCGGCGGACTTCAGAAGCGCCATCGTGCGGGCCGCGTTCTCGCGCGTGTCGTGCGAGTCGTCCTCGATCCACTTGATCGGCCGGCCGAACTCCTCCGCCGCGACCTTGCCGGCGACGCGCGCCTCGGCCGTCGAGCCGGCCTGCGCCCATCCGGTGCCGCCGCTGAACGCCATCGGCGCGCCGGTCTGCGCCGCCAGCCACACGCCGTAGCGCAGTCGCTCGAGCGACAGCGGCGTCAGGCTGCTGACGCCGTATTCGGGCGCGAAGGCCTCGGTGCCGGCGCCGAGGATGACGATGGCCACGGGTCGCTTCGCCTGCACATCGGCGCGCAGTTCGCGGACGCGGTCGAAGCTCAGCGCCGCGGGCGAGGGCAGGATCAGCTGCGCCAGGCCACGCGCCGCGCCCGTGCAGGCCGAGAGCCAGAGCATGACGACCGAGAAGAGGATCACCAGCCAGCCGAGCCCGCGCCGGGGCAGCAAGAGGCGCGCACCCAACAGGACCAGGACGAGGAACGGCACCGGCGGCAGGAGAAGCGCGCCGATGACCGGCTTCCACGACTCGATGCCGAGGAACACGAAGAGACTGTTCACGCGATGTCGTTGCGGCGGGCCGGAAGCGGCGGGCGCGATTGTCGCGGCTTGCCCGTCAGGGTGCCAGCCGCTCTCGTATCCAGATGTCTTTCTCGCGCCGGTAGCGCAGTCGGTCGTGCAGCCGCGACTTGCGTCCCTGCCAGAACTCCCAGGTGTCGGGCCGCAGGCGAAAGCCACCCCAATGCGGCGGCCGGGGGGGCCTCAGCATGAACTTCGCGCCGTAGCGCGCCGCGTTGGCGAGCAGGATGACGCGCGAGGCGATCACCTGGCTTTGCGGCGAGGCCCAGGCGCCGATCCGGGAGTCGAGCGGACGCGAGTCGAAGTAGGCGTCCGACTCGGCGTCCGACACCTTCTCGACGGTTCCCTCGATGCGCACGACGCGCTCGAGCTCGACCCAGTGGAACTGGAGCGCCGCGAACGGATGGATCGCGAGCTCGCGGCCCTTCCTGCTGTCGTAGTTGGTGAACCAGACGATGCCCTCGGCGCCGATGCCCTTGACGAGGACGATGCGCGTCGAGGGTCGCCCGTCGGCGCCGACCGTGGCCAGCGTCATCGCGTTCGGCTCCGGCAGCCGCCCGGCGATCGCCTGATCGAGCCAGCGCTCGAACTGCCTCAGGGGATCGGCGTCGGAGGCCGACTCGTCGAGCTCGGCCAGCTCGTAGCTCTTGCGCAGCGCGGCGATATCGGTCATCGAACGAGTATAGAAAACCGCAGGGCCCGGCCCGACGCTTGCCCTGTGCTCGATCGGCGCCCGAGGCGATCGTTGCTTGGGGGAAAGGCCTTACGTAGACCTCCCACTTCCTCGATCGCACCGTGTCTCCCATCCTCGACCCATGTCTTCACAACCTTCGGTGATCGTTCTGGCGGCCGGCCAGGGCTCGCGCTTCAAGGGGCCCGAGCACAAGCTGGCCCAGCGTCTTGGCGACGCGAGCGTGCTGTCGGCCACCCTGGCCAATGCGCTCGCAAGCCGCCTGCGTGTCATCGTCGTCACCACCGAAGCCTTTGCCGACGTCGCGCGCAGCAGCGTTGCCGCGCGCGACGTCGTCGTCCTGCCCGAGGTCGGCGC
>JBBSBZ010000190.1:0-6830 GCA_038250795.1 Burkholderiales bacterium | reverse complement strand
GTGGTTTCGGTGCGAAAGCTGTGGCTCGGGACGTAGGCCTGGCCGACGCCGACGCGCGTCTCGATGCGCCCGCCGGTGGCGATGCGACGGTTCCACTGCGCGTTGAGGCGGGCGAGCGAGTAGCTGCCGCTGCCTTCGGTCGCGCTCGTGTCGTAGGGCGCGGGATCGCACGGCGGCATCGCGCCGTCGCAGGTCTGCGCGAGTCGGCCCTGGCGATGCGTCGTGCCGCTTCCGTAGACGAGGATCGGCGTGAGGTTGAGCTGGTCGACGCCGCCGTCGCCGCGCCATTGCAGCCGCCCGGTCGCGTGCAGGCCGTGGCGGCGCTCGCGCACCGAGCCGTCGTCGACCTGGCCGAGGCGCGCGCTGCCGTCGTCGAGGCGGTTGTCCTGCGTCGTCGTCGTGCTGCTGCTGTCTCGGTTCTGGGCGAACGCGGTCAGCGAGTAGTTGATCGTCCAGGCGCCGGCGACGATGTTGCGGGTCCAGGCCATCGAGGGCTGCAGCGCCTGGTTCTCCCACGCCGCGACCAGGCGCAGATCGTTGACCCGCTTGCTGTAGCCCTCGCGCGTGATGATGTTGATCGTGCCGGCGATGGCGCGTGCGCCGGTCTCGGCGGTCGGCGCGCGCAGGATCTCGATCCGCTCGATCTGGTCGGGCGACAGCGAGTCGAGCGAGAAGCCCGGCGGCACGCGCTCGCCGTCGAGCAGGATCTGGGTGTAGCCGTTGCCGAGGCCGCGCAGGCGGATCGCGCCGCCGCGGCCGGGGCGGCCCTGGATCGTCACGCCGGGCAGGCGCTTCAGCACGTCGCCGAGGGTCGAGTCGCCGTAGCGGTCGATCTCGTCGCGGCCGATGATGATCTTGGCCGCGGTCGACTGGCGCCGCTCCTGGACCTCGTCGGGACGGCTGCCGGTGACCTGCACCGGCGCGAGCTGGTCGGGGCGCGCGGGCGCAGGGGCCGCAGCGCTCTCGGGTGTCGGTGTCGGTGTCGGTGTCGGCGCGGCACCGGCACCCGCGTCCTGGGCCGTGGCCGCGACCGAAGCGCAGAGGCCGGCCGCGGCGAGAACGAGCGATGCGGCAGCACGCGGGGCATGCACGAGCCCGCGCGATTCGCGTCGACGTCCTCCCATGCAGACGAGTCTAGCGACCGCGTGACCGCGAGGGACAGTCCGATTGACGCTCGTGGCGGCGAGGCCAGAATTGCGCGACACGACCGCGTTCCTCACTCTCCTTCCCGTCGCGAATGACTTCCTCTTCCGCCAACGCCAATCTCTTCGTCGCCCTTCGCGCCGGTTTTCCGCGCGACCTCGAGCGCACCGCCATCGAGGTCGTCGAGGCCGGCCTCTACTACACCTGGAACGACATCGAGCGGGCCACGGCACGGCTCGCCAACCTGCTCGATTCGCTCGACCTGCCGCCGTCGAGCCGGATCGCGGTTCAGGTGGAGAAGTCGGTCGAGTCGCTGCTCTTCTATCTCGCGGTGCTGCGCGCCGGCCATGTCTACCTGCCGCTCAACACGGCGTACAAGCCCGACGAGGTCGCCTATTTCCTGGGCGACGCCGAGCCGGCGGTGTTCGTGTGCGCCCCGAAGGACTTCGCCTGGGCCTCGAAGCGTGCCTTCGCCGCCGGTACGACCTGGGTGTTCACCCTCGGCGACGACCGCAGCGGCAGCCTGCTCGAGCGCGCCGGCCACTTCGGCGATCGCCACGAGCCGGCCGCCAGGCAGGCCGGCGAGCTGGCCGCGATCCTCTACACCAGCGGCACGACCGGGCGCAGCAAGGGCGCGATGCTGACGCACGGCAACCTGCTCTCGAACGCGCTGACGCTGAAGTCGTACTGGCGCTGGCGCACGCCCGAAGAAGGCGGCGACGTGCTCGTGCACGCGCTGCCGATCTTCCACGTGCATGGGCTCTTCGTCGCGTCGCACGGTGCGCTGCTGGCCGGCGCGAAGATGCTCTGGCTCGACCGCTTCGACGCCAGGCGCGTCGTCCGCGAGCTGCCGCGCGCGACCGTGTTCATGGGCGTGCCAACGCTCTACGTTCGCCTTCTCGCCGAGCCCTCGTTCACGCGCGAGTCGTGCCGCAACATGCGTGTCTTCATCAGCGGCTCGGCGCCGCTCCTGCTCGACACCTTCGAGCAGTTCAGGAAGCGCGCCGGCCACACCATCCTCGAGCGCTACGGCATGAGCGAGACGGCGATGCTCACCTCGAATCCCTACGACGGCGAGCGCCGCGGCGGCACGGTCGGGCTGCCTCTGCCGGGCGTCGGCCTGCGCGTGTCCGGGCCCGAAGGCGAGCCTCTGCCCGCGGGCATGGTCGGCTCGATCGAGGTGCGCGGGCCGAACGTCTTCATGGGCTACTGGCGCATGCCCGAGAAGACGAAGGAAGAGTTCACCGCCGACGGCTGGTTTCGCACCGGCGACGTCGGCCTGGTCGACGAGCGCGGCTACGTCTCGATCGTCGGGCGCAGCAAGGACCTCATCATCAGCGGCGGCTACAACGTCTATCCGGCCGAGATCGAGAGCGTGCTCAACGAGCTGCCCGGCATCGCCGAGAGCGCTGTCATCGGCGTGCCCCATGGCGACTTCGGCGAGGCCGTGGTGGCGGTCGTCGTGGCACGCGACGGCGCCCCGCTCGAAGGCGACGCGCTGATCGCGATCCTGAAGGCGCGGATCGCCAACTTCAAGGTGCCCAAGGCCCTCTTCGTGGTCGCCGAGCTGCCCCGGAACACCATGGGCAAGGTCCAGAAGAAGCTGCTGCGCGAGCAGCACGCAGCGCTGTTCGCCTGAGCGGCGCCGGCGTTCGTGACGCCGGCCTTCGCTGCGACGTCCTCGCCCTCGCGGCGCCGCCCATGAAAAAAGGGCCGGCGCTTTCGCGACCGGCCTCTGGAGACGGGACGCCCCGTTCAGTCGTGAGCGTAGATGTCGACGTCCTTGGTCTCGCGGATGAACAAGGTGCCGATGATGAAGGTCATCGCCGCGATGACGATCGGGTACCACAGGCCGTTGTACATGTTGCCGGTGGAGGCGACGATCGCGAACGCCGTCGTCGGCAGCAGGCCGCCGAACCAGCCGTTGCCGATGTGGTATGGCAGGCTCATCGACGTGTATCGGATCCGGGTCGGGAACAGCTCGACCAGCATCGCCGCGATCGGCCCGTAGACCATCGTCACGTAGACCACGAGGATGAACAGGATGCCGACGACCTTCCACCACTGCCCGCTCATGAATCCGATCGGCTTGGCCTTGGCCGGATAGCCGGCGGCGGCAAGCTCGGCAGCGATCTCCTTCTGGAAGGCGGAGACCTTGGCGACGCTTTCGGCATCGAACTTCTGGTTGACGACGTTGGCCGCCGGCGGGCTGATCGTCTTGTCACCGATCGTCACCGTCGCGACCGTTCCGGGCGGCACATCGACGTTGTCGTAGCTGACCGAGCTGCGTGCCAGGAACCGCTTGGCGATGTCGCACGGCGTCTTGAAGTCGATCTCGCGCGCGATCGGGCTGCCCTGGAAGGAGCAGCGCGCCGGGTCGGCGTGGACAACGACCTGGCTCTTGGCCTGCGCCACCGCCAGCTCCGGGTTGGCGGCCTGGGTGAGGGCGTGGAAGAGCGGGATGAAGGTCAGCGCGGCGAGCAGACAGCCGGCCATGATGATGGGCTTGCGCCCGATCCGGTCGGAGAGCGTGCCGAAGATGATGAAGAACGGCGTGCCCAGCAGGAGCGACGCGCCGATCATCAGCTGCGCCGTGGTCGAGTCGACCTTCAACTGCGCGGTGAGGAAGAAGAGCGCGTAGAACTGGCCCGTGTACCAGACCACGCCCTGGCCGGCGGTCAGGCCGAGCAGCGCGAGCAGGACGATCTTGCCGTTGCTCCACTGGCCGAACGATTCCGCCAGGGGCGCCTTCGATGTCTTGCCCTCCTCCTTCATCTTCTTGAAGGCCGGTGTCTCGTTCAGGCTGAGCCGGATCCAGACCGAGATGATCAGCAGGAAGAACGACAGCAGGAACGGAAGGCGCCAGCCCCAGTCGTTGAACGCCGTGTCGCCCAGGATCTCCTTGGAGCCGAGGATGACGATCAGCGAGAGGAAGAGACCGAGCGTGGCCGTCGTCTGGATCCACGACGTGTACGCGCCGCGCTTGCCGTGCGGGGCATGCTCCGCGACGTAGGTCGCGGCACCGCCGTACTCGCCGCCGAGCGCCAGGCCCTGGAGCAGGCGCAGACCGACCAGGATGATCGGCGCCGCGATGCCGATCGAGGCGTAGCCGGGCAGCAGGCCGACGATGAACGTCGACGTGCCCATGATCAGGATCGTCACCAGGAAGGTGTACTTGCGGCCGATCATGTCGCCGAGGCGGCCGAAGACGAGCGCGCCGAACGGGCGGACCAGGAAGCCCGCGGCGAAGGCCAGAAGCGCGGCGATGAACGCCGCCGTCGGGTCGAGAGCGGCGAAGAACTGCTTGGCGATGATCGCCGCCAGCGAACCGTAGAGATAGAAGTCGTACCACTCGAAGACCGTTCCGAGACTGGACGCGAAGATGACTTTCTTCTCTTCGCGCGTCATCGGCCGGGCGATTTGTGCGCCCACCGGCACTGCTTTCGTGACCATCTGGATTCCCTCCGTGCTTGAACGTATCGCCCCCCGGCGACCGCAAGTCGAATAGTGACGACATTTCGCTGCGCGCCGACGGAACTCGAGCCCGGTTCCCTGGGTGAAAACCCCGAGACGGGCAAGCCCGATGTGCGCTACGTGCCGGTCAGCGCCGCTTGATGCCGGGCCTCGGCGCACCCTCGCGCTGCCAGTGCGGCTGGTCGAACCAGGGGTCGCCGCGCAGCAGCGCCGCCGCCATGTCGAGCGCGTCGAATCCCCAGAAGAGCCGCTCGCCGACACCGATCGTCGGCACCCCGAAGAGGCCGCGTGCGAGCGCTGCGTCGGTCTCGTCGCGCAGACGCTGCCTGACCTCGTCGCTCGCCGGATCGAGGCGCGGCGCCAGTCGCGCGGCGAGCGCGGCGACGCGCTGCGGATCCTCGGCGTCGGCGCCGCCGCACCAGACGTGCTCGAGGAGGGCCGCGCAGGCGTGGCGGCTCGGCGTCATGCCCTCGGGCGCCGAGGCCCAGGCCAGGCGCGAAAGCGCGATCGGATTGAAGGGATGGCGCGCGGGCGTGTCGATCGCGAGGCCATGGCGATGCGCGAGCCAGTGCACCTGGCGAAAGGTCCAGGCACGCTTGGGCTCGATCTCGGCCGGGCCCTTGTGGTCGAACGCCTTGAGCAGCGCGGCGAACACGATCGGCCGGTAGGCAACGCTGTACGACAGCCCCGCGAACGCCTCCGGCAGGCGCTGGAAGGCAAGGTGCGCGTAGGGCGAGATCGGATCGAACCAGAAGTCGATCGTCGTCATCGCCGGCTCTCGCGCACCGGCCCGACGACCTGATTCCAGCGCTCGGGCAGCCGGTCGAGGATCGCGCGGCGCGTCGGCAGATCGAGCGTGCCCCACGCCGCGATCTCGTCCATCGTGCGCAGGCACCCTTCGCACCAGCCCGTCTTCTCGTCGATCCGGCAGATGTCGACGCAGGGGCTGTCGCCGCGTGCGTCGCTCATGGCGGCGAGGCCGCCGGCGCGAAGGCCCGCTCGATCTCGCCCTCGGTGTAGTAGCCGAGCGCAAGGTCGCGCGCGCGCGCCGCCGCCGGCCTCGCGCCGGCCGGGCCGAAGCCGCCGCCGCCCGGCGTCGAGACCGAGATCACGTCGCCGGCATGGATCTCGATGTCCTGGTCCTTCGACAGATGCGGCGGCACGTAGGCGACGCCGCCCCGGATCACGCTCACCTTGTTGACGCCGCCCGCGCCGCCGCCCTGGGCGCCGGGCGGGCCGGCGCGGCCGTGGTCCATCACCATCGAGACGCGCGCGTCGCCGCGCCGCAGGCGGATGCGGTAGTTGACGCCGAAGCCGCCGCGATGCTCGCCGGCGCCGCCCGAGCCCTCGTGCAGCGAGTACTCCTCGAAGAGCACCGGGTAGAGCTGCTCCATGATCTCGATCGGCGTCGTCTTCGAGATGCCGATCGTCGAGCAGCCGTTCGAGATGCCGTCGCCGGCCGGGCTGCCGCCGTAGCCGCCGCCCGAGATCACGTACATCACGTAGGCCCGGTTCTTCTCCGGATCGAAGCCGCCGACGCCGAGGTTGCCGCTCGTGCCGGCGGGCGCGGCGAAGAGCTGGTCGGGAATCGCCCGGCCGAGCGCGTCGAACACCGCCTCGGCGATGCGCTGGCTGACCTCGGCGGCGCAGCCGGAGACCGGCCTCGGGTAGTGCGCGTAGAGGAAGGTGCCTTCGGGGTCGACGATGTGCAACGGCTCGAACGTGCCGGCGTTGATCGCCGCTTCCGGGAAGACGTGCTTCACGGCGAGGTAGATCGACGAGCGCGTCGTCGCGATGACGCTGTTCATCGGCCCCTTGCACGGCGGCGACGAGCCGCTCATGTCGAACTCGAGCGCGGCGCGCTCGATGTCGACGCCGCCCGTCTTGGTGATCTTCATCGCGATCTTCAAGGGCTCGTCGACGACGCCGTCGGAGTCGACGAAGGCCTCGCCGAGGTAGACGCCGTCGGGAATGGTCGCGATCCTCTCGCGCATCTGGCGCGCGGCGCGGCGCTTGAGCTCAACGATCGCCTCGTCGACGGTCGCGTCGCCGTAGCGGTCGAGCAGCGCCGCGAGTCGCCGTTCGCCCGTCGCCAGGGCCGCCGACTGCGCCTTGATGTCGCCGATGCGCTGGTCGGCGATGCGGATGTTGCTGAGGATGATCGAGAGGATCTCGTCGTCGATCACGCCTTCCTTGTAGAGCTTGACGGGCGG